>NZ_AMQU01000015.1:0-35527 GCF_000307675.1 Paenibacillus sp. ICGEB2008
TATTCTGCCTTTTTGCTATAATACGACCTAGCTTTAACATCTGCTGTTTCGTGCGGCAAGGTCCGTAAGCTTTGGTAATAGAAAAAATGGAAGGTGAGAAGTATAGGGGGAATCCGAAAATAATTACGCTAAAGGCAGTCGACAAAAGTAATTGGGTAGAATGTGCTGAACTTCAACCGAGCCCTGAGCAACAAAGGTTTATGGTATCTAACCTTTACTCAATTGCGGAATGTCAGTTTTTGGATGGGTTTTTATCTAGAGCGATTTATAATAATGACGTATTGATTGGTTTTACGATGTTTGGTTTAGACCCGGATGACGGGAATTACTGGATTTACCGATTTATGATTGACGAAAGATTTCAAGGCCAAGGCCATGGTTACCATGCAATGTTGCTGGTTATTGACGAAATAAGGAAAGCCAGTAATCGGACTGATATGATCATGATTGGATATAAACCAGACAATGAACTTGCTAGAAAGCTATACAGAAAATCTGGTTTCAGTGAGGAAGGAATATCACCCTGGGGAGAAATGCTTGCGAAGTATAGGTTTGCCTAGTTAATGGTATGATGACGCACCTCCAATGCACCGCTGACCGGGATTGGAGGTGTTTTTGTATTTCAGTATTATATTTTTAAAGGAATCGCTTGGAAAGTGTAGAAGCTTGGGGCGCAGTCTGGTACACTAGATTAGTTACAAGATAAGAATAATTTCTGCCGCAGATGTTTGTGATGCGGATTTTTTGAGTTGGATGCGCTTCAGGCAAGGGACCGATGGTTCAGCGTGTGAATGATCGGACAAGATGATAGAGACAGATAGGCTTAAGAAATAAGATTCTTAGTAGGTTTCCATATCCCTGACTGAACATAACCAGCTTTGGAATGAGTGGATGGAATATTAATGAGATTACCAAGTAAGCAGCATAGCTGCCCTGAAAACAACGATGCTCCAATGAGGGACCATTCGTTTTCAGCATATAGGGAGGGCAATAATGAAATCAGCAGTACGAAGAGAAGATGTCGAGCTTCTGGCACCAGCAGGTGACTGGGATTGTATGCGTGCGGCGGTAGCGAACGGAGCCGATGCGATCTTTTTTGGAGTGGAAAAGTTCAATGCACGGGCACGGGCGAATAATTTTCGCATGGATGAATTGCCCGAAATTATGGCCTTTTTGCATAGCTACGGAGTTAAGGGCTTTTTGACATTCAATATACTAGTATTTGAAAATGAGCTGGAGGACGCTAAAGAGCTGGTTGATGCCTGTATTGATGCCGGTGTCGATGCCCTAATTGTTCAGGATATGGGCTTGGTGAAAATGATTCGCGACATTTCGCCGGATTTTCCGATCCATGGTTCTACTCAAATGACGATTACCTCGCCGGAGGCTGTAGAATTCACGAAGCCGTACAACATGGAACGTGTTGTGCTGGGGCGTGAAAATAATCTAAAACAGATTCAAAAAATTGGCGATCAAGCAAGGCTTCCGATGGAAGTATTCGTGCATGGAGCGTTGTGCGTATCTTATTCAGGCCAATGCCTGACTTCAGAAATGTGGGGCGGACGCTCTGCAAACCGTGGTGAATGTGCACAGGCATGCCGTTTGCCTTACGATTTGATGGTGGATGGAGAGCAAAAGCCGATGGCCGATGTGACATACCTGCTATCCCCCAAGGATTTGGCAGCCATTGATTTGATGCCAGAACTGATTGATGCAGGTGTGGTTTCCTTTAAAATCGAAGGGCGACTGAAAACGCCTGAATATGTAGCGAATGTGGTTAGCAAATATCGCAAGGCCATTGACAAGTATTTTGACGGCGATACGTCCAAGACGAGCAAAGAAGATATCCGCGAGCTGCAGCAGAGCTTTTCACGCGGCTTTACACACGGGTTTCTGGAAGGAACGAATAACAAAAAGCTGGTGGACGGTACGTTCCCGAAAAGCCGGGGCGTGTATCTGGGCCGAGTGGAGCAAATCCTACGTGATGGTGTAGTATGCCGTATCGACGCCCCGCTCAAGCGTGGCGATGGTATTGTATTCGATGCAGGAGATCCTACGCAAAAAGAAGAAGGCGGACGCGTATACGATATCCGCCGCAAGGGCGTGAAGATTGAAGGCGAAGCTGGAGAAGGCTGGATCGTCGACATCGTAGCGGGACGCAACGATGTGGATCTGCGCCGTGTGCACGTGGGCGACCGTATTTGGAAGACCAACGACCCGGCGCTGGACAAGCGTCTGCGCCAGTCGTACGAAACCGAAAAGCCGTACCGTGTCTTCCCGGTACATGTGCGGGTCAGCGGCTCCCCAGGACAGCCGCTGTCGACATGGTGGACCGACGTGCAGAAAGGCACAACGGTCCGCGTGGACTCCGAGTTGGAGCTTGAAATCGCCCAGAAGCGTCCGATGACGCACGAACTGCTCGAAGAGCAGTTCGGCCGACTGGGCGGAACCGTGTTCCAGCTGGAGGAGTTGGACGTCCATCTGCATGGGGACGTCATCGTACCCATGCGCGAGCTGAACAGCATCCGCCGTCAGGCGGTGGAACTGCTCGCGGGCGAGCGCCCCAAACCACCCGTATACACGAAGCGGGCGGTAGAGGTGTATGGCGATGCAGCAGCTCCGGCATCGTCTGTGGCACGTGGTCAGGCAGAGCTGACCGCGCTGTGCCGCAGCCTCCCTCAGGTGGAGGCTGCGCTTGAGGCCGGCGTGGAGTTCATCTACGCCGACTTCGAGTTCATCAAGCAATTCCCGGCAGCCGTAGAGGCTGTGCACGGCGCTGGGCGCCGAATTGCGCTGGTGACTCCGCGTATTCACATGCCAGGCGAAAACGGATATCACAACAATATCCTGCGCCTGCAACCGGATGCTGTGCTGGTACGCAATCCGGGAGCCTTGTATTTTTACATGAGTCATCGCTTGGAGAACCCGGATGCACATCATCCGCAATTGATTGGCGACTTCTCGCTAAATATCGCCAACCATAAAGCGGCTGATCTATTCCTGGATTCCGGCTGTGACCTGGTAACACCGTCGTATGACCTGAATATCCAACAGATGGTCGATATGCTGGGACGTACACGTACCGACAAGCTGGAGATCGTCATCCAGCAGCATTTGCCGATGTTCCATACCGAACACTGCGTGTATTGTACTTTTATGAGTGAAGGAACAGACTACACCAACTGCGGTCGTCCATGTGAGGATCATCGCGCATCCCTGCGTGATCGTATTGGGATGTCTCACCCGGTTCGTGTGGACGAAGGATGCCGTAATACGGTGTACAACGCGATTGAGCAATCAGGCGCGGAATACCTGTCTAACTTCCTAGAACTAGGCGTGTCCCGTTACCGCGTGGAATTTTTGGAGGAGACACCAGAGCAAGTTCATGAGGTTATTGATCTCTATAACCGTGCTTTGCGCGGTGAAATCAGCGGAACACAAGTATGGAAGACACTGAAAGCGACGAATCAGCTAGGGGTTACACGTGGGCAATTGGTGAAGTAACAAGGCTGCTATAGAAAAAGCGAAAAGGGTATGTGCTTTGACAGCACATACCCTTTTCTATTTACTAGTTTATATAAAAAATTACCATTGAGCCTCTTATTGCTATACTTTTTGGGCGCTTGTTTTCTTAGAAAAAACAATAAATTTTTGTCCAACATAATTAATTAAAGTATAAAAAACATTCCCGATTAGAATAGACACGTTGCCTAGAATCTCATTATTTTTAATGCTCAAACTTGAGATCAGGTAGTGACTGATTAGATAGCTGAGACAATACGACAGTATATAGCATATCAATATAATAGAGATGAACTTCCAAATGGTCTGTCCATGGTTTGCATCATTTTTGAAGGTAAATCTTTTGTTTAAGAAATAGCTTACAGTGGCGCCTACAGAATTACCGATAAAGGTCGATAACCAGTAGTTAGTCTCTAAAATATTAAATAGCAAGAACATGACGGACATGCCGCATATTGTATTTAGAACACCTACGACAAGAAAACGGAAAAAACTATTCTGAAATAAAGTCAAATTAGTCACCTGTTCGCATCTGTTATTGGACCGCTACAGCTTCCCTTTCACTATTATTCACTTTCTTTGTGTTTTCAGTATCTAAGGTGCTCTGGGAATCTAAAATAGTCTCAATAATATATTTAGGTCTTTGTTTTACTTCTTTATATATTTTACCGATATACTCGCCAATGAGTCCGAGTGCGACGAGTTGTAGACCACCTATAAACCAGATGGACAACATTAGAGAAGACCAGCCCCAAACGGTGGTACCAAGGAACTTGCTAATAAGGGTATAGGCAGCTATTAATAAGCTTATGCCAAACATTCCAAAACCCACAGCCGAAATAAGCCGTATCGGGGTTACGCTAAACGAGGTGATTCCATCGAAAGCAAAAGCGAGCATTTTCTTTAAAGGATATTTGGATTCACCTGCAAAGCGTTCGTGTCGATCGTAATACACTTCAGTAGACTTATAACCTATTAACGGAACTAGACCACGTAAAAAGAGATTTACCTCTTTAAAATTGGCTAATTCCTGGAGAACCCTTTTGCTCATTAAACGGTAATCTGCATGGTTGTATACGATATTAACGCCCATTTTACTCATCAGACGGTAGAAGCCTTGGGCTGTTGAACGTTTGAAAAATGTATCGGTAGTTCTACTTTTTCGCACCCCATACACGATGTCATTACCTTCTTTGAATTTTATTATGAATTCTCGGATGGCATTGAGATCATCCTGTAGGTCAGCGTCAACGGATATCACACAATCTGAGGTTTCTTTAGCTTCCATTAACCCAGATAATAGAGCGTTTTGATGGCCCGCATTTTTCGCCAATTTGAGACCACTGACAAAAGGATTTTTTAGATTATATGATGCGATGATGTCCCATGTTTGATCACGGCTACCATCATCAACAAACAACATTTTACTATGTTTAGAAATGAGTTCGCTCTCAGCCAACTCTTCCAGAATCACCGTAAGTCTGCTTATGGTTTCAGGCAGTACTTCTTCTTCGTTATAACAGGGAATAACTAACGTTAAAACAGGGTTACTGATTATTGAATCCAAAGAAACTCTCTCCTCAAATTTTGGCTTATCTGGTACTCAAATTTCTATCTTTTTTAGTCTATAATATGGTTTACTTAAATTATATAACAATGCAATGACTAAGTGCTATAATAAACTATTAGCAATTTCCAAACGTTACTCAAACTATTGAATAATTTAGTAAGATTTGTCGAAAAGGAGTTTTACCTATGAAAATCCGTAAAGCAATTATTCCTGCTGCGGGACTAGGAACCCGGTTCCTTCCTGCGACGAAAGCCATGCCTAAAGAGATGCTTCCCATTGTAGACAAACCAACCATTCAATATATCATTGAAGAAGCTGTTGCATCTGGTATAGAAGATATCATTATCGTTACTGGTAAAGGCAAAAGGGCGATAGAGGATCATTTTGACTACTCCTTCGAGCTGGAGCATAATTTGACCTCAAAGGAAAAATGGAACCTGCTCAATGAAGTACGCAAACCATCAGAGATGGCAGATATCCACTATATTCGTCAAAAGGAACCTAAAGGCTTGGGGCATGCCATCTGGTGTGCACGTAAGTTTATTGGTGATGAACCTTTTGCCGTCCTTTTGGGTGATGACATCGTAGAGTCTGAGAATCCATGTCTCAAGCAGATGATTGACGTGTTCGATGAGTATCAGCGTTCTATTGTAGGTGTAAAACAAGTCGATTGGAACGAGGTACATCGTTACGGGATTGTTGAAGGCCATGCACTTACTTCTAAAATCTCTGAGGCGGAACGATTAGTAGAAAAGCCAAAGAAGGAAGAAGCCAAATCCAACTTGGCGATCATGGGACGTTATATCTTGACGCCTGACATTTTCGATATCCTGGGTCAGCAATCTGCAGGAGTAGGCGGGGAAATTCAACTGACGGACGCATTGTCCAAACTGGGAGAAAAGAACCCTATTCTGGCTTATGAATTTGATGGCAATCGCCACGATGTTGGCGAGAAGCTGGGATTCATTGAAACGACCATTCATTATGCTCTACAGCATAACGAGATTAAGGATGAAGTACTGGCTTATATGAGACAGGTAATTGAAGAGATTGACCAACAAAAATAAACATCTCACTAAATCGAACTATGCTTTGTCAATATAAAAAAAGAGACTATCAGTATGATGTAACGTCATCTGATAGTCTCTTTTTTTCTTAACTATTTCTCCGCTTTCAACTGTTCAATCTGCTCCTTCTCCTTCGGATCAGCCTTAATCAGCTTATCGTACAATGCTTGATCGTTTTGGCCCTGCTGTTGTAGGGCAACAATGTAATAGCGAGCGACCTCACGGTTTGTAGCATCGCTCAGATCGTCCTTCAAGCCGTTTTTGAGGATGCTTGCAGCCTCAGCAGGCTTGCCTAACATGAATTCAATTTTGCCCGTACTGAGCGCAATACCTGGAGTTACTTCAAAAGTACGTGTCAACTCGATTTCAGGTGGAACCGTCTTAAGATGAGCTGCCCCATCCAGGACCTGCTGATAAGCAGTAAGACCTGCTTGGAAATACTTCTGTTCCTTGGTGGTGTCCTTCTGTTCACGTGCCTTATTACCAATAGTGTAGGCTTGAGTAATCAACATGTTGTACCAGTCATTGTCCCACTTAAAGTTGGAAATGTTATTTTCCAAAATACTGTAGGCTTGCTCATTCTCACCTTTTGCTTTTAAAAGGTTAACTTTGGAGTTATACATGATTTTATTATACGGTTCAGCCTTCAGGCCCGTATTAAGTACCTCTATTGCAGCGTTATAAAATTCTTCTTTTTTCGTTTGATCATACACATTCTTGTACAGTGCAGCCAATCTTATAACCGAATCTGGATGAGTAGGGCGAAGCTCCAGATCTTTATTAATAGCACTTTGAATTTCTTCAAATGATGTACTTACCGCCATAATCTGTTTGGCAGTTGTGGCAGCATTGGCCGATTGCACGAAGCGAAGACCTGAAAAAAGCACCACGATGCTTAGAACGCCAATGACGGCACTATACATGATTCGGAATCCCGAAGCATTCATAGACAGACGTTTAAGCGGCTTGCTGTCCATAGCAGCGGCCATACCACCGAGACTCACAAATACCAATATGCCCATGAACACGTAACTAAGATTAAAGTCCAGCAAGCTATGAAGTAAGATCGAAAGTGCCAAAATGAGATATAGGAAGTGAGAATACCGTTCTTCATCATTTTGTCTAATATAGTTACGGATATATTTATAGAAAATATATAAGATGAATGACATGAAAATTACGAAACCGAGAATACCTACTTCAACTAAATACTGCATGAAAAAGTTATGGGCCTGACGGCTTGTATAAGGATAATCTTGATATTTCTCGTATAAAGTTGCCCAACCGCCACCGCCGCTTCCGATAATAGGGTGTTCTTTAATCGATTTGGCAGCATCCTGATAGAATACAAGCCGCTCCAGCACACTATGCTGGCGGAAATTGATGTTTTCTAACCGGACCTGTACGTTCTCCGGCAGTACGCTACGCAGGCCAGTTCCCATCAACAGAAAAGCCAGCAAGCCAATCACCACAACTGACCCGACAGGCAACCACAGATTGGATAACTTGCGTGAGGTCCATCCTTTGAGAGCATTCTCCAGCTTTGGAGCCAAATAACGTTCAACAAGCCACAGTACGACAGCTACAGCCAGGGAGACACCAATAAGTAATCCCCAAGCCTCGGCAGCCTCTCCGCCGTTGTAAGTCTTATTGAGTTGTAATCCCATATTTGTAATCGGCGCCAAGATAGATATTGACGCTAAACCAGCAATGGCGCAATGCAAAATCCATATAATTTGGCGTGCTGGTTTAAAGAAAAGCAAAAGAATCACGAACACGACAGGTAGCATAACCAGACCGCCCCGTGACAAAGTCAGGAATAGCGAGACTAGAATAGGCACCAACATGAAGCCGTGGATAGCCTTGCCATACCATAGTTTTGATTTCATCAGACAGAAAACGGCAGCGAATAGGAAAGCCATTAGAAAGGCCGCATATGTATTCGCGTATTGAAACACTGATGTCAGCCGGAGACCATTTGTATCTGTCATAACTGCATTGGTATAGCGATACTGATACACATATTGGGTAAACCAGCCTACCATCTTGCCGGCAAGCACCCACTGTCCGAACCAGTTAATGAAGCCAAAGCCTACGATGATATAAGCAATAGTCATAATCAGGTTGTGAATAATCTTATTGCCTAAGCGATCCTGTAGTAGATAGATTGAGATAATAAACAAAGCGGCATAGATGCACTGTACCACCACCATATTCATGGCCAGGTAATGTGAAGCTGCTGAAGTCAGTGAAAGCACATAAGACAGGGGAAGCAGCAGTACTAATACAGCCAGCCAATCCCTTTGCTCTTCCAGCTTGAATTTCTTATAATAAGATACGATTGCCAGGATCAATAGAATCGAGGCGATGATGACAGCCCAATAGAGCGGTTTTTCAAAATCGAGCATTTGCCCATTAAAGAGTGCAGCTTGGAAGGGAGACCAAGCAAAAAACAGAATCATGCCAACAATTAACACCCAAAACATAGCCGGCCTTTTATCGTCACGGGTCGACGTTTTGGCCTGTTTCCCGTATACTGGATTCGACAAGGTTTACAATCTCCTTTTCTTGTAGATACGTCAACATTTTAGCATATAGTAGCTGTCAGAGCCATATCGCAAGAATAAACTTCCCACATATTTACATTGTTGTATTGTAAGAGACTTACCAAACCATGTTTAAGGTCGTGACACACTCGTATGAATTTAACTCAAAACTTTTCGAAAAATTTAAAGTTACTTTGGGAATTGTCTAAAAAGGATATACAATCTAGGTACCTTGGTTCATTTATGGGGGTACTCTGGGCTTTTATACATCCTATGGTATCTATACTTGTTTATTGGGTCGTATTTCAGGTTGGTTTTAAAAATGTACCTATTGGTGATACACCCTTTATACTTTGGTTACTAACAGGCATGGTGCCGTGGTTATTCTTTTCGGAAAGCTTGTCAACTGCAACCAATAGTATTATTGAAAACAATTATCTGGTAAAGAAAATTGTTTTCCGAGTAGGCTTGCTACCAATGGTAAAAATTTTGGCTGCTCTTTTTGTCCATGTGTTTTTTATCATCGTTCTTTTCATTATGTTCAAAATATACAATGTTGAATTTACGATGTATAACATTCAAATCCTTTATTATTTATTGGCCACCATTCTTCTTTCTTTGTCCATTTCTTACATAACAGCGACATTGGTTGTTTTTGTAAAAGATGTTGGTCAAATTGTAGGAGTGTTTATTCAATTGTTTTTCTGGCTTACGCCAATCTTTTGGAATTTGAATATTGTCGAGGATAAGTATCAGTTTTTCTTTAAACTTAATCCTGTTTTCTATATTGTTGAAGGATATCGTGATACCTTTATTAATCACAAATGGTTCTGGGAGCATCCATCCATGACGATCTACTTTTGGGCTATTGTGATCATCGCAGGTACGATAGGAATCAAAATTTTCAAAAAAATGAAATCTCATTTTGCTGATGTATTGTGAGGAGAAGAGTATGACTCAAACAGAATCAGTTGCTGTAGAAGTTAATAATGTCACTAAAATATATAAAATATATGATAATCCCAATGAACGTTTAAAAGAGGCTATTCATCCTTTTAAAAAGAAATATCATTCTGATTTCAAAGCCATAAGTGACCTTTCCTTTTCTATTAAAAAAGGGCAAGCGATTGGCATTATCGGTAAAAATGGTTCGGGCAAATCGACTCTTTTAAAAATGATTACAGGCGTAATTACGCCTACCCATGGAAGCATAAAGGTGAATGGGAAAGTTGCGGCTCTGTTGGAACTCGGTGCTGGGTTTAATCCGGATTTAACTGGAATGGAAAATATTTATTTAAATGGTACGCTTATGGGCTACAGCAAAGCAGAAATGGATGAGAAGGTAGAAGATATTACATCCTTTGCTGATATTGGGGACTTCATTAATCAACCAGTCAAAATGTACTCCAGCGGTATGTTTGCCCGATTAGCCTTTGCAGTAGCCATCAATGTTGATCCAGACATTTTGATTGTGGATGAGGCCTTGTCTGTTGGAGATATTTATTTTCAGGCCAAATGTATCACCAAAATGAAGGAGCTCTCTAAAAAGAGTACAGTTTTATTTGTCTCTCATTCCATGGATACCATTAAGAGTTTTTGTGATACAGCATTGCTTATTGATAAGGGACACATGGTCGAAATTGGTCCAGTGAAGCGCGTAGCACAAATTTATGAAAATATTATTAACCAGGAAATTGCAGATATGAAGCGTGTCCAATCTTTGGATACATTTGTGAATTCCGAAACGGATAAAAAGAGTACGCTGTTGTTGTTAGAAGAGGATCCTGCTTTTGCAAAACGTGCCAATGAGTTTCGTTCTGGAACGGGAGATGCACGTTTTATAAGGGCAGACTTGTTAGTCAATGGAGAAGTGGTAAACCAGGTCCCTTTTGGCGAAATGGTTACTTTGCGTTTGCTGGCACAATATTATAAAGATATTGATTCCGAGGGAACCATTGGCTACATGGTTAGAAACCATACTGGTGTAGATGTGTTTGGCATGAATATCTACAATAAGGCCAAATTAGTCCCGAAAATGCAAGCAGGGGGCATTCTTGAGGTTAACTTTAATTTCCGCAATCTTTTGTCTGAAAGTGGTAAATACACCATTTCTATTGGCTTAAAGCCTAAGCCGTTTGAGCCTCTTTATTTGGATAGCGTAAGTATAGCGGCTGTTTTTGAGGTTCCTAAGCCAGAGAATAATTACGTACCAGGTTTAATATTTGTAGATAATACAATAGATTTGCAAGTTATTAATTAAGGCTGGTGATAAAATGTGTGGGATTTTGTTTTCTAATGTAGCTATAAATAAAGAAGCATTTCTTAATTCATTAAATATAATGAAGCATCGGGGGCCTACGGCCCCGCTTTGTGTATACCAGCATGAAAATTTTATGCTTGGTCACAACAGATTAAGCATTTTAGATCTGGATCAGAGAAGTGATCAGCCCTTTTTTTCTGATGATGGAAGATATGTGATTATATTTAATGGAGAAATCTATAATTATAAAGAATTAGCTTCTACTTATTCAATTCAAATGAGAACAAACTCAGATACTGAACTTTTATTGAAGCTTTACATTCAATATGGTCCCCAAATGTTGAATTGGCTTAATGGAATGTTCAGTTTTATTGTTTTAGACGTCCAGCACAAATCATTTTTTGCAGCACGAGATCGTATGGGAGTAAAGCCGCTTTATTACAACAAGAATGGTGAAGAGTTCATTTTTAGTTCTGAAATTGCTCCATTGCTCCCATTAGTTCACAACGTTTCTTTAGATCAAGCAGCTGTAAGACAATATAAAAAAAATGAGATGTTTTTTTAATAATCGTACTGTCTATAATGAAATAAAAGAGTTTCCCCCAGGATATTACTATGAGAATGGCGAATTTATTAAATATTGGGAACTTGATTATTCAGAGAAAGAGCCGCCTTCTGATGAGGAACTTGAGTTTTTAATTCGTTCTGCAGTAGAGTACCGCAAGATCGCAGATGTTGAAATTGGAAGTTACCTTAGCGGAGGCTTGGATAGCACGATTATTACTGCACTCGCTGGAGTAGAGCATACTTGGACTGTTGGCTTTGAAGATTATAATGAGTTCGAGTGGTCTGAAATCGCAGCAACAAGATATAACACTATTCATCACCCGATATTATTTGATCCTGATCGCTTTTTATCATTAGCTCGTGAACTGGTGATTGTAAAAAAAGAGCCTCTGTCTGTGCCCAACGAAGTGTTGCTGTATCATATGACACAACAAGCATCTGCTAAGAACACAGTCATATTAAGTGGAGAAGGCGCTGATGAGCTTTTCTTTGGATATGATCGTATCTTCAGATGGGCTAGTAGCACCACAGACTTTGATATCCGAGCCTTTAGTGATCTCTACACCTATGGATCGGAAGATGATTTAGAGATTGTAGAAGATGCATTGGCACCTTTTATGAAGTTAAAGTCCCCTCAAAAAATCGTAGCGGCATTCTTTCAACAAGCCCATTTGCGAGGGTTGCTCAAAAGGCTGGATAGTGCCTCGATGTTAAATTCGGTAGAAGCAAGATCTCCTTTCTTGGATTACAGATTAATTGAAAGGCTTGCAGGGGTAGACGCTCAGTATAAGATGAAGGATGGAGTTGTTAAGGCTCCGCTCAAGAGAATTTTTAAAGACATTATCCCAGCAGAGATTGTAAACAGAAAAAAGGTAGGTTTTCCTGTTCAACTTGAAAGAGTCCTATCTTCTGAAAAAATTGAAGGGAAGACGACATTCGACAAATGGTTTAACTTCAATTTAAATACGTTAGGAGAAATCTTATGATTATCGGCTATACTTCCGGAGTCTTCGATTTATTTCATATTGGACATTTGAATTTGTTGAGAAATGCTAAGTCACTCTGTGACAAACTCATTGTGGGTGTGACCACAGATGAGTTGGTTTCATATAAGTACAAAAAAGCGGTCATTCCTTTTGAGGAAAGAATTGAGATTGTTAGAAATATCAAATTTGTTGATACTGTAATTCCTCAGGACTCCATGGATAAATTTGAGGTTTGGCAAAAATTAAAGTATGACGTAATGTTCGTTGGTGATGATTGGTTTCAAAATGAACGTTGGGACCAGTACGAGTTGCAGTTTAAGGAAGTTGGAGTGAAAATTATATATTTTCCCTATACGAAGAGTACATCATCAACTTTACTGAATGAGACATTACTGAAATTAAGAAAATAAGTGGATTTTTGCCTGAAAGGAAGAGGTTTTACAGTGAATATGAACAGATCTATAGCTTTTGTCATTCACAATCTTGTTTTATATGAAACGATTAAGCCTTTAATTGAGGAATGTGAAAAAAAGCAGATCGTTTGTGATATTTATGTCCCTCACATTGAAGAAGATGATTGGGGAGACATGTCCTTAGATACCTATCATTATTTGCAGAACAACGGTATAAAAGTGACTCTAACAAGCGCTGTACCTGACAAAGCATATAAAATAGCCTTCTATCCCTACCTCCCCTATTATTTGGAAGTTAAGTCCGATTATAAGTTCAGATATCAGTATGGAATGGCTAAACCAAACTGGAATTTAGATACATGGAGTCGGAATTTCGATTTCATTTTTTGTAATGGGCTATATGATTCCTCGGTTCTGGCAGCCTACACTCAGACTGAGATCGTAGGCATGATTAAATATGCTAAATTTCAAAGAATGAAGCGCGAAACGGATAAATATAATTTGCTTTATTTGCCTACGTATGGAAATGAGTCGTCTATTGAGCTTGTAATGAACCATATTGAAGAAATTTCAGATACCTTTAATATGAAGGTAAAATTGCACCATGGCACTTCTTTTTTGGAGCATGATCGGGTTAGTCTAGTTAAGTCTCATGTTCCTGAAGTGCTTGATCACAAGGCTTCTCTTGTTCATTTAATAGAAGAAGCGGATGTAATATTGTCTGACGGCTCTGGGGCTATATTTGATGCGCTGTTTACGGATACTCCAATTGTAATATTCCAGCATCCCCAAACAGAATCGTTCGAGGGGATTCTACCTTTGGAAGAACAAATAGTTCAGCAAAACATTGTTCCTTTTGTGAGCGATAACGACAATATTAAGCAAACTTTACTTAATGCAATCTTAGATGAACAACTAATACAACAAAGAAGGAAATTTACTTTAGAGATGTTTCCGGTCAAAGGAAGAGAGACGATAGATAAGTGTATGGATGTAATTAATAGATTTTTACAAGATGACGTAGACCAGGCTTATAGAGCAGGGCATACACGTCTAAAAAATGAATTTAATGAATTACAAACTCATAATCAAAATCAAAGCCAAGAAATAGAACAGCAAAAACAACGCATAGCTGAGCATACGGATCAGATTAACACATTGATTCAAACGCGTGATCATCAGGAAAATGTAATAAACAGCATGTCAGCAGATATTAGATCTCTGTCTGAAAAGAAAGATGAATTAGAACAACAGTACGCTCAACTCACACAGGATTATAATGATGAAAAAAACAACTTGGATATTTTAAACCATCAATATAGACAACTATTTGGTCAATATAATGAACTGAACACCCAGTTCAGTGAGTTGCAAGAATATAATGGAAGACTGTCCACGGAGCTTCATAATATTTATAACTCTAAAAGGTGGAAAATGGCGAATAAACTTAAACATATTTTACACAAGTCCAAAATGATATATGTTCTTAAGGGATATAGAGTATGGAAAAACTATGGCACCACGATCTTACTAAAAAAGATTAAATCTAAAGTGTCGCATAAGCTTAAACGGACTAACGCAGGGGATCATCCTGTTGATCTGCGCAAAGATGAAGGAAACTACAATCAGTTATTAACTTGGTACGAGTATAAATTTTATAATTATAAAGTAGCCAAAGACAATTCGTTTTCCCTGGAACTTGATAAGTTCGAGACTGCATTTGAGAAAGATCTTATATCGATCGTTCTTCCTGTATATAACGGTGAGGATTATGTATCGAAAGCTATTGATAGTATTCTGCAGCAATCTTATAAGTATTTTGAACTCATTATTATTAACGATGGTTCAAAAGATAAAACGGCAGAAATTATTGATGCGTATGCCAAAGCAGATCATCGTATTAGGGTAGTCCATCAGGAAAATCGTAAAATACCAAGAACATTATCCAGAGGTTTTAAACTAGCTAAGGGTGAGTACCATACTTGGACCAGTGCAGATAACATTCTTCCTGAACATTTCTTGGAGAAGATGGTCGCTGATCTTAAACGTGATGAAAATATTGGTATGGTATATGCGAACATGAGGTTAATTGACTCGGACGGCCAAGTAATTTCCAACCATGGCTGGTATGAAGAACCACAGTTCAGTGGCAATGTTATGCTGCCTAAATCCGCATTGGAGCTAAATGTATATCCTAACAATACGATTGGTGCGGCCTTTATGTATAGGGCCAAGGTGACTCACTTATTAGGTGACTACTCTAGTTATAAGCATACCCTTGAAGATTATGATTATTGGATGAGAGTGAACTCCTTATTTGAGCTCAAACATGTGACGTTCGATGAGCCTATATATGATTATCGCTGGCATGATAAATCATTGACCGCTTCAGATCAAGAACTCGGCATCACATCTAACAGATATAAACTCATGGTACTTGATGATTTTAGAAGGGATTTTTATCTGACCCCATTAGTTTGGATCATTGAGGGAGACGCAGCTGAAGTTAGTGATTTTAAGAAATATGTTCTGGCTAAGGGCCATACCGTGGTTGGAAGAGATGAACTAAATACGATTATTGGCCTTAATTTGGCAACGCCTATTTGCTATTTATATATTAAAACAGGCGAAGTCCATAATTTTGAATTTATGGATTCTAATGCTTCATCGTCTATGTATGCACTGCTTATAGATAAATCAGAGCATACCACAGATAAATTTATAGCTGACTATCCTTGGGATCTGAAAATAAAGGATAAAATGAATGGTGAGACGGATAGCAACTATGACTTTTTTGCACAGGAGACCGAAGTTCTGTTCTCTCTTATAAATACCAAGGTTAAAAACGATCACTTATATCGCATTGAGGCGGTAATTGAAAGTGAACCCGTCTATAAAAAGGAACTATCTGTTATTATTTGCACTTACCAGCGGAGTGAGAAACTTTCCAATGCAATTAAATCAGTGATAGAACAGTCGTTGGATAAAGCGAGCTATGAAATCATTGTTGTCAATAATGATTATCAGAATGATGAGATTCATCATCTGGTTCGTGAGTTCAGAGCAACCTATAATATTGATGATTCCTTCATGCGATATATGGAGGCACCGTTAAAAGGCCTTTCCTTTGCACGTAATGTTGGTTTATTTGGAGCAGAGGGTGAAGTCATACTCTATATTGATGATGATGCTATCGCGAACTCCAACTTGCTTGAAGAGACCGTCAGAGGCTTCTCAGATCGTCCGGATATCGGAGTTATGGGTGGGAATATTATACTCAATTTACACGAGGAACGGCCTGAGGTGGTTAAACCAGGTACTGAAGCCTACTGGAGTCAGCTTATTGTGGAAGGCGAAGAAATTATTGATTCTAATTTTCAGTGGGAGTTTCCTTATGGAGCCAACTTTGCGGTTAGACATGCTGCACTAATGCGAATTGGGGGCTTTAGAAGCGCTTATGGGCGTAAAGGAAACAATTACGCTGGAGGAGAAGAAATTGTTGTATCTTTTGCTATGAGAGAAATCGGTTATAAGGTTGGTCTTAATCCGAAGATGAAAGTCATTCATGATGTGGACACCTCCCGATATACGGTTGAGCATGTTAGAAAGACAATGCGAAATAGCATTTTAACCAATTACCAATTGCAAAAGGATCTGTATGCGCCAATGGAATCGGATATTGAGGCAGATAAGAATCACCTTGAAATTGTTAAAGCTGAATTAGACCATTTGCAGAAGATGCCGGCTAAAAATCAGGATGTTGAAATTGATATCTTGTATAAACAGTACACAATCGAAGCATATGAAGAGCTGATACAAATGAAGGAAAATGATATGAATACGCGAAGACAGCTGGCAGGAGCGTATAGATAATTAATAAAACTTTAAAGGCGCCTCTTTTATAAAAATAAGGGGCGCCTTTATTAGTATGGAGCGGTTAAATTGAAAATTTTATATTTCTCTCCAATCTATTGGGATGATTTAAAACAACGTCCGCAACATTTGGCTGAAGAGTTTGCTAAGCTCCCGGGGGTTCACATTACCTTTGTAGAACCATCCATTAGCATACTTAATAGTATTGCAAGGCAGAACTCAGATTATAAACAAAGAAAACAAACTATTAATGATAGTCTTCAAATATTCAGGCCGTCAGGCAGTCTGAGATTACCTAGAAGCTTTGAAGGCTTAGACATATTTCATATGAATCAATGGTTTGAAAAGAAACAATTAAAGGATTTGGTTTCCAGTTCAGATATCATTTGGTTGGGGAGCCCGGTTTTTTATCCTCTTATTAAACAAAATAAGAAGAAGATTATATTTGATCGTATGGACGACTATGTATTTCTAACTAACAATGCATTGATGAAGAAGTTACTCAAAAAGTGGGAACTTGAATTACTTGCCAAGGCGGATCTTGTTATATCTACGAGCAATGATTTGCATAAGCATTCTCTATCATTGAATAAACAATCTTATTTAGTGAAAAATGCTGTGGATACAGCTATACTAAACATAAATGTAAATAGCTTGGTTGCCAGTGACTTGAGACGATTAAAGCATGAGGGCTACCATATTTTTGGCTATGTAGGAGCGATTGACCACTGGTTTGACGTGGAAGCGGTTAAGGCAATTACAGAATTTGATGAGAAGTTTGTTGTATGTTTGGTTGGGAGAAATAACCTGAACTATAATTTTGAGCAGCATAGTGGGGTTAGATACTATAACCCAGTTCCCAAATCAGAAATTGGTGCGATTATTGATGTTTTTGATGTTTGTTTATATCCCTTTTCAAGGAATTCAGATAGAATTGATACGATTAATCCAGTCAAAGTTTATGAGTATCTTAGTCTGAATAAAGTGACTTTAGCTGTGCAGAGTGAAGAAACTAAATTATTAGATCAGAAAGGGGTCTATCTATATCGTAGTTTAGAAGAAATAAGGGAGTATCTGGCGAGTGTAGACACCCTGCAACGGCCTTTTAATAATCAGGAGCAACTGGAAAACTTCATAGTCCACAACAATTGGGAAGCTCGTGCAAAAACCATTATGGAGCTACTATAAAAGAGCTTTAATAGGAGGAAGTTAGATATGAAAGGGATTATATTAGCTGGAGGGACTGGCTCTAGATTATACCCGCTTACTAAAGTTACAAACAAACATTTGCTGCCGATTGGTAAATATCCAATGATTTATTACTCTATTGACAAGCTAAAAAAGGCGAATATAAACGATATTTTGATCGTTACTGGAAAGGAACATATGGGAGATGTAGTTAATCTCTTAGGAAGTGGAGTCGACCTTGGAGTTACACTGACTTACAAAGTACAAGATGAAGCCGGTGGGATTGCACAGGCTTTGCTTTTAGCTGAGCACTTTGTTGGTAATGACAAGATGGTTGTAATTTTGGGGGATAACGTTTTTAAAGATGATATAACCTCATTCGTTGAAAAATTCAAGCTTCAAGAATTGGGAGCGAAATTGCTACTTCATAAAGTTCCTGATGCTAATCGCTATGGAGTACCAGAATTACAAGGCGATAACATTGTAAATATTGAAGAAAAGCCTAAGAACCCTAAGAGTGATTATGCAGTTACGGGCATTTATATGTTTAACCATTCAGTGTTTGATATTATCAAGACTTTGACCCCTTCAGCAAGAGGAGAATATGAAATCACAGATGTGAATAACGCTTATATTCAACAAAACCAACTTACATTTGATATTTTAGAAAATTGGTGGACTGATGCGGGAACACATGCTTCATTGATGCTTGCTAACAAATTAGTGAGTGAAATGGATTATGAACTATTTTCTTAGGATGATCGCAGGACTAAAGAATCCGCAGATAACAATGACATAAAGAAAGTGAGACTTTATAAATGCAAATTGTGCATGCTCCAGCTAGAATAAAGTGGGTAGATGTTTTAAAGGGACTGACAATTATTTTTTTAGTCTTCTCACATTTGGTGCCTCATGGTTTTAAAGGGAATGAGTTGATGGATAAAAGCTTTATAATAGGGTATTTTTATTCCTTCCATATGCCTCTTTTCTTTTTTGCTTCTGGGTTTACCTCTAATTTTCAGAAGTATAAATTTAGTAGTTTTTTGTGGTCTAAAATCAAAACAATCCTTTTACCATATACGACTCTTTATATATGTTCCTTATTGTATTTTGGTTGGATGCATTGGATGGGGATTGTCGGAACACTTGATCCAATGGTTGTTATTGAAACTTTTTTATATGCAGATGGGAATCACTTGGGTATTCTTAATATGTCTCTTTGGTTCCTACCTTGTCTTTTCTTGGCCCAAATTATTTCGTACTTAGTTTTGAAGATTTCCTCAAAGAAAAGTTATATGTATGTATTTTGGATATTGCTCACCATTCTAGGGGCATTTTTAAGTAAGCTTGATACACATGCACTTCCCTGGTCATTTGGCACGTCCATTAATGCAGCTTCCTTGATCATTTGTGGTTATTTATTTAAAATGAATGAACAATTTTTTATTGAAAAAATCAAAATTAATAAACCATACATTGCTTATGCTGGTGGCTTCCTGGGTCTTGTGTTATTTTTAATAAATGACAAGCCAGGCATGTCAGGAAATTACTATGGGCATAATTATATATTATTTTACCTATCAGTACTGAGCAGTCTAGTATTCTATATTTACTTATCTAAAAAAATTGAGTCATCTAACTTGTTGTCCTATTTTGGTAAAAATTCTCTGGTTATATTTGGTCTTCATGGGTTAATACTTAGCTTCTGGGAGAATGTGAATTTTTACGAGATGTTTTCTGTTAAAACAAATATGTATTTAGATGGAATTTCATTTGTTGTTATCTCTACCTTGCTTGTCTTCTTAAGTTGTGTACTTTTCATTGAAATATTTAATAGATTCTTACCATTCCTGATTGGCAAAAAATTTAGTTTTGGTAATTCTAAAATAACTACAATTCCCAATAAAAATGTTTAATGATTAACTAAAAAAAGCCCCCGATTTTTATTCGAGGGCTTTTTTTATGCGTCGGACATCTGGATTGAATTAGAAAAGATCGGGATTATCAGGGTATATTTTTCTGAATTGTGAACGTATAAGCTCAACTTTTTCTTTTGTGATGGATGATGTCTTTTTCAAGACGATGGCTTCTACGTTATTATCAAGAGTATAGCTTTTTAAAGGTTTAAAATTATTTTTAAGAGATCCGTTCATGACCTCTTCTGCGAGTATACCTACAACCTTTTGACCACTTTCACCTAAATGGTATTGTGTAGGTAATGCGATCACAACATAATCAGACTCAAAAAACGACACTGGAAAGCCATCTCTTAAATCCACATGGTGAGTCAGATTCATAAACGGAAGAGCATTGCTATTGTCAGGCATTTCGATCTGTCTAAGTATGTCATCATTAAGAATTCCAGAGCTCGATAGGACATATACTTTATGGTGCTCTGATGAAATTTCCTTAAGATCAGCCGTCATTTGCTTCAAAACAGGTATATCTGTTCTTACTCTAGGTGTTTGTTTAAAGTCACTGAATAAAGAAGAGAAGTAGGTAACAGGCCGTGCATTTGTATTCGTAAAGGTTACTAAGAAATTACAAAGCACTAAATAAGCCAGAATAACTAAGCCAACACTTTTTGCATATTTTATCTTGGACAAATAGTTTAGAATGAGAATAACGCCACTAATAAATAGAATTAACACATTCACTGTAAGCAGATAATAATGCTGAGAAGCTAAGCTTTGGATTCTTGTAAAAAGAAAGTACGTAATGAATAAGTTCGTAACTAAAAAGATTGATATATACCTTGTTTTACTAATGAATAACAAGCCTATGCAACCAACAAGAGCTATGATGAAAATGAAGGCTCCGTAATGATAAAATAAATTCTGCAAGTTACTTAAGACGTCACCAAAATAATAAGCTGAGTAGGCGTTCTTAAAGTTATTGGTCAGAGCTCTTTGAATAAATTCATTGAAGAATATGACAAGAAACAATGCGCTTGAAGCCCCTATAATGAAAAAATTTAAGATAACCTGTAAGAGCTGCTTAAAGCGAAAATCTTTTTCTAGAATCCATTTGAATATAAAGGCGATACCGATCGACCCAAAAAAAGATACGATCCAGAATCCATACCATCGTCTTGTGAATGTTAGTAATACCAGGCAAGCAGCTAAAAGTAAAATCGCTTTTACATTTAAGCGTTCAAAATCATTATTAAATAAGATAACTAAGGACAAGCCGATAAAAATAAGTCCTATAGAATCCAGGTATCCACCCAACATAGGAGCTATCATAATTGGGAAAGTAAATGTAAGTGCAAAGATGATAAGAACGTTCAATTTTGTGTTTAGCTGGATTTGATCAGCAATCTTGATACATAATAAGAATAGTATCAAACAAGAAGGATACAAGAAGCAGGTATAGATTGCTAACACATAGCTCATGTAGCTTGTACCTAAGAACTTTAAGGGTAAAGCGAGAAAGACTGTTGGGAACACGGAATAATCGTCTCTTAAAATACTTGCATAGATTTGTTTAGATGCTGCTATAAAATCTGTACTTAAGAGGTTATTAAATTGTATGGAAGTATTCCAATAGGCTGAAAAGTCCCAATAATAAATGAAATGTTCCCTTTGGAGGAAAGCGTAAATGAATATAATCCCAACGAGATAGCCGCCAAAAGCTAGGTATTGCACCATTATTTCTTTCTTTGCATATGTTAAGATACCACTGATGTGTAAAATGTATATAGCACCTATGACAAACGACTGAGCAATATTTAGACTGAATAATATGGAAATATAGTAAGAATCAATTTTAAACAATATGAGAAGCGGGATAAGTAGCCACATCAAAATCAAATAGGACCAAACAAAATTTTTATTAACTCTCGATAAATTCAAAAGCATATTCCCTCCCAAAATAGTGTGCTTATTAATTTTATAGTAATCATAAATGAAAGTATATACAGAAGATGTTGGAGGTTTCGTGAATGATAATAAAGGAAGTACTTGCAGGTGTAAAAATCATTGAACCCGTGATCCATGGTGATCACCGTGGTTTTTTTATGGAAAGCTATAATGAACAAATTATGAAGCAGCATGGAATCAATCATGTTTTTATTCAGGATAATCAGTCCTTATCGGCAGAAGCTGGCGTGATCCGAGGGCTGCATTACCAGCTTAACCCCAAAGCCCAGACCAAACTCATTCGAGTGCTCTCTGGAGCCATCTATGATGTTATTGTGGATATTCGCAAAAGTTCTCTAACATTCGGTCAATGGGTCGGGGTAATCTTAAGCGAGCATAATAGACGTCAGTTACTGGTGCCTAAAGGGTTCGCTCATGGGTTCTGTACGCTTGTTCCAAATACTCAAGTGCTGTATAAGGTAGACGAGTATTACTCACCCGAAAATGATCGGGGAATTCTGTGGAATGACCCTGCGCTGGGGATTGATTGGCCAACTTCTCATGCTATTCTTTCAGAGAAGGATCAGAAGCATCCGACATTAAGGGATGCAGACATTAACTTTGATTAGAGTGATAATAGGCGGCTATTTTGTCGTTCTGTTTCAAAATAACATGTTAAAGGTATTTAAGCACGTTTGAGGAGGTATTTATGAAACTTCTTGTCACCGGCGGTGCCGGATTCATTGGCAGTAACTTTGTATTGTATATGTTAAAGCAGCATCCAGATTATGAAATCGTGAATGTGGACGCACTCACCTATGCAGGCAACTTAGAAAATTTGAAATCCATTGAAGATCATCCCAAACATTCCTTTGTGAAAGCAGATATTACTGATGCACAAGTGATGGATCAGCTGATGCAGCAGGGAATTGATGTGGTGGTGAATTTTGCGGCAGAGTCGCATGTGGATCGGAGTATTTTGGAGCCAGAAGTGTTTGTGAAAACAAACGTATTGGGTACACAGGTGTTACTGGATGCCGCCAAGAAATATAATGTGACCAAATTTGTGCAGGTATCGACAGATGAAGTATACGGTTCACTGGGTGAAACCGGATTGTTCACAGAGGAAACTCCGTTGCAGCCTAATAGTCCCTATTCTGCTTCCAAGGCAGGCGGTGATCTGTTAGTTCGTGCATATCATGAAACCTTCGGTTTGCCAGTGAATATCACACGTTGTTCTAATAATTACGGTCCATATCAATTCCCAGAAAAACTGATTCCGTTAATGATCTCACGTGCATTGAGCGATCAACAGTTACCTGTGTACGGGGATGGCTTGAACATTCGCGATTGGTTGTATGTAGAGGATCACTGCAGCGCTATTGACCTGGTCATTCATCAGGGCAAGCTGGGTGAAGTATACAATATCGGGGGGAATAACGAGCGGACGAATGTGCATATCGTCAAAACGGTATTGGAGGAGCTAGGCAAGCCAGAATCTCTAATCTCGTATGTGCAGGATCGTCCGGGTCATGACCGCCGTTACGGTATTGATCCGACCAAAACCATGAACGAGCTGGGCTGGAAGCCCAAGCACTCTTTTGAGACCGGCATTAAAGAAACGATTCGCTGGTACTTGGACAACGAGGAGTGGTGGACTCGCATTCAATCTGGCGAATATCAGCAATATTATACCAAGCAGTATGGTTCCCGCTTAGGGGATGTGTAAAATGAGAATATTGGTTACTGGAGCATCTGGTCAACTCGGCAAGGATGTGGTAAAGGTCTTCCAAGAGCAAGGACATGATGTTGTTGGCTACGATCGGGACCAGCTGGATATTACGGATTTGGACCAGGTGATGAAAATAGTAGGGCAATATCAGCCAGAAGCGGTAATCCACTGTGCAGCGTATACAGCGGTGGATGCGGCGGAGACTGATCTTGATACAGCTTATCAAGTAAATGCGGCAGGAACACGTAATATGGTATTGGCTGCGGAAAAAGTAGGAGCTAAACTGGTGTATATTAGTACAGATTATGTATTTGATGGAACCGCTGAGCAGCCCTATCACGAATATGATAATACGAATCCACAGAGTATCTATGGGAAGTCCAAACGGGCGGGAGAGGTGCTAACCGAGACACTTTGCTCTAGGTACTTTATTGTTCGTACGTCATGGGTGTATGGGCTGTACGGGAACAATTTCGTTAAAACCATGTTGAAGCTTGGACAAGAGAAGCCGCAGCTTCAGGTGGTAAATGATCAGAAGGGTTCACCTACCTATACGGTGGATTTGGCACATTTTTTGGCGGAATTGATTCAAACGGAGAAGTATGGCGTATATCATGCATCCAATAGCGGTTCTTGCACCTGGTACGAGTTCACACAAGCTATTTTGCAGGATGCCGCAGAGCTATATGCTGTGAAAATCACTGCAAAATTAGAGCCATGCAGCACAGAGCAGTTTCCCAGACCCGCAGCGCGTCCACGTAATTCCGTGATGGAGCATATTGCAATCCGGACCAACGGATTCCACGATTTACAGGATTGGCGCAAGGGATTGCGTGACTTTTTGCAGGAGTATTTTGATAAATCTGAATAATTAAAACTGTATCATAGCTATCAAAAATCTCCCATCATTTCAGGATTGGGAGATTTTATTATATTTAAGACTATGTTGATTAAGGGTGATGAGCATTATAATGTATAGGTAGGTGGAATGTACATGTCCCCGTAGCCCATATTTTCAAAGAAGGAGGGCATTATTCTGAACAGACCTAACGTACAAGTTTTATTGTCTACATATAATGGAGCAGCTTACTTAGATGAGCAGGTAGAAAGTCTCATCAATCAAAAAGACGTAGAAGTACAGATTCTAATCCGTGATGATGGCTCAACAGATGATACGATAGCCAAGTTGATTACATTGGAGCAACGTTATCCCAAACAGATTAGGTTATGCCCAGAGAGTAATGTAGGTGTTATTGCGAGTTTTTTTGATCTGATTCAAAGATCGTCCGAGACATTCGACTATTACGCCTTTTGCGATCAGGATGATGTATGGATGCCGAACAAGCTTGCTCGGGCTGTAGCTCAGCTCAGGGAAAAGGATGAGAGCCAGCCGCTGATGTATTGTTCTGCTACCCAAATGGTCTCTCAAAACTTGGAGCCACTCAAGGTATGGCCAGCTGATATTCCCAAACCTTTATCCTTATATAATGCTCTCATCGAGAATGTGTGTGTAGGCTGTACCATGGTGTTCAATAAACAAACACTCCAACTCGTGAGGAAGAAAATTCCGGCTACCTTAAACAATGTTATTATGCATGACTGGTGGATTTACTTATGTACCGCTTCTTTTGGTGAGGTTGTTTTTGATCCCGAGCCGTCCATTTGGTATCGCCAACATCAAAACAATGTGTTGGGAGGTTCAACAGATGGTTTGGTTAGCAAGTGGAGGAAGAGACTAAGTAGATTTGTGAAAGGAAAAAATCGATATATTTTAAGTAAGCAGGCCCGGCAATTTGTTCAACTATATGGACAAGACATGCCTTCTCAATTGTACAGAGATGTGGATCAATTCCTGGATAGCTACCAAAAGGGTGTGCTTTCTCGTATGAAATATATTGGGCAGTCTCCATTTTACAGGCAGTCACGGTTGGACAACTGGATTTATAAGTTAATTTTTATACTGGGGAAATTATAGGGGCTGGGAAGAAAAATATTGAAACTTTTTTCCATATAAGAGCGTCAAATAATCAAAGGTGCAAATGAATGCTAGATAAAAACCCATCGAATGCGTGTTCCTTTTTGGAAATATATAGTATAATTGAAACGTGCAACCGATAGAGCTGACAAGGGCGGTCGGCTAACTCTCCCGAGGAGGGGGGTGAAGCCTGTGACAGTGTTTGAGGCGCTCAGTTTAATGCTGACGTTCGGGGCGTTAATCGTCACACTGTTAGAGTTTAACAAACGAAAATAGACCGCCCCCGCAAGGAAGGGTCTATTTTCGGCCTAATTGTTCCAAAACCGTCCGCTCTTGGAGCGTTGGTTGCGCGGGGCTGGCTGGCACCAGCCCTTTTTCCATGTATATCTTACCACGATGAAATTTAGACCTCAACCGAGGATTTTACAAAAATCTAATAATCGACTTCCGATGAACAATATATAGATCCAAATGGTTTCGTTTGTCTATATTTGCACTTTGGAGCGACTGGAATCGAATTTTGCGAAATTCTACTAACTATGCAAGGTTACAAGTTATGTGCTTTTTTGCGCCCCGTGGTCTGCACGGTATGCTATAATAGGCGATAGTAGAATAGATTACTGAATTTGTCAGGAGCGTTTTAAATATGGATGTAAGCATACTGGTCGTCAACTATAATACATGTCAATTGACGCTGGATTGTTTGCAGTCGGTGTATGCGTCAAAGACGCAGTACCGATATGAAGTGATTGTTATCGATAATCACTCCAGTGACGGGTCTGTTGAGGCTATTCGTGCTGCATACCCGGAAATTATGTTGATAGCCAATCAGGATAATACAGGGTTTGCCAAGGCGAACAACCAGGGCATGGAAGTAGCTAGCGGGCGTTATGTATTGCTGTTGAACTCCGATACGTTGGTGCAGCCGGATACGCTGGATACAATGATTCAATTTATGGATACACATCCGGAGATGGGGGCATCGGGTTGTAAGGTCATCCTGCCGGATGGCTCGCTAGATAAGGCTTGTAAGCGAGGGTTTCCAACGCCGTCGGCGTCTTTTTACTATGCTTTCGGCTGGTCGAAGCGTTACCCGGATAACCCAAAGTACAACCAATATCAGCTTGGGCATCTAAGCCCAGATGATGAGTATCCTGTGGATGTACTGGTTGGGGCTTTTATGCTGGTGCGTCGGGAGACGATTGACCAGGTCGGCGGATTGGACGAAACCTTTTTTATGTATGGTGAGGACATAGACTGGTGTTACCGGATTAAACAAGCTGGTTGGGGCATTTACTACTACCCACGCACATATATTATTCATATCAAAGGAGGCAGTGCTCGCCGTCGCCCTTTGAAAATTATTTATGAGTTTCATAGAGCGATGTGGGTATTTCATCGTAAGCATTATAAGCAGCAATACAGCTGGATCACCAACATGGCTGTATATGCGGGAATTACGGTGAAGTTTGGAATGGCTTTTCTAAAAAATAAGTTGTCTGCACCGGTTAAGCCGGACGGCGGAGAACAATCTCATACTGAGGTGAAAGCATGATACGCAGAAATCAGCGTTTTTTAACCCAATTATATATTGTGGCGGATTTCGCGGTCATTCAGTTATCCTTTCTGATCGCTTGGTTTTTTAAATTTGAAAGTGAATGGATCACTTATAAAGAGCCACTTCCTATTCAAGTATATGGAGGGTGGAGCTTAATATACGGTCTAATTGCCGTAGTGCTGGGGATGTTATTCTCACTCTATTCACCAAAACGAAAAAAACGGTTTGCAGATGACGTGTTTCGTGTCACACAGATTCATATTGTTGGCCTGTTTGTGCTGTTGAGTGTGATGTTCTTCGTGAAGCAAATCGACATTTCGCGGTCTTATCTGGCGATCTATATGATTGGTAATGTACTGATTATTTTGTTTTATCGATATTTTTTGAAGCAAGTTCTTAAAGTCCTCCGTCAAAAAGGATACAATAAGCAATTCATGCTCATACTTGGAGCGGGTTCTTTGGGCCAACGATTTTATCATAATCTTGGACAGTATCCTGATTTAGGCTATGAAGTAGTGGGATTTCTAGATGATAAACGGCATTGGAGTGAAGAGGAAGAGGCACATTTTCGCCCGATTCTTGGAGGATTAGATCAGTTGGAGGCAACGCTGTCGCGCCTGATGATTGATGAGGTCATTCTGGCGCTGCCGCTGGATGCTCATGATAAGTATCCCAAGATTATCAACATGTGTGAAAAGGCTGGAGTGCGCACGCTTATTATTCCCGATTTCTTTGATTATTTGCCGGCACGACCTTACTTTGACAACTTTGCAGGTATGCCGATGATTAATGTACGGGATATTCCACTGGATGTAGCAGGGAATCGATTGTTTAAGCGTCTGTTCGATATTTTATTTTCTTTATTTGCGATTATTCTGACCTCTCCGATTATGCTGGCTGTGGCGATTGGTGTGAAGGTCACGTCGAGAGGCCCCATTATTTTTAAGCAGGAGCGAGTAGGCTTGAACCGTCGCACCTTCCGGATGTACAAATTTCGCTCCATGAAGGTACTGCCGCCTGGAACTGAAGATACGGGCTGGACGACTGCTAATGACCCAAGACGCACACGTTTTGGTACGTTTATTCGTAAAACAAGCCTCGACGAGCTGCCACAGTTTTTCAACGTACTGTTGGGTGATATGAGCGTCGTTGGCCCACGTCCGGAACGGCCCTATTATGTGGATCAGTTCCGTGAGGAAATTCCAAAATACATGGTGAAGCATCATGTTCGTCCTGGAATTACAGGCTGGGCACAGAGTAACGGCTTGCGCGGAGATACATCTATTGAGGAACGGATTAAGCATGACATCTTCTATATTGAGAACTGGTCGCTCTTATTCGATATTAAAATTATTTTTCGCACGATTCGCAATGGTTTCAAAAACGCATATTAATCCAGAGTCACCCTTCGGCTTAGTCGGAGGGTGTTTTTGTGTCTATATAGCTGATTTTTTAGTTCAGCTGATATAGGGCTGTTTTGAGTAGGTGTATGTAGGGTATTGACCTGTACGAAAAGGATGTGACACCCTATGAAACGAGTGATTGCTGCAGTTATTCTTTTAATGATAATCGGTACATTTTTACTGGCTTACAAAGGACAATCTACAGAAGAACATACTGGCTTTACCACACACCGTGTGATTTCCCATGCCATGGGAGCCGTTGATGGTTTGGCCTATACCAATGCGCGTGAAGCGTTTGTGGAAAATTATAAAAAAGGCAGCCGTGTATTCGAGGTCGACCTGATGTTTACTTCGGATGGACATTTGGTGGCCCGCCATGAATGGACAGAATCCTTTACCAAACAAATGCAACAGGAATACGCAGTTGCTACAGAGCAGGGCGGAAAGCCTTGGAGCTATCATCAATTTAAAAACACCCCCATACACGGTTCTTATACTCCACTAGATTGGAAGGATGTATTGGATTTATTGGAAAACTACCCAGATGCCTATATTGTGACCGATACGAAAGAGCAGGACCCTGCCCAAATCAAACAGTTATTTGCACAACTGACCCATCAGGCCCAGGAGAAGAATCCCGAACTTCTGTCTCGTATTGTCCCTCAAATTTATAATGAAGAAATGTTGCAAACGTTGCGGAGTATCTATCCTTATACATCCATCATTTATACGCTATATGCTACAGAAGACACGGATGACCAGATCATTCAATTTGTCCAACAGCATGATATTACAGCAGTAACTTTACCAGAAAATCGCGTGAGTGGTGCCCTAGTGGAAAGTTTGCGTCAGGCAGGGGCAGTGTGCTACGTAAATACGATTAACGAGTTGCAGGACGCCACTGAGTACGAACAGATGGGTGTAAGAGGTTTTTATACTGACGTTTTAACGGAAAAAGAACTTCGTAGACGCAGTTGGTTGTATGCGCTGAGACCATGAGCTGTCTGAACTCGGTGTTCCCATTTGATACGAACATTGACACCTTTTAAGCACTGTCATAGACTTAGCATAGAACGCTTTTGGATATTGGAATTCGGCTCGTCTGGATGATGACAAAAGCAATGGATGCTGGAGGAATGTGTGTTGGCAGATTCAATTCAATCATGGAGGCATGTATTTAAGCTTGATCCCGACAAGGAACTGAAAGATGAGGCGCTTGATGCCGTGTGTATGTCTGGTACGGACGCCATTATGGTGGGAGGTTCATCAGGCGTAACCTATGAAAATACGGTGGATTTGCTGTCGCGGGTTCGGCGTTATGAGGTGCCGTGTGTGCTTGAGGTATCCGATCTGGAAGCTGTGGTGCCGGGGTTTGATCTATATATGATTCCCATGGTGCTGAATACCGCTGACAGTAATTGGATTATGGGGCAGCACCAACGTGCGATTGAGCAATTTGGTTATATGATCCCTTGGGATTTGCTTGTGACGGAAGGATATATTGTTTTGAACGGTGATTCCACCGTCGCTAAGCTTACTGGTGCGGAAACTTCGCTGAGTGCTTCTGCTGCCGCTTCATATGCACAGATTGCTGACAAGCTTATGCATCTACCGATTGTATATGTGGAATATAGCGGTGTCTTTGGAGATATGGAACTGGTACAACAAATACATCGCGGTACGGAGCGATCTCGTGTCTTATACGGAGGAGGGATCGTGGATAAATCTACCGCGTTACAAGCAGCAGCTGTTTGTGACACCATTGTAGTAGGAAACATTATTTATCGTGACTTGGCGAAAGCACTGGAGACAGTAGTTGTGAAGGATAGAGCGTGAATTTTATGAAAGTTTAGGGGAAGGAGCATGTACGCATGCAATCAATAGATATACACGAGGCGGTAGCTCGCCTTAATCAGCCTCAGCGTCAGGCCGTGGAGGCGGTAGATGGTCCGTTGCTGATTATGGCTGGCGCGGGCAGTGGTAAGACACGGGTGCTTACGCACCGAATAGCTTACCTCATCGCAACCCGCAAAACGGCCCCATGGGGGATTTTGGCGATTACCTTTACGAACAAGGCTGCGCGTGAAATGCAGGATCGCGTATCCAAGCTGATTGGCCCGCAGGGGAAAGATGTGTGGGTATCCACCTTTCACTCCATGTGTGTGCGTATTTTACGCCGCGATATCGAGCGAATCGGATTTACCTCCAATTTCAGCATCTTGGATTCTACGGATCAATTGTCTGTCATTCGGAGCTGTATGAAGGACCTGAATATAGATACCAAAAAGTTTGAACCCAAAGCGGTTCAGTCTATGATGAGTACGGCTAAAAATGAACTGGTCACACCCGAAATGTATGAGCGCAAGATTGGCGATTATTTTGAAGGAATTGTGGCGAAGGTATATACCAAGTACCAACAACGGCTCAGAAACAACAACTCTCTTGATTTTGATGATTTGATTATGGCAACGATTCAGCTCTTTAAAGAAGTGCCCGAGGTACTTGATTTCTACCAGAAGAAATTTCAATACATTCATGTTGATGAATATCAGGATACTAACCGTGCGCAGTATATGCTGTGCAAAATGCTGGCTGACAAGCATCATCGGCTATGTGTTGTAGGTGATAGCGACCAATCCATCTATCGGTGGCGGGGTGCGGATATTAGCAACATTTTGAACTTTGAAGAGGATTACCCGGAAGCACGCACGATTTTGCTGGAGCAGAACTATCGCTCAACTTCAAATATTCTTAATGCAGCTAACGAAGTCATTGGCCAAAACACAGGCCGCAAGCCAAAAAAACTATGGACCGACAAAGAAGGCGGCGCCAAGATTAAGGTTTATCGTGCTGACTCCGAACATGACGAAGGCTATTTTATCGCCTCAGAAATTCATAAGAATATTAAGGCGGGCAAAACCTATAGCCATCATGCCATTTTGTACCGTACGAATGCTCAGTCCCGGGTGGTCGAGGAAATTTTGATCAAATCGGATATTCCTTACCAAATCGTGGGCGGAATCAAGTTCTATGATCGTAAAGAGATTAAGGATTTGCTGGCGTATCTTCGCCTACTGTCCAATCCTGACGACGATATCAGCTTGATCCGAATCATTAATGTACCGAAACGAAGCATCGGCGACACAACGGTCGGCAAATTGCAGGCAGCTGCAGCGGAACGTGGCGTTTCAATTTTCCGTGTACTTCAAGTGGTAGATGACTTAGGCTTTGCTGGACGCACGCGCAATGCGCTTGTAGAGTTTTACGATATGATCGAGGGTTTAAGTCGGATGGTGGATTATCTGTCAGTTACTGAGTTGACCGAAAAAATGCTGGAAACCACCCAATATCGATTGGAACTACAAAATGAGAATACTCTCGAGTCACGCTCGCGTTTGGAGAATATTGATGAGTTTCTGTCGGTAACTATGGAATTTGAAAAAGGGACGGAAGACAAGTCGCTTGTCTCCTTCCTGACCGATCTTGCTCTCATTGCCGATATTGATTCCATGAATGACGATGAAGAGGAGCAGAGTGATGCGGTTGTATTAATGACCATGCATAGCGCCAAAGGACTGGAGTTTCCTATCGTATTTATCGTTGGTATGGAGGAAGGGGTATTCCCTCACAGCAGGGCCTTTTTGGATAATGAAGAGCTGGAGGAAGAGCGTAGATTGGCGTATGTCGGGATTACCCGTGCTGAGGAGCAGTTGTTCCTCACATGCGCTCAGATGCGCACTCTGTTTGGACGTACCACAGCTAACCCGCCTTCCCGCTTTCTCGAAGAGATTCCGGATGAGTTAAAAGAGGATACGGTCATCAAGCGTGATCGTTACCGTCGTTCAGGCAATGTAGGCGGATCTTATGGTGGTCGCGGACTGGGCAAAAGCAGTGGCAGCAACTTTGGTGGAGAGCGCTCGTTTGATACGATGAGCCGTAGTGGCTCGTCTGCCTCCGCGTCGCCCCGCGTAACAGTGACCACTTCCTCGCCCGCAAAACCAACTTCGACTGCTTCGACAGGAGGTCCATCCATTTTTGCTGCCGGAGACAAGGTACAGCATGGCAAATGGGGAATTGGAACCATTGTAGCTGTAAAAGGGACGGGCAATGATATGGAACTTCAGATTGCTTTCCCTGCTCCGGTAGGGGTTAAGCGACTGTTGGCTGGATTTGCGCCGATTACAAAAGTAGAGTAAATCTCAAATCTCAAATTTCATTAAATCTCGAACCTCATAGGGCAGCTTGGCTTAGGTCTCTGCCCTAATGAAGTTCCCGGAGGGATACGCCTGCATGAACCCAATGCACAGGATGGAGCAGCTTGTTGCTGAACTGAACACATATAACTATCACTACTATACATTGGATGACCCCCAGATCAGCGACAAAGAATATGATGTGCTTTATGACGAACTGGTAGCGCTTGAACAAACAAGCGGTCTTGTTCTGCCAGATTCGCCAACACAGCGTGTGGGCGGGGAGATACTCAAGGGCTTCACACCGCATCGCCACCTCGCTCCATTATGGAGCCTTGATAAAGCTCAGAATATGGAGCAGCTGCGTGCATGGAACGCGCGTGTCGTGAAGCTGGTCAATGATTACAATACCAAGAACCCGGAGCAACCCTTGCCATCTCCAGGCTATGCGATAGAACTAAAATTTGATGGACTGACGCTGAACCTGACGTACACGGATGGACAACTGGTGCAGGCTTCTACCCGTGGTAATGGTGTGGTAGGTGAGGGGATACTGGCACAGGTCAAGACGATTAAATCCGTGCCACTTACAATTCCTTTTCGAAATGGAACAATTGAGGTGCAGGGAGAAGGAATCATGAATCTTTCTGTACTGTCCAAATATAATGAGACTGCCGCGGACCCACTTAAAAATGCACGCAACGCCGCAGCTGGTGCTTTGCGCAACTTGAATCCCAAAGTGACAGCAGAACGCCGACTGAATGCATTTTTCTATAATGTAGGCTATGCGGACCGTATTCAGTTTAACAGCCACCAGGAGATGATGACCTTCCTGCGTGAAAATCATTTCAAGGTAAACCCATACCTAACTTACTTTGATAATTTTGATGATGTAATGGAGCAGTTAATTGAGATTGAAGAATCCCGTGCCGGTTTGGATTATCTTATTGATGGGGCAGTATTGAAAATTACAGATATGCGCACACGTGAGATTCTCGGATATACCGATAAATTCCCACGCTGGGCGGTGGCATATAAGTTCGAAGCAGAGGAAACGACTACGGTGCTTAACTCGGTCGAGTGGAATGTAGGAAGAACCGGGAAGATCACTCCACTGGCTAGGGTAGAACCGGTAGAGCTGGCGGGAGTCACTGTACAAAATTGTACGCTGAACAATGCTGGTGATATCGAGCGTAAGAACCTGAAGTTTGCCTTGGGGGCGCGTGTGTTTATTCGTCGCTCAAACGATGTTATTCCTGAGATTTTGGGAAAAGTAACATCTGAGAACGATGGGGAGGAAATTGTTGTTCCAGAGCATTGTCCAGCTTGTGGATTTCCGTTGCAGCAGCGAGGCGCCCATTTATTTTGTGACAATAAGCTAGGTTGTAAACCACAAATTGTGGCCCGCATTTCCCATTTTGCATCACGTGATGCCATGGACATTGAGACGTTCAGTGACAAAACAGCTATCCAACTGCATGATGAACTGGGAGTTCGTGAACCTGCGGATCTGTATACTCTGCAATATGATGATCTTGTGAAGTTGGAGCGGTTTGGTGAGAAAAAGGCCAATAACCTCTTGGCGGCACTTGAAAAGAGTAAGGAGAGAGATTTGGCCTCTTTCCTTTATGCTCTGGGCATACCGAATACCGGTAAAGCGACGACACGCATGTTGGCTGAACACTATCGTGATTTGCACAAGACGATGTCCGCTACGGTGGATGAACTGATAGAACTGCCGGATGTAGGTGGGATTGTAGCTGAAAGCATTGTTGCATTCTTTGCCGATCCGTTTACTCAAGCAGGGATTGAGAAGATGCTGTCTCTAGGGGTAAAAGCTCAGGCTCCCGAAGCTCCACAGGTGAAAAAGACAGACAGCTTTTTCAGTGGCAAAACGGTTGTGCTTACAGGTACCTTGCATCAGCTTACGCGTGATGAAGCTGCGTCAAGGCTGGAGGCGCTGGGAGCCAAAGTTGCCGGATCTGTATCGAAAAAGACGGATCTAGTCATAGCTGGTGAAAAGGCTGGGAGCAAGCTGGCTAAGGCACAACAGCTCGGAATCGACACCATAGAAGATGAGGATGAATTCATCAGACTGTTAGAACAAGAATAATAGTTTTTATAATGAGGGCAGTCATTCCGTTCCAGAGCGGAGTGGCTGCCTTATTATCTGTTATATAGTAAAGAACAAGAGTATAAAAAAGTGCTTGCTAAATAACTTTAGGCATGATATATTATTAGACGTTGCTTTGAGAATAGCATTTCTTGAAGCGAGGTTGTTGAAAAGATAATCAAAAAAAGATTTGACAAGTAAGCAACTAACATGGTATGATCTAATTCCTGACTCGTTACACAAACGAAGACAGACAAGTTCTTTGAAAACTGAACAAATGGATGATGAAATAAAGATTACTTCTTTTATAAAGAAGAATCGCTAGCTTTAAAAATGAGCTAATCGCTCTTTCTATAAACCAACTTCGGTTGGTCTTTAATGGAGAGTTTGATCCTGGCTCAGGACGAACGCTGGCGGCGTGCCTAATACATGCAAGTCGAGCGGGATTATTTAGAAGCTTGCTTCTAAATAATCTAGCGGCGGACGGGTGAGTAACACGTAGGCAACCTGCCCACAAGACAGGGATAACTACCGGAAACGGTAGCTAATACCCGATACATCCTTTTCCTGCATGGGAGAAGGAGGAAAGGCGGAGCAATCTGTCACTTGTGGATGGGCCTGCGGCGCATTAGCTAGTTGGTGGGGTAAAGGCCTACCAAGCGACGATGCGTAGCCGACCTGAGAGGTGATCGGCCACACTG
>NZ_AMQU01000016.1:0-515363 GCF_000307675.1 Paenibacillus sp. ICGEB2008
GGTATCCACTTTGCGAAGCAAATGATCTTGGGCACCAGTTCTTCCAAGGAAACCAATTCAAAGGATTGTTGTTTGTCTCGATGAGATCGCAGCATACCAACACCGTCCGTTTCTATACAATAGTTGCCTATATTATATAACATTAACGCGGTGTCGTCTTAAACAAATTTAACATAAAAATAGGCTGTCGAAACTTTCTCGACAGCCTGAAGACCTTAGCAGGTCTTCTTTTTTTGCCCTTTTATGCCGCTGTTTACTGGGGAAATGGTGAACCAAGCGATATTCTGTCTTTTTTTGACGTCTGAACAATGTATAATATAGAAAATGAGAAAACGATAAGGAGGCCGTTCATAGTGCGGAAATTTCGTTGGATTTCAGCAGTTGCAGTCCTCATACTTGTAGCCACCGCGCTTCCGGTTCAAGCGGCGACTATTCCTGCTGCCACGGGAACGACGGACAAGCAGGTGGGCTCGCTAACTCCGACAGTCGTAAGCCGTTTAGAAAAAGCAGTACAAGAACTTATCGGTTCAAAAGCTGCATTTCAATTTGACGATGTAACGGATATGGGGAAAACCTGGATTGTCGAGGGTGAATTGGAAGACGGAACAGCTACGTTGCAGACAGAATATAATAAAGAGAAAAACAGAGTAGATTCTACAACTATACGATATAAAATAAGTAGTTTGGGAAAGGCGATGAACGCGCCACTCAAGGCAAAAGTATTAAACAGCGCCAAAGCGTTTGACAGCAAGCGCCCCTTACAATTTGAAGCATTCTGGCGAGTCAAATCCCCTTATCAGTCCAACAAGCCTTCAAATTACTGGGTATTCTGGGGGGCAGGAGAAAAAGCTTCCTCATTGTATGTTGATGTGGATCAAGGTAATGCTATTACCGTCAATGCGGACTATGCACTGAAGCAGGTGGATCCTGTGTTACTGAACCGTGCAATGAACACGTTTAAGCGAGTGAGTGGACAGCGAATCACAGTGCAGCATGTCTCACGGTACAAGGATGAGAAAAAGGGGCTTTCTTATTGGTCGTTCGAGGATGCAAGCGAGGCGAATGAAGTCAAAATTGGTGCGGTAACCGGTAAAGTGCTGGCTGTATCCACATCAGGGATGGACTGGAATGATGACGCAGATTTCAAAAAATCCTTTGCAAGTCCAAAATATACTGCCGCCGAAGCATTGAAGCTGGTCAAGCCTAAGGTTCAGCTGTTGTTTAATATCAATGTGTCCGGCTATAAAGTGAAAGTTCAAGGAAATCAATATACGTTCTCCAAGCAGCAAAAGGGGGCGGATTCTATTGTGGCTAAAGTAAATAAAAAAGGGACTTTTTACGAGTTTTCTCTCCATTCTTCTGATGGGAAAATGCAATGAAAATGTAGTGGTAAATAGAAAATGATCAATCAAGTTGCTTCTAGTCCTGATATCATATTGTCGGGACGTGAGGTGGCTTTTTTTGTTTTTGGCTTATGTTTGTAGTCTCTTTATGTTACATTAGTATGAAAATAAAGAGCGGGGTGGAGCAGAGGACATGAAACCGGATTTGCGTACTGTGCTGAATCGTGAAATTATTGTCGGAGACGGCGCTATGGGGACTTTTTTGTCCCAGCTAGGATTTCCAGTAAATACGTCTTACGAAGAACTGAACATTACTTCGCCTGGCGTCATATCAGACGTGCATGGTCAGTATTTAAATGCAGGAGCACGATTGCTGGAGACGAATACATTCTCTGCAAATGATTATAAATTAGCCCGCTTTGGGTTGGAATCTAAGGTAGAAGAAATCAATCGAGCTGGTGTGAGGATTGCCAGGGCTGCGGCTGGACCCGAACATTATGTAGTAGGTGCGGTCGGTTCCATATGCGGAGGCAAACGTCTCAGCATATCCAAGCTAGAGCTGTCAAGAAACTACGAACAGCAGATTGATGCTCTTCTGTCCGAAGGGGTTGACGGCATTTTATGCGAAACGTTTTATTCACTGGACGAAATGCGCATTGCGCTTCACAGTGTACGTAAATACAGTGACATTCCGGTAATTTGTCAATTTGCGGTTGACCAAGTTGGTCGTACCCAAGATGGGTTTTTAATGGCACAAGCCTTTTCAACACTGCGTAGTGAAGGAGCTGACATCCTCGGGTTTAACTGTCACTCCGGTCCACAGGGAATTATGAGTGTAATGGAGCAACTGGACGGTCCCTTGTCTGTACCACTGTCTGTATATCCGAATGCGGGATTGGCAGATTATGTGGACGGTCACTATGTATACGGTGCATCACCTGAATATTTCGGAGAATGTGCTACGTCCTTTGTAGATCTCGGTACGAGACTGATTGGTGGTTGCTGCGGAACGACACCAGACCATATTGCTGCTATTTCCAAAGCTTTAAACAATTTGAAACCGCCCCCGTTGGCTCCAAAAGAAACCTTTTCGACGGAAGTCATTCATGTGGTGGAGCAGACAGCAGATGAAGGGGGACGAGGAAATGGCAGACATACCAGCGAACCCAACATTGTGGATCTGGTTAAGGAACGGCATACGGTTATTGTAGAGCTGGACCCTCCGCGAGATCTCGACATTACCCGGTTTATGCAAGGTGCACATGCCTTGAAGAAAGCCGGAGCCGATGCACTTACACTTGCTGACAATTCGCTTGCAGTCACTCGTATGAGCAATATGGCGCTTGGGCATCTGGTTAGTATTGAAACAGGCTTGCGTCCATTAATTCATATCGCATGTCGTGACCGTAATCTGATTGGTACGCAATCCCATATGATGGGTTTTGACGCACTGGGTATTGACCATGTACTGGCGGTTACTGGAGATCCAGCGCGGTTCGGTGATTTACCAGGCGCCAGTTCGGTGTATGATATGACATCTTTTGAAATCATACGCATGATCAAGCAGTTAAATGATGGCGTCGCATTTTCCGGTAAACCACTCAAGCAGAAAGCTAATTTTGTGGTGGGAGCTGCTTTTAATCCGAATGTTAAGCATTTGGGTAAAGCCGTACAGCGGTTGGAAAAGAAAATTGCCTCCGGGGCCGATTATATTATGACCCAGCCTGTTTACGATCCTGAGCTGATTATAGCCATTGCAGAAGAGACACGGCATTTGGAAATACCGATTTTTATCGGTATTATGCCGCTGGCTAGTGGCCGCAATGCAGAATATTTGCACAATGAAGTGCCAGGCATTCAGTTATCCGATGAGGTGCGTGCACGTATGTCGGGACTAGAGGGCCCGGAAGGACGAGCAATGGGCGTGTCTATTGCCAAGGAGCTGCTTGATACGGCCATGGAACATTTTAATGGGATCTATTTCATGACTCCTTTTATGTTCTATGAAATGACAGCTGAGCTGACTTCATATGTATGGGAAAAATCAGGCCGAGCACAGGCCCCCTTGTTTCGACTATAATAATCAATTACAATAGTATAATGGATGTGATGCCGATGTCATTGAGTATGACCGGATACGGTCAAGCCATCCTTCATCATGAGGGGTATAAAGTGCGCTTGGAATTGAAATCGGTCAATCACCGCTATTGCGAAGTGATGATGAGAATTCCACGTGAATGGACTCGTTATGAAGATGGCTTGAGAAGAACGGTTCAACAGCAGATTAAACGCGGTCGTATCGATGTTTTCATCCACAGGGAACGTGATGAAGAACAGATACCCGCCGCACGGTTGAATGACACTGTCGTGCAGGCTTACCTGCGTGCAGCGGAGCAGCTGGCGGATCGTTATGGCGTGAAAGGAACGTTAGGTATAAGTGATATCCTTGCTTTGCCGGATGTTCTGGGTGAGCCTGGAGAGGCTTGCAATGGAGACGAAGAGGACTGGGAAGAGCAGCTACAGCGAGCTTTGAACGAGGCTATGCAAGGTTTGCTGGAGATGAGAAGACGAGAAGGCGGGCATTTGGCGCAGGATGTGGAATCCCGTATTTTACGTCTGGAATCCCTTCATCAGGAAATGACGGTGTTGGCTCCTCATGTTGTGAGCGACTACCGTAACAGGCTGAAGCATAGGCTTAAAGAGCTTCAGGACGGTTCATTTACGCTTGATGAACATAAGTACGGAATGGAGATTGCGTTATTCGCGGATCGCAGCAATATTGATGAGGAGCTTACCCGGCTTCAAAGTCATTTTGGACAGTGCAAAAGGTTGCTGCTGTCGGACGAGCCGGCCGGTCGCAAATTAGATTTTTTAATCCAGGAAATGAACAGGGAAGTCAACACGATCGGCTCTAAGGCTAATCATCTCACATTAGTTAATTTGGTCGTTGAGATGAAAGCAGAGCTCGAAAAAATTCGTGAGCAGGCTGCAAATATTGAGTAGCTACCTGGTAGCGGCACGGCTGCAATAGTCACATGTATAGGGGGAAAGACCTGAATATGGCAATCAAATTGATCAATATTGGCTTTGGCAATATCGTGTCGGCCAACCGAATAATCTCCATCGTCAGTCCGGAGTCTGCTCCGATCAAGCGGATTATACAGGAAGCCAGGGACCGTCATATGTTAATTGATGCTACCTATGGCCGCCGGACACGGGCTGTTATTATTACAGACAGTGATCATGTAATCCTGTCTGCGGTGCAGCCGGAGACGGTCGCTCATCGCCTATCCACTAAAGATGATGACAATGACGAATAAAAATGGAGTGTACTATGGCTAAGGGATTATTATTTGTAATATCCGGACCTTCGGGGGTCGGTAAAGGAACGGTAGGCAATGCATTGCGCGAAAAGCTACCTGAGATAACGTATTCTGTTTCTGCTACAACTCGAACACCTCGTTCGGGCGAGCAAGATGGAGTGACCTATTTTTTCAAAACGCGTGAAGAATTTTTAGGGATGATTGAACGGGATGAATTGCTGGAGTACGCAGAATATGTAGGTAACTACTATGGCACTCCACGTGATTTTGTAGACCAGACGCTTGCGCAGGGTAAAGATATCTTTCTGGAAATTGAAGTTCAGGGCGCGCTAAAGGTTAAAGAAAAATTTCCAGAAGGCATATTTATATTCTTGCTTCCACCTTCGCTGGATGAGTTGAAGGATAGAATTCGGGGACGTGGCACAGAAACTCAAGCAACCATTGATCACCGTATGTCGGTAGCTGTGGACGAGATGAACCTGTTGCGTCATTATGATTATGCGGTTGTCAATGATGAGATTGATTTCGCTTGTAAACGAATAGAATCCATTATTATCGCCGAACATTGTAAGGTTCGACCTTAAGCGAGGGCTTTACATATGCCAAGCGTACCAAAAGAGAAATAATACTGTATAAGCTGAGCTTGAAGGTGTACACTGGAGTTCAGCTTATACAGCTTAAAACTACATGAAGAGGTGTCTATTCGTGCTGTATCCTTCCATTGATGAAATGATGAAAAAGGTAGATAGTAAATATTCGCTGGTTGTAGCGGCATCACGCCGTGCTAGACAGTTGCGTGAAGGCGAGAAGACGAGCTTGAAGAGTCCTAAATCTCACAAACAGGTTGGAGTAGCTCTGGAAGAGATCTATGCAGATCATCTTTTGCTTGAAAGCGGCGAAGAAGAATAAGAATTATAGACAATCATTATAACCAGGCGCAATGCCAATTCCTTTGACAACCGCAAGGTTGTTATTTTTTTCGGTCAGGGGGAGTTAACGATGTTGAAGGGGAAAGTTATTATTCTTGGTATAACCGGCGGAATTGCTGCCTATAAAGGGGCTGCGCTCTGCAGTAAGTTGACGCAAAAGGGAGCCGATGTACATGTGATTATGACGGCTTCTGCCAAGGAGTTTATTACCGAACTTACGCTGCAGTCACTCTCTCGCAATCCGGTGTACAGTGATACATTTGATGAAAGAGAGCCGTCTATCGTATCCCATATTCATCTGGCGGATGCGGCTGATCTGGTGCTAGTTGCTCCTGCAACGGCGAATATCATCGGGAAAATGGCGCATGGTCTTGCTGATGATATGTTATCGACAACGTTGCTGGCTACGACAGCGCCTATTATGGTGGCCCCTGCGATGAATGTACATATGTACACTCATCCTGCAGTCATGCAAAATATGGAGACACTGGTATCCCGTGGTGTGAAGATGATTGAGCCTGGTGAAGGATTACTGGCTTGTGGTTATGTTGGCAAAGGACGTTTGGAAGAGCCAGAAACTATTGTGCAAACGATAGAGCGCTTTTTTGATCAGCAAGCTCAGGAGCCTGAAGCCACAATCAAGTCTGAAGCACGGTGGTTTGGAGAAGAATCTACGGAGAAACAAGTAACCGAGCGACTTGTAGATAAGAATGAATTAGCGCTTTCGGGAAAAAAAGTCATTGTCACGGCTGGAGGCACGATTGAGCGAATTGATCCTGTCCGTTATATTACGAATGATTCATCTGGTAAAATGGGCTTTGCCATTGCGAAAGTGGCTCAGGAGATGGGGGCAGAGGTGCATTTGATTGCTGCCAATACCAGTGCGGAACCGCCTTCAGGTATTTCGCTTGAAAGAGTCCAGTCAGCTGAAGACATGTACCAGGCTGTGCTAAAACAATGGGAAACGAGTGACATGGTCGTTATGGCTGCTGCTGTGGCAGATTATCGACCACGTGAGGTGGCACAGACCAAGATCAAGAAAAAAGATAGTGTATTTACATTGGAGTTAGTGAAGAACGTCGATATTTTGGAATCACTCGGACGCAGCAAGAAACATCAATTTTTAATTGGCTTTGCAGCAGAAACGGGAAATTTGGAGACGTATGCAATAGATAAATTAGAACGTAAAAATTGTGATTTGCTTGCGGCAAACGATGTAACTGTGGATGGTGCTGGTTTTGGCGTCGATACAAATGCTGTTCAAATATATGACCGAAGCGGGATGGTAGAGCATATTCCTGTACAGTCAAAGGAAGAAGTTGCGCGTAAATTGCTTACTCTAGCCGCGGGACGTATGGGTGGGGTGCTGCATTAATGGAGACAGGCAATTTAGTTGCCAAGGTCATTGTCGATGTACCTGCCAAGGATACAGATCGTACCTTCGATTATCTGATCCCAGATTCCATGAGACCTTGGATTGAGCCAGGTAGTCGGGTAGCTGTGCCATTTGGCAAACGGACGGTGCAGGCTTTTGTTATCTCGGTGGTTCCAGCTGAAGAGCCGCCGAAATATAGGATGAGGGCGATTCAGGAGTTGCTGGATCTGGTACCGCCCTTATCTCCCGATTTGGTTGAACTGGGCAAATGGATGAGCGAGCGTTATGCTTGTAATCAAATTATGGCACTGCAAGTGATGATTCCTACCGCGCTTAAGGGCAAGGCGGAACGTTATATCTCCATTGCCGAACAGCAAGAGTCTACGAATCCACAGCGATCTATGCTGTCTAATCAGGGGGATGAGATCGAATGGGCCCTTCTGACTGACGACGGTATGAGCGACCCGGCGGAGCGTCAGATTGTCAGCTTCATTCAGAATAAGGAGCAAGTCCCGTTGCAGCAACTTAGTAGACGTTTCCCCGAGGAGGCGGAGGTTATTAAATCGCTGTTACGCCGCGGAGTGCTTCAGGAAAGCCAGGTTATTAAAGACAAGCTTGGCAAAAAGACGATGAAAGCTGTTGATCTGGCTATCAGCATAGATGAAGCATCCATGGCACTGGAGCAATTTTCTGCCAAGGCGCAGCGTCAGCGGGAGGTACTTGCTTTTTTGCTGGAACGTAGCGAGTTTCTGCCTCTGCCGCTGAAGGAAGTTATGACCTCGTTAGGTGTATCAGCTGCGACGGTTAAGGCACTGGAAGATAAGGGCTATGTGTTACAGGAAGATGTTGAAGTGTTCCGCGATCCCTACCGGGGCAGAAACTTCAAGCCTACAGACCCACTCCCTCTTACGGCAGAGCAGCAGTCGGTGTATGAACGGATTGTTCGTCAGCTGGACATGCGTGAGCAAGGAGCTTATTTGCTGCATGGAGTCACAGGAAGCGGTAAGACGGAAATCTATCTACAGACCATTCAGCGCTGTATCGAGCAGAATCGCCAGGCGATTGTGCTCGTACCCGAAATATCATTAACTCCGCAAATGGTCGAACGTTTCAAAGGACGTTTTGGCGACCAGGTCGCAGTGATGCACAGTAGATTGTCCGGGGGAGAACGGTACGATGAGTGGCGCAAAATACGCGAAGGCCGTGTAAAAGTAGCGATTGGCGCTCGTTCAGCGGTATTTGCCCCTTTTCGTGAGCTAGGGCTCATTATTATGGATGAAGAGCACGAAACGTCCTATAAGCAGGAAGAGACGCCCAAATACCATGCGCGTGATGTAGCCATTCGCAGAGCACACCAGCACGGGGCTGTCGTTATACTCGGTTCAGCTACACCATCACTGGAAAGCTATTATGCTGCTCGCTCCCAAAGCAACGACGAGTTTGCGCCGCTACTGCTTGAAATGCCGACCCGCGCATTGGGGAACACGTTACCCGAAGTCCATATCATGGACATGCGTGAGGAGCTACGGGCCGGCAACCGCTCCATGTTCAGCCGCGCGTTGCATAAAGGAATCGCAGAGCGATTAGAGCGTAAGGAGCAGACGGTATTACTGTTGAACCGGCGTGGTCACTCCACGTTCGTCATGTGCCGGAGCTGCGGCTATGTGGCGGGATGTCCGGATTGTGATATTTCGCTTACCTATCATCAGCGGTCGAACAATTTACGTTGTCATTATTGCGGATATTCCGAGCCTGTACCTCAGACTTGCCCGGAATGCGGTAGTGAGCATATTCGTTACTTCGGTACAGGTACTCAGCGAGTGGAAGAAGAGTTGGCTAAGCTATTCCCTGGTATACGTGTTGTCCGAATGGATGTCGATACCACAACTGAAAAAAAACGCTCATGAAAAGCTTCTCAAGCAATTTCGTGATAAAAAAGCAGACGTACTGCTGGGTACTCAAATGGTAGCCAAAGGGCTGGACTTTCCCGATGTAACGCTGGTAGGTGTCATTACTGCGGATTCCGCTCTTAATTTACCTGATTTTCGGGCTGCGGAAAAGACATTTCAGCTGTTAACACAAGTAGCCGGGCGTGCTGGAAGGCATCAATTGCCGGGGGAAGTATTCGTACAATCCTACACTCCAGATCATTATTCGGTGGTTCATGCAAGCCGTCATGATTATTCATCTTTTGTGAGGGAAGAGTTGAAACACCGCCGTAATTTGCACTACCCGCCATATTGCCGACTTATTTTGGTGACCTTTTCTCATGAACAGCTTCCAGTGCTAGTCCGATTGGCTGAAAATTATTCAGCGACACTACAGGGACGAGCCAGACAACGGGGCTGGTTCGGGAATATGGACCGGCTTACATCGGATGTATTGGACATTTTGGGGCCAGTAGCTTCACCCATTTCGAGAATCAAGAATAGATACCGATTTCAATGTATGATAAAATGGCGTGGAAATATCGACGCGATTGGTTTGGCTCAGCAAGTGGCTGATGAAATGGCCGAATCTGCACAGGCACAAAAGTTGCTGATTAGTCTGGATGTTGATCCGCAGATGCTAATGTAGAGTGTTAACACTAAAGTTATTCGCACAATTGATGCGGACAAGCCGTCCGTACATAGGATAATGTAGCAGTCGCTTTTGTGATGAATACAGTAAAGCCTAAATGAAGGAAAAAGAGGAAGGTGTTCTGTTGTCATGTCAATTAGAATTATAGTGTTGGAGCCGGATGACGTATTGCACAAAGTAGCGAAGGAAGTTACTAAAGTTACGCCTAATGTGCAAAAGCTGCTGGACGATATGGCAGATACGATGTATGAAGCGGAAGGAGTAGGTCTAGCTGCTCCACAAGTAGGTATTTTGAAGCGGCTCATCGTCGTAGATGCTGGAGATGAGCATGGCTTGATAAAAATGATCAATCCAGAAATTGTGGCCGAAGAAGGAGAGCAACTGGGACCTGAAGGCTGCCTAAGTATTCCAGGGTTGAACGGGGATGTACGTCGTGCCGAGAAGGTTACAGTCAAGGGACTGGATCGCGAGGGCAAGGCTATTACCGTTACAGCGACAGGGTTGCTTTCTCGTGCTTTTCAGCATGAAATTGATCATCTAAATGGAGTATTGTTCACGGATATTGCAGAAAAAGTATATGAGGTTGCTCTGGAACAGCCAGGACCGAACCGTCAGACAGGGGAGTGAGGTTCGATGAGCCAAGACATTCGTATTATCTTTATGGGTACACCTGAATTTGCAGTCCCATCGCTGAACATGTTGCTGGACAACGGATATAACGTGGTCGGTGTAATTACTCAGCCAGATAAACCACAGGGACGAAAAAAAAATATTGACGCCAACACCAGTCAAGGAAGCGGCTGAAAAGCGCGGATTACCTGTGCTGCAACCGACCCGCCTACGGCAGCCGGAAGCAGTGGCTCAGGTGGCAGAGTTGCGTCCCGACCTGATCGTCACCGCAGCTTACGGTCAAATTTTGCCTAAGTCCGTATTAGACTTGCCTCGTTTCGGCTGTCTGAATGTGCATGGTTCGTTACTTCCCCGATATCGGGGAGGTGCACCGATCCAGCGTGCGATTATTAACGGTGAAACTGTGACAGGTGTGACGCTAATGTATATGGCGGAAGGGCTGGACACCGGCGATATGATATCGCGGGTTGAGGTGGCTATAGAGCCGGAGGATACATCGGGCACAATTTTTGAAAAGCTAAGTGTAGCCGGAGCTAGACTTTTGCAGGACGAGCTGCCCAAGTTGCTGGCAGGGCAATCAGACCGCACGCCGCAAAATGAGGACGAGGCGACCTATGCCCCGAACCTGAACCGTGATGATGAGCGCATTACATGGAGTGATAATGCACAGCAAATATACAACCGGATTCGCGGTCTGGTTCCTTTTTCTGGCGCGTTTACACTTTGGGAGAACAATGTTTTTAAAATATGGGCTGCGGAGCAGCCTTCCATAAATAATGAAGCGAGTGGCTCAAATGCTCCAGCACCCGGCACGGTTCTTCAATTAACCGCCCGTGGCATTGAGGTGCAGACAGGCGAAGGCACTCTCTGGCTGACCCAGGTTCAACCGGCAGGTAAGAAGGTTATGGAAGCCGGAACCTTTGCACGCGGCGGACAGATGAAGCCCGGCACGGTGCTCGGATGAGCGGGGGACACTCCCGTCAGGGAGACCAACGCAAGGGAGTGGGGACCAGATCCGACAAAACTCGCAAACAGACGGCGCGGGAAGTTGCACTTGACGTGCTGACCGGTGTGGAGCAAGAGGGCGCGTATAGCAATCTTGAGCTCAATCGCCGACTTCAGCAGGCAGGTTTATCTGCAAGTGATGTTGGTTTGACGACGGAACTTGTATACGGTACAGTGGCACGCCGAAATACACTGGATTATTTTTTGAATAAATTTGTTCAAAAAGGAACGGCCAAGCTTCAGCCTTGGGTACGTTCGTTGCTGCGGATGAGCGTATATCAGCTGGTGTATCTGGATCGAGTTCCGGATCATGCAGTTGTTAGTGAAGCAGTGACCATTGCCAAGCGGCGCGGGCATCAGGGGATTTCCGGTATGGTCAATGGTGTGCTTCGCAGCATGCTGCGTGAGTCGGACAAGCTGCGTATTCCTGACGGTTTGTCAGCAGAGGAACGGATTTCGTTAGAACATTCCCATCCACAGTGGCTAGTTAAGCGCTGGATCAAGCAATACGGTACCGATACAGCTGAGGCTATCTGCAAGGCTAATAACGAGCCCCCTGCAGTCAGCGTGCGAGTGAATACGACGATGACCAGTCGTGATCAGCTGCTGGACGAGATGATTGCAAAAGGGATTGATGCCGTTCCTTCGGCCGTTAGCCCCTATGGGATTGTTGTTCGTAGCGGCGGAAATATGGCGCTTACCTCGTGGTATACGGACGGATTGTTGTCTGTACAGGATGAAAGCTCCATGCTTGTTGCTGAAGCGGTCGCTCCTGAGCCTGGCATGGCGGTGCTGGATTGCTGCGCAGCTCCAGGCGGCAAAACAGCTCATATGGCTGAGTTGATGAAGGATCGCGGCCGGATCGTTGCAAACGATCTGCATGCCCATAAGCATCAGCTAATCCGTGAGCAAGCGAATCGGCTTGGTCTAGACGCTGTTGAGACGGTTACCGGTGATGCGTTGGATCTAAAGGAACGATATGCTCCGGCTTCTTTTGACCGTATTTTGCTAGATGCGCCATGCTCCGGTTTTGGAGTGATTCGCCGTAAACCAGATCTGCGTTGGAGCAAAACTGCGCAGGATGTTCGCGACATTACTCAACTGCAGCACGAGTTGCTGGATAGTGTGGCCGGACTGTTAAAGCCGGGTGGTATTCTGGTATACAGTACTTGCACGATTGAGCCTGACGAAAATGAAGGACAATTGGCTCGGTTTTTAAGCGAACATCCAGAGTATGAGTTGGCAAAGGATCATTCTTTTCCAGCCGTGAGTCATGAAATGGATGGTATACAGAAAGGTTCGGTACAGCTGTTACCGCAGCATTTTCACAGTGACGGATTTTATATTGCGCGTCTGCGCCGGGTAAAGTAGCTCGGAAGAGAATTCCAGGTAGCTGCCCACCAGTATTTCCACAATCCGCCGGACACTTCCGGCGGTTTTTTGCATGAAGATGAAAAATTTTTACCCCCTCAGGGATTTGTGCTAAAATAGGAAGAATGAAAAACACTGTCTGCGATTAAACAGAACTTAATGAAGAAGGAACGGGTGCAAATATTGATGAAACCTTTTATATATGATTTAACACTGGAAGAGCTTCAGGACTGGGCCAAAAACAACGGTGAGCCTGCCTTTCGGGGAGGACAAATTTTTGACTGGCTGTATGTAAAGCGGGTCAATAATTTCAGTGAGATGACGAATTTGTCCAAGGGGCTGAGAGAAAAGCTGGAGGAGCAATTCAGTTTTGTGACGCTTCACGAAATTACAAAGTTGGAATCGAAAGATGGGACTGTTAAATTTCTGTTTGGTTTACACGATGACCATGCTATTGAGACGGTTATCATGAGACATAATTACGGAAACAGTATTTGTGTAACGACTCAAGTGGGTTGCCGGATTGGCTGTACCTTTTGTGCCTCGACGCTTGGGGGTCTCAAAAGAAACCTGACGGCTGGCGAAATTACGGCACAGGTGGTGCAGGCTCAGAAAATTCTGGATAAAACGAATGAACGAGTGAGCAGTATTGTGATTATGGGCTCGGGTGAGCCTTTTGAGAACTATGAAGCGACAATGACGTTTTTGCGTACAATGATTCATGAAAAGGGCCTGAATATTGGTCAACGTCATATTACTGTGTCAACCAGTGGCATTGTGCCCAATATTTATAAATTTGCTGACGAGGATACACAGATTAATCTGGCAATATCCATCCATGCGCCCAATGATGCGTTGCGTTCGAAGCTGATGCCTGTAAATCGCCGTTATCCTTTTAAGGATGTTATGGATTCTCTTCGTTATTATCTTGCTAAGACGGGGCGGAGAATTTCGTTCGAATATGCCTTGATCGGTGGAGTAAACGACCAGGCAGAACATGCTGAAGAGCTTGCGGATGTGTTGAAGGACATGCTGTGTCACGTCAATTTGATTCCAGTCAACCATGTGCCTGAGCGCAAGTATGTGCGTACATCGCGCAGCGATATTTTTAATTTTCAACGTATTCTTGCCGAAAAAGGCGTCAATGTGACGATCCGGCGTGAACAGGGTCACGATATTGCCGCTGCCTGCGGTCAGTTGCGTGCAAAGCATATGGAGTTGGGGTGAAACCATTTGATCAAAACAGTTCATGTCAGCCATGTCGGACGTGTGCGTTCGGTAAATGAGGATTCTGCCTGGATCAGGCACTTGGAGCAAGGCTATATTCTTGGAATTGTTGCCGATGGTATGGGAGGACATCTGGCCGGTGATACGGCCAGCCGCCTTGCGGTAGAGACACTTGCCGCTGATTTGGCGACGCTAGAGAGCGGATTATCCGCACATTCTTTGACGGCGGCGCTCAGCGACGCTATTTTGCATGCCAATGAAGTCATCTTCCAAACGGCTGCGCGCGATGATCAGTATCATAATATGGGAACGACGGTTGTTGCCGTGTTGCTCAATGATGCATCTGGAATTATCGGACATATTGGTGACAGTCGCGCCTATGTCGTATCCAAAGGAACGGTACGTCAGCTTACAGAAGACCATACTTTGGTTAATGAGTTGTTCAAAAACGGTCAGATCAGTAAGGAAGAGCGGGAGAACCATCCCCGTCGCAATGTGCTGACACGGGCATTGGGCACTGATTCCGAGGTGAAGGTGGACATTGACACCATTACGCTGGAAAAAGGCGATGTACTATTATTATGCAGTGACGGATTAAGCAATTTGGTAACAGAAGAACAGATCAGTAAGGTAGTAGGTGCCGCAGAAAATCCTTTGGAGGAACGTGCGGATCGTCTGCTACATCTGGCGCTGCTTGCCGGTGGAGACGATAACATTACTGTAGCTTTGTTTGAATTGCCCGACAACACGGTTTCATTGAGTGAAAAGGGGTGTGAAGCATGATCGGGCACCTGCTTGGGGGAAGGTACGAAATTATTGAGCGCATCGGTGGCGGCGGTATGGCGCTGGTGTATAAGGCTCAAGACATTTTGCTGAATCGCAATGTCGCGGTAAAAGTGTTGCGTCAGCAATTTGTTCATGATGAGGAATTTATTCGCCGGTTTCGGCGTGAGGCACAGTCAGCGGCCTCGCTTTCTCATTCGAACGTGGTCAGTATTTATGATGTCGGCCAAGAGGATGAAATCCATTATATTGTAATGGAGTGCGTTGAAGGCAAAAATTTGAATGAGATTATTAAAGAACGTGCGCCATTACAAGTGGATGAAGCAGTGCGGATTGCTTCCCAGATTTGTGATGCGCTGGAACATGCCCACCAAAATCAGATTATTCACCGGGACATTAAGCCTCATAATATCTTAATTGGACGTAATGGACGGGTTAAGGTAACCGATTTTGGGATTGCTCGAGCTGTTACGTCAACGACAATTACTCAGACAGGTTCTGTTGTGGGTTCTGTTCATTATTTTTCACCTGAGCATGCAAAGGGTGTCATTACCGGCGAAAAATCGGACTTATATTCTCTAGGTATTGTCTTATATCAAATGCTAACGGCACAGCTTCCTTTTCTGGGAGAAAGCCCAATTAGTGTGGCACTCAAGCATTTGCAAGAGGAATTTGAGGAACCGCGTAAAATTAATCCGTTGATTCCGCAAAGTGTAGAAAATGTCATTCTAAAATCGATGCGTAAAAATCCGGAGGAACGTTACCAATCAGCAGACGAAATGCTAAGGGATTTGGAGACTTGTCTGCTACCGGGGCGGCGCAATGAATCCAAGCTGGAGTTTACACATTTGGATGATGAGGACCAAACGCGGGTTATCCCAGCTATTAAGCCTCAACAACTAGGTGTGTCTTCCAGTGGTGACGATGTGCCTGTCCAACCTCGGGAGTCTGAACAGCTCCCGAGCAAGCAATCGTCCAAGAAAAATAGAAAAAAAACGATCTTCTGGGTAACACTAGTGTTGGTGCTACTTTTGTGCATGGGCGGCGTGGTGTACTATGTGCAAAGTGTGCTTGTCGTGCCTGAGGTGAAAGTACCAAGTGTACTGACACAAACAGAAGACCAAGCGAAGGTCACTCTAAGTAAAGCAGGACTAGTCATTGACGATCCAATCCAGCATGAATATAAAGAGGGGATTGCACCGGGAGTCGTTTTTTATCAAAGCTACCCTGAAGGATCTTTAGTCAAGGAAGGAACGGAGATTAGTCTGAAAGTCGGGATTGCCAAGCCGCTCACCCCGATGCCAGATGTCAAAGGGCAAAGCTACGAGAATGCTGTCAAGCTACTGACCGCCCAGCAGATTAAGGAAACGCAGATTCAGCAAAATGAGCAGTTCAGTGATCAGGCTGAAGGAACCGTCATTAGTCAGACACCTGCTGCAAATGAGCCATTTGATAAGGATTCGGTTCAGGTAGTGCTCACCGTCAGCAAAGGCGCTGCCACTGTTAAAATGCCGAATCTTGTAGGGATGACGCAGAGCCAGGCGGAAAATGAGGTCAAAAAGGCGGGGCTGAAGGTTGGCTCAATTAAAGAGGAATTTAGCTATGAGCAGGATAAAGGAAAAGTAACCAAACAATGGCCTTCAGAGGCGGGCAGTGATCTGCCCCCAAATACGGAAATTACGTTTTATGTAAGTACGGGTTACCCGCCAGAAGCGATTACGTTACCGTTTAATGTACCTGTGGCGCCGAAGGAAGAGGGCAAAAACAGTAAAATTCGTATCACTTATACAGATGCACGTGGAGAAAATCAGGAGTGGGGCAGCCGTACGATTAATACGACACAGGTGTTTACGATCAACCTGCTGATGGCCCCTAACAAAGACAGTGTCGTCTCCGTATTTAGAGATGGTGCTTTTGTTGACACGTATCCTGTTTCTTATATTGATGCAAAAAATGGAACGGTGACGATGCCTCAAATTGCTCCACCTGCAGGAACATCACCGACTGATACATCTGGTGGTACTTCCTCACCGAATGGAAGTGGAAACGGTGAGGAAGGAAACAGCGGGGAATCTTCTAACGATAGTGGTAATGGTGGAGGCGACTCTAACAACCAGGAGGGGACAGAAGGCGATGGTGATCCTTCTGCTTTTGCCCCAGGAACCGATTCCTCAGGAGTTACGCGCAGTGAGTTGGCGGTTAGCAAAAAAAACAACCCCGGTCACGGTTCCCACAAAAAGAAGGACAAAGTGATCGAGGCTGTGCAGCATCAGTAAACTTACTAGAGAAAGAAGCTTAACCTGTTCCACACTATGAAACTTGAACATTATGAAGGAGGACATCTTACACATGCCTGAAGGTCTGATCGTCAAGGCGCTTAGCGGATATTATTATGTCTCCAGCCTGGATCAGGATGGGCGTCCGGTATCCGGCGAAGCTACGGTACAATGCAGAGCACGTGGCCTTTTCAAGAAAAAAGAGATTACGCCCCTTGTTGGTGATCGGGTCCTTTACGAACTAACTGAAAACGGGGAAGGTATGGTCAAGGAGATTAGAAAGCGTACGACGGAGCTAATTCGCCCTCCAGTAGCTAATACCACGCTGGCCGTGCTGCTGTTTTCCCTGCGTGAGCCGGATTTAAACCTGCCTTTACTGGACAAATTTTTAGTCCATATTGAGCACGCTGGGCTGGATACGATTATCTGTCTGACCAAGCGCGATTTGTATGAAGGCAGCCCTTCAGAGGATGATAAGGTGCTGATGGTTCAGGAAATGTATCGGAAGATTGGTTACGAGGTGCTGGTAACCAGCGCCCGTACTGGAGAGGGTACGGCTGAGCTCAAGAAGCTGTTGGCCGGCCAAATCAGCGTGTTTTCCGGCCAGTCAGGTGTAGGGAAGTCCTCCATGCTTAATGCTTTGGAGCCTGGCTTAACGCTGGAGACGAGCGCCATAAGCAATAAGCTGGGACGAGGAAGACATACGACTCGCCATGTGGAGCTAATTCCTTTAGACAACGGTGGGTTTGTAGCAGATACGCCGGGGTTTAGCCAACTGGATTTTTTAGAGCTGGGTGTGGATGAGTTATCGCCTTGTTTTCGAGAATTCCAACAATATGCGGAAGGATGCAAATTTCGGGGTTGTACGCATATTCACGAACCTGGCTGTAAAGTAAGAGAGGCCTTGGAAGAGGGACATATTTCACAGGGACGCTATGATAGCTATCTGCAATTTTATCAGGAATTAAAAGAAAAAAAACGGAGGTATTGAGCATATGTTAAAAATAGCACCGTCGATTTTATCCGCTGATTTTGCTCGTTTGGGCAGTGAAGTCGCGGAAGTCCAAGCAGCGGGGGCAGACTGGATTCATGTGGATGTTATGGATGGTCATTTTGTATCCAATATTACACTGGGTCCCCCTATCGTTCAGGCTATTCGGCCGCATACAACTCTCCCACTGGACGTTCATCTGATGATTGAGCAGCCTGAACGTTATATTAGTGATTTCGTAAAGGCAGGAGCCAATATCATCACGGTTCATGCGGAGGCTTGTGTTCATTTACATGGTGTCCTTCACATGATCAAGCAGCAAGGCGCTCTGGCGGGAGTGGCTCTCAATCCGGGGACTTCACCATACGCGATCAAGGAAGTGCTGCCCAATGTAGATATGATTCTTGTGATGACGGTTAACCCTGGTTTTGGGGGCCAGTCCTTCATTCCAGAGACGTTGAATAAAATCAGACAAATCCGTGCTTGGTTGAACGAATTGGGTCGTCCAGACGTACATATCGAGGTGGACGGAGGTATTGCGGAGGAGACGGCACCAGCCGTATTTGAAGCGGGTGCTAACGTGTTAGTGGCAGGCAGTGCAGTGTACGGCAGAGCAGACCGTGCAGCGGCTATTGCTGCTATTCGGGATAGTGTCGCTCATTTGTCCAAGTGAAGCTAACTGAAGCACTGTGGATGACCTTAGCGAGCATGCTGACCGGTTTGACACTCAGTTGTTTCTCGCTAGTGAAGACGCCTTGGAATGCTATACTTTCACTTTTGGCTGTTCTTATTGTCCTGTTTTATTTTCGTAAAAATGAACGGCGTGGTTTGCGTATCGGTTTTGTGGTCTGCAGTGTGCTTTATTATATTCTGTTTATTTTTATACTCTCAGCATATCTCTATGTTCGCGGACTTGTCTGATGGTATAGCCTGGGATGGTTGTGCATAAATATGGTTACATGAGCGGGATTCTCATGTAGCCTTTTTTTGTGGGGCAACAACCCTTGACAGGTTGCATAAACTACAGAGAACGGATGCAGGAGGATGATGGGGAGGGTGAGGCATGAAGTTTTACACAATCAAGCTGCCAAAATTTCTGGGTGGATTCGTCAAAGCCATTTTGAATACATTCCAGAAGAACTGAAATCAAAGTAACGTTGACACAGGATGTAGGATGAAGGCGAAAGGTACACAGGAGGCACGCTTCCCGGGCACAGCAGATTGATAGCTCGGCAATAAAAGACAAGAATGCGCGGGAAGTTGCCTGACATTTTGTCCTCCTGAATCAGTGGGATATTATTCGAATAATCAAAAAAGCACCCGTTTAAAACGAGGTGCCTTTTGTTTATAACGATATTTTTTTACGACTACACGCGAGTCACTTTACCGGCTTTCAATGCACGAGTGCTGACATAAACGCGTTTCGGTTTACCGTTAACGAGAATGCGAACTTTTTGTACGTTGACGCCCCAAGTACGGCGATTACGGTTGTTAGCGTGAGATACGTGGTTACCGCTGCCAGGCTTTTTGCCTGTTACAGAACATTTACGAGACATGATTCCACCTCCTATTCTGAAAATAACCAAACTCCATATGGAATGGGTCGCTCTTCAGGCCGACTGGGTCAGCCGGACTTTATAAGTCACTAACCTGAACAAAACAATACTTAAATATAATATCATAGTCAAAAAAGCTCCGTCAACTGATTCAAAAACTTTATTTATTTCTCTTTCGCATTATAGTACAATATGGGATAGCTATTGCTGCGACTATTTTGTTTTTTAATGGAATGTGAATTCTTATTCCAGTCATGCCGGGCAGTTCAGAGGCGGGACCATAATCATCATTCCGGCCAATGATTTTTTGTTGGGCAGTTGACTGGTTTTTCATATTATATGAGCTGTGGAAAGAAACCAGAGGATGGTTACGGAAGCTTACGAAAGGGTGACATTCGTATTCGTCGTCTGGCTTTAGTATAATTCAATTGAACCTTGAACATGTGTTGTGAAGATGGATTGTAAAACAATTGTATTAAGCTAGGAAGGGGAATTCTCTTGAGTAATCGTTCTTTGAATGGAACAGACTTTACCGCGATGGTTTTAGCCGGGGCGGAACAATTACAGCAGCATGCGGAGCATGTCAATTCACTAAATGTATTCCCGGTGCCAGATGGTGATACGGGAACCAATATGAATCTGACGATGAGCGCGGGCGTAATGGAATTGAAGAGGGGAGATTCTTCCTCCATCGGTGTCATGTCCGGCATCTTATCCAAAGGCTTGCTGATGGGGGCCCGCGGCAATTCAGGGGTTATCCTGTCTCAGTTGTTCCGTGGCTTCAGCCGTTACGCTGCCCCATACGAGGAATTGAATACCCTTCAGTTCGCATCGGCATTGCAGAGCGGGGTGGATGCGGCCTACAAGGCGGTGGTTAAGCCGGTGGAGGGTACAATTCTTACCGTGGCGAAGGAAGCGGCCAGACATGCTGTGTTTTTCTCGCGCCGGACGAACGACATCACAGAACTGATGGAAGAAGTGCTTGCCAAAGCAAAGGAAACGCTTGCCATGACGCAGGACATGCTCCCTGTACTGAAGCAAGTAGGGGTTGTAGACTCGGGTGGACAAGGACTTGTGTATATTTATGAAGGATTTATGCAGCATCTTGGAAGCGGATTGGTGACATCTCCAACTTCAAAAGGCGATAGTGTACGCCCGGTTTTTGCTCCTTATGTATCGGAGAGACCTACAGCTGCGCCTGTTGCTCCTTCCCCAGATGCGCCGATTTCTGCGCAGGCGAAGCTCGAAACGGAGAATATTGAATTTTTGTATGATATGGAGTTTTTTTATTAATCGACAATTGGGCGAAGCGCAAGGTACAAATTTTGATGAGGAAGCTTTCCGGAAAGCGTTGTCAGTAGATGGTGATTCGATTATCGTTATTTCGGATGATGATGTCATCAAGGTTCATGTGCATTCGAAGGCTCCAGGTGAAGTCTTGAATCTTGCGCTGCGTTACGGGGAAATTACACAGATTCGAATTTTGAATATGCGCGAGCAGCATCGTGATTTGCTGTCAGCAGGTATGGATGGTGCTCCTGAGCCTGAATGGTTTGCAGAAATACCAACAGAGCCTGCACGTGAGGAGGAGCCATCTGAGCCTCCAGCTCATGAGCTAGCACCTTTTGGCTTTATAGCTGTGGCTTCTGGTGAAGGGATTGCTGATATTTTCAGAAGCTTGGGTGTTGATGTTGTCCTTTCGGGTGGTCAGACGATGAATCCGAGCACAGAAGACTTCGTGAATGCGGCTCGCTCGATTGCGGCTCAACATATTTTTATTCTGCCGAATAATTCCAATATAATCTTGGCTGCTGAACAAGCGCGTGAATTGCTAGAGGTGGAACGTTTGGTGTCGGTGATTCCAAGCAAAACAATTCCTCAGGGCATTGCAGCAGCATTTGCTTACCAAGAGGAAGAAGCCTTTGAGGTAAACCAAGATAATATGCGGGACGCAGTTACCCGTGTGAAGTCTGGACAAGTGACCTATGCGGTTCGGGATACGACACTTGATGATCTGCATATTACAGCGGGCCACTACATTGGTATTCAGGATTCTAAGATCGTGGCGACTGAGGAGCAATTAATGGCAACATCCCGTCTTTTGCTGGCGAAAATGCTGGTGAATGGCGATGAAATTGTTACGATTCTTACAGGTTCGGACGCAAAACAAGAAGAGACAGATCAGCTTGTTGCGTGGCTTGAAGAAAATTATTCGGATGTTGAAGTGGAAGTTCATGAAGGTGGTCAGCCGATTTATCCTTATCTGTTCTCAGTGGAAACCTGATGTGCTTTGGCACACCCATGGTAGTCCACTACAAAGGAGGTCTGACTGATGAGAACTATCATTTTGACAGATAGCACGGCTGATATTCCACAGGAAATAGCAGATCGTCTCGGCATAGTCATTGTACCATTGACGGTGATGTTCGGCAGCACAGCTTACCTGGACGGTATTGAGATGTCAGCTGCACAGTTTTACAGCGAACTGGTACGGGCTGATGAACTACCTACAACGTCACAGCCATCACCAGCCCGTTTTTTGGAGACGTACACGGAGCTGTTGGAGCAATACCCCGAGAGCCAGGTTATCTCTATCCATTTATCCTCCGGTGTGAGCGGAACGTACCAGTCCGCTCTGCTGGGTAAATCCATGTTGGAGAAGCATGAAGATAGAGTGACCGTTATGGATTCCAAGTCGGCCTCGTACGGATACGGTATGCTCGTGGTTTACGCCGCAGAGCTGGCAGCTGCCGGGCAATCCCCGGCTGAAATTATTCAGGGTGTGGAACGTCTTGGAGAACGTCGTTGTTTGTATTTCCTGGTGGATACACTGGAATACTTGCAAAAAGGCGGACGAATTGGCAAGGCAGCGGCTATGGTTGGTACGTTGCTTAACATTAAGCCAATTCTTTCGATTGACAAAGAAGGTATTATTTATTCGGCTGATAAGGCGAGAGGGCATAAAAAAGCGACAGCACGAATTATTGAACTGTTGGAGCGGGATTTAAAAGGCCAAAAAATTAATATTGCTGTGGGTCATACGGCAGATCGCTCGGCGGCAGAAGCGTTTGTGGCTCAGCTGGCAGAGCATTTTGAACTGGGCGATCAAATATATACTGAACTTGGCGCTGTGATCGGAACTCATGTGGGACCAGGAACGATTGGTATTTTTGCATGGCCGGCCGGAGATGAGAGGTAATATGCTGCAATTGGATCAAATACCATTAAAACAAATACACGGCGTGAGTGCTCTCAAAGAAGGAGAGCTTCACGCTTTTGGCATTTCTAACGTGCAAGATATGCTGGAATATTATCCGTTTCGGTATGAAGATTACCGACTGCGATCGCTAAGCGAAGTGAAGGACGGAGATAAGATTACAGTACAGGCGAAAATTATGGGCATTCCGGTGCTTCAGCGTTACGGACGCAAATCAAGGTTAACTTGTAAATTGATGGCTGAGGATTGGATGTTTACTGCAACATGGTTTAATCGGCATTTTTTGAAGGATCAGCTAACATTAGGTCGTGAAATTGTGGTGACTGGGAAATGGGATCTTAAGCGAATGCAGATGACTGTTGCAGACTCTGAGTTCCCTGATAAAGGAGTGGCTCGTTCGGGGACACTTCAACCGGTGTACTCTATAGGTGGCAAGATTACGCAGAGCTGGATGCGAAAAATAATGAATCAGACGCTCCAGCAGTTTGGTGAAATGATTCCCGAGATATTGCCAGATCTGCTGGTACGCAAGTATAGTATGATGCCGCGCAAGCAGGCCATTGCAGGTATACACCAACCTCAGGACAATCGAGAGGGACAAGAGGCTCGGCGACGGATGGTGTATGAGGAACTCTTTTTATTCCAGCTGAAAATGCAGGCATTCCGAGCGTTAAATCGTGGTCGAGCGGACGGGGTGGTGCATACGGTGGATAACGCCACGATCCGTGAATTTGTGAGGGCTTTGCCTTTTGAATTAACGGATGCACAGAAGAAGGTTGAGCTTGAAATACTGTATGATCTACGCTCACCTTATTGTATGAACCGTCTGCTCCAAGGGGATGTTGGGTCGGGGAAAACTGTGGTTGCCGCCATCGGTTTATTCGCAACAGTACGTTCCGGTTTTCAGGGAGCACTGATGGTGCCAACCGAAATATTGGCCGAGCAGCATATGCGGTCGCTTCACAAGCTGTTTGAACCCTTTGGAATCAGCGTGGGGTTACTGACAGGAAGTACAACTGGGAAGAAGCGTAAGGAGTTGCTTGCCGCTCTTCAAATGGGTCTGCTGGATATTGTGGTGGGCACGCATGCCCTTATTCAGGAGGATGTGTATTTCCGCCAGCTTGGACTAGTTGTAACGGATGAGCAACACAGGTTCGGAGTCAACCAGCGTAGTGTACTGCGCCGCAAGGGCTACAACCCCGATGTGCTGACCATGACCGCCACACCGATCCCGCGTACGCTGGCGATTACTGCTTTTGGTGATATGGATGTTTCAACGATATCAGAGCGGCCCAAAGGACGTATTCCAATTTCTACGTATTGGGTGAAGCACGAACTGATGGATCGAGTGCTCGGTTTTATTTCTCGTGAGGTAGATCAGGGACGGCAGGCTTATCTAATCTGCCCGTTGATTGAAGAGTCAGAGAAGCTGGATGTACAGAATGCCATCGATCTGCATATCCAAATGCAGCAGGCTTTTCCACATTATCGCGTTGGGCTGTTGCACGGACGAATGACTCCTGCAGAAAAGGAAGAAGTTATGCGTTCCTTCTATGCAAATGAGGTTCAGCTACTCGTTTCAACCACGGTTGTAGAGGTGGGGGTAGATGTGCCCAATGCGACGCTAATGATTATTATGGATGCAGATCGCTTTGGATTGTCCCAGCTACATCAGTTACGTGGACGTGTCGGAAGGGGCGCACATGCCTCATACTGTGTACTGATCGCTGATCCTAAGTCGGAGGTTGGTCAAGAGCGGATGAAGGTAATGACCGATACGGACGATGGTTTTGAGGTTGCTAGACGCGATCTGGATTTGAGAGGGCCGGGGGATTTCTTTGGCACCAAGCAGAGCGGGTTGCCCGAGTTTCGGTTAGCAGATATGGTAGCGGACTTTGAGGTGCTGGAAAAGGCACGTGAGGATGCAACTGATCTAATCAAGGACTCCTCTTTTTGGACATCTCCGCAGTATGAAGCACTTCGCGGTTATTTGCAAAAAGAGCAGATTTTCCAAGGGGATCTTATCGACTGACCCACCATGAATGGTGAGGATGTTCTAAACGTTTCTAACAGATAGGTACAATGGACAGGCTGACCGTCATATATTTGGGAATGACCGAATGATATGGGAGGTGTGGCAACATTGAGCTATCAGCAATATGGAATTAGTCCGCAATTGGTGGAGCGGATTAAGTTAAAAATGAAAAATCGTGCGCTCAAGGAGCGGGTTAAGCAGCAGATCGAGGGCGTGACCAAAGCAGATCTGCAAAACAAAGCTAAGGTGCGTCATCTTGTGAAGACCACTTCTGCTATTTTAAACGAGCGATTGACGGCTACACAGGAGGAGCAACTGACTGCCTTCGTATTGGCACAAAAAATTGACCCGTCTAATACGTTCCATCTGATCAAGCTATGGGGAATGTTCCGTTGATGCTGTTCGAACGGGTGCTTCAAAGCACTTTCCATGTTTTATGTGAAGCATAGATAAAAAAAAGGATTGCCTGATGTTAGGCGATCCTTTTTGGCTTTATTTAAGGCTTTTGTATTTCATTCCCCGGGCAATAGGCAGTAGTCTTTTAGTGTGAAATTCTATTTGTAATAACCACCAATCTTGATAGACCGTTCCATGGCCTGTACACCTGGACGTACCGTTGTTCGGTGCAGAGAACGCTCCCTAGCCCAGAAAATTGTAAAGGTTAGCACGGTGACTGCTCCAGTAAGCGCATCACGCGAAGGACCAGAATCCGGTTACTGTACGGATGGTTCACCTTGTTCCCGTCTTGCCCGAACCTCCTGGACAATTTTTCTGTTCATTGTTTCCGTCAGCTCATAATTCTTCATTGGAAATACGGAGAGAAATGTCAGAACCCCCGGAATAATTGTAAATAGTAGTGTGAGCCATATAAGGGTTGTATTTGTTTGGACGATATTAGGCTGATAACCCGCTAACGCCAGCGCATAACCACCCACGGCGCTGCCGATTGCGGCCGCCAATTTGGCCCGGAAAACGTTAGCTGAGAAAACCATCCCCTCTGATCTGTTTCCAGTTTTCCACTCTCCATAATCGACGCAATCTGCTAGCATTGTGGACATGACAACATAGTTCAGCCCCACACCGAAAGAAATGATACAGCTGAGAATAAAGACAAGTACAATAGAGTTGCCGCAGAAGAAAAGAGCTATCATGGATATGGAGGTGATTAGCACCCCTGCTATGCTAGTGCCTTTTTTGCCGATCCACTTGGCAATGAACGGAACTGCGACGTTACCTGCGATTTGAAATCCCACGGTTAGTCCCATAAACAGTGGAATGAATGCTTCGGCACCTAGGTTGTATTTGAAATAATACAAAGTAAAGGCATTACGAATGTTGGCAGTCATTTCGATAATAAAAAACGAGATGATCAACAGCCGCAAAGGTCGGTTTTCAATGAAGAATAGGCGGAGTACTCCTTTTAACGTTTGTTTTTCATGGCGAGGCACTACGTGTTTTTCTTTTACGCCAAACACCGTAAACATCATGCAGACGAAGAACAGGCCACAAAGTACAGCAACCGCTCCAGCCCACCCGTTGAAGAAATGGACGAGGGGAAGCGCTACGACATTGACCGTCCACAAGCCGGCACTTGCAACCGTACGAGGAACAGTCACGACCTTGGTTCGTTCTGCAGCTTCTTTGGTTATAGCGGCGGACAGTGACCAATATGGAATGTCCAATATGGAATAGCTAATGCTCCAAGCGATATAGGTAACATAGGCATAAACCAGCTTCCCGGCGGAAGAAAGGTCCGGACTGAGGAAAAGCGCCAAGGTGGTGAGTGTTACCAAGAAAGCCCCGATGAACATGTAAGGTCTAAATTTCCCCCAACGCGTATTCGTGTTGTCGACTGCAATGCCAATAAAGATGTCAACGACCGCGTCAATCACCCGTGCCACCATCAGCAATGTTCCGACTGCAAGCGCATTTAATCCGAAGCTGTCAGTATAGAAGAACATGAGATAAACGGCGGTTAAATTGTAAATAACATTCATCCCATAACTACTCAGTGAGTAAGAGATCAGTGTTTTTAAACTGACTTTGTCGTTATTTTTTGCAGCTGCAGAAGTAAGCATATTTTAACCCCTTTCAAAAATTGACGATCATAACAGCCTGTTATGATATTTTGTTATGAGAACTTGTAAGCGTTATCTTGAGATACAGAATAACAAAAGCTGTGGAAGGAGTACATGATTTTTCTAAAGTAGAAGATAGTAAAAACAAAGATTATTGCATACATTTACGGATTAAGGTTTCATTTTAGGTCTTAGGATATGCTTCTTAATTTATGCTATATTTGTTACGAGGACACCGCCCTTTGGTTAACTATAAAATTCTGAAGCATGGAGGTTAGGGATGGGTGACAATATGATTCAATTTGTAGATACACGTACCAGTTCAAAGCATAAAAATATTACAGATTTAATTCTGTATAATTGTGGCTCGGAGCCTTGTTCTCCCAACCAGGATTTCGGACCTATCGCCAGGGATTTCAATCTTATTCACTTTGTATTAAAGGGTAGAGGCAATCTGGTATTAGATAAGGAAACATATAACATAGAGAAGGGACAGGCTTTTTTAATCCCTGCCAATAAGGCCGCTTATTATCAAGCTGATGAGTACGAGCCATGGGAGTACAGCTGGGTAGGGTTTATGGGGATCAAGTCCGAAATGTACTTGCAGAATATCTCTCTTGTTCAGGATAATCCGTATGTGGTAAGTATCGGAGACATCACTTTTTTTCATTCGACTATTCTTGAAATGCTTCGTATAGGGAATAATACACTTTCTTCATCCTTGGCTATTCAGGGCTATTTATGCCATATTCTCGCCAAGTTGGTGCATGAATCAGGTGAAACGATGCCTGTGAAAGAAGAGCTTCCCTATTCAGTTCAAGCTATCAACTATATGGAGAAAAACTACAACGGTGGCATTCAAATCAGTGAGGTGGCAGAGTATCTCGGACTTCACCCCAATTACTTGACCTCTGTTTTTAAGCAGGAAATAGGTGAAACACCGAAGCAGTATTTAATGAACATTCGGATTAAAAAGGCATGCGAGCTGTTACAGGATACCAGTTACTCTATTCAAGTAATCTCCAATTCTGTCGGTTACTCGGATCAACTGACCTTTTCGCGGGCATTTAAAAATATGATGGGCATTTCCCCCAGCGCTTATCGTGAGAAAATTCTTTGATTTTACTATATATATCTTCTAAAAATACTGGTGCTTGAGGTAGGGTTGTTTTGATATCGTAAAGCTGTTGGTTTTTCCTGCATGGTATTTTAAAGGATTGCGCGGAAGAACTCACTTTACGAGAGGGGAACTGCATGTGGATACACTCATTGCCTTTATTCCAGCCATAGGCTGGGGATTCATGCCAATACTGGCGCAACTGACAAAAGCCAGTCCTCGCGAGCAACTGACGGGGACGGTCATCGGTGCCGTATTGTTCGCACTGTGCCTGTATTCGTACTCACCTGTTAACTTTCAAGTCACACCATTTATTGTGAGCTTTGTCTCTGGTGTGTTTTGGTCCGTAGGACAGTTGCTTCAATTTCAAGCTTTCCAGAAAGTAAGCGTTTCAACGGCCATTCCTATTATTTGCGGGCTGCAACTCATGGGAACGACGCTTTTTGCAGCACTAATCTTGGGCGAATGGACGACCGGGTACCAAATTGGTATTGGATTAGCAGCGCTTATATTTATTTTGTCTGGCATCTTGCTGACGAGCTATCAGGGCAAATCAAGTGGTTTGTCCAAGCCTTTGCCCCTTCAAATTCTTGTCATGTTGGTTTGTTCGGGTATAGCCTTAACCTTGTATGTTATTATTAATCAAATCTTTCATGTTTCCGGTCTGTCGGTCATCTTACCGCAATCACTTGGCATGCTGTGTTCTGCGCTTTTAATGAACTGTAAGGGAGGGCAGAAGCTTCATCTGGTTCAGGTGCTGCGCAATTTGTCTACGGGTTTGTCGTGGAGCGTGGCAAATTTGGCGCTATTCATTTCGAATGGGCTTATTGGAGTCGCTGCCAGTTTTCCGATCTCTCAGGCGAGTATCGCCATCTCCTGTGTTGGCAGTATTCTGATTTTCAGGGAAAAGAAGAGTCCCGGCGAATGGCTTCGTCTACTGGCCGGCATTACGGTAATCATGGTCGGAGTGGGATTGATTAGCCTGGTCAAGCTCTGAGATTTAGCAATTGAATATTAGCGGAATGCGCTGATTACAAACCCGTACCTTTTGAGATAGCTTGTAGCGTACCGTTCTCGTCCAGCGCTGCAAGCTACAGATTGCGGCTGACCGAGGCGGAAATATTAAAAATATTAGCTTTCGCAAGTAAACGGATAATGAGAAAACTCTATGTGAATGGTTTAACCATTGCATAGGGTTTTTTTGGAATTTTGTGTTTAACAGCGGTCATAGGACGCGCAATCACTGTCAAAGGAAGTAGTTTTCAGGTGAGTAGCTTTTGAGATTGAAATAACATCTCCCGCTGTAAAAGCATTTTTATAAATAATAGAAAGATTATCCGTTTGCTGTACTTTACTACAGTCATAAATGTGGTGCATTAATATATGTGACAGACAGCTTTGTACATGGCAGAAATTTCGTTGCGCATACTTCCTGATTACAGGTGTTTAAGATAGGTGTGTTATTCGGACAAGCTTATTTAGTTATATTTTATAATAATTAATAAATGCAATGATGTTTTACAGTTTTGAGAGGCTCAAAAAGTGTCAATATAATGTTTTTATTCTATTTCGATGGATAGGATGAACATTAGGAAAAAGGCTTGTCTCAAAATAAACATAGAGACAACCCCTTTTTTAATTTTATTCATACCAAATGCTGTCTTCTGAAATCCATTGGACTCAAACCTAAGTGCGTTTTTATAAATTTTGTGAAGCTAGAAGGCTGTTCAAATCCAAGCTTCTCAGCAATTTGATGAATAGGCTCTTTAGTCGTTAAAAGCAAGTTTTCTGCAAGTTCCAGCACCCTGGATTTGATAAAATCCTGAGCTGTTCTACCGGTTTCTTTTTTTAGCATGTCCGAAAGATAATTAGGTGAATACCCCATTGCTTGAGCAAGGCCTTTTACACTTGGTGTACCTGATCTTTCAATAATATCCACTGTACACTGTTCATTTAAAAGCTCTTCGAACTTGGTGACGGCGTCTTTATAAACCACTGCTCTAGTGATAAATTGCCTGCCATAAAAGCGTTTAGCGTAGTTTAAGAGTAATTCCAAATTGGACACAACGAGTTCTTTCGTGTAAAGGTCTATATTTTTACTGTATTCATTCTCAATGTTCTTCACTATACGTTCAATCGTCTCTCTCTCTTGTTCAGAGAGCTGCAAGGCTTCATTTGCTTCGTATTCAAAAAACATGGTTTCCGATGGATTAGCATTTTCAAAATTCATCGCAGTAATTAATGGATGTTTAGGTTTATTGTATCCGAGTAATTCATGTAAGTCAGATATTGATTCAACCGTTAACATGATTTGCCCTCCTTATGAACAAAACAATTCCTCGCAAATAGAAAGCTCTTCTTATCATATCCTTTGAATTTCAAGTAAGACATAGTCTAATCCACGATAAACTTGTTTGAATTACAGAACTATTTATCAGTAATCTGGACAATATCATCAGTAACCTGGATACGTACCTAATCGAATGGGTTGCAGTATAAATATATTACTTAAATGAAAAGGAGAAGAATTACGATGATTACAAAAATCATCCTTATTACTGGAGTTACTGATGGAATCGGAAAAGTTGCGGCGAAAACCATGGCAAAGCAGGGACACACTGTGATCATTCATGGACGGAATCAAAACAAAGCACAGAGACCCTTAATGTATTTTCACCATTGCTCTTAACAGAGTTATTATTAGATGTTCTTTCAAAAAGCCCCTCAGCAAGGATCATTAATACCTCTTCCGCAACACATAGGATTGCCAAAAAACCAGATTTCAGCGATTTACAGTTGGAAAAGGACTACACCTGGTCCGGTGCGTATGCATCCTCCAAATTGTATACGATTTGGATCACAAGACACTGGTCAGCTGAACTAATGAGAAGGGGACTGAAAAATATAACTGCGAACGTGTTACATCCTGGTGCTGTTGCGACTAGATTTGGACAAGACAACGATAAAGGTTTTATTAATAATATAGTGTTTAAGTTGGCACTTCCATTCATGAATACGCCATAAAAAGGAGCTACAACCGTATATTTGGCCACATCACAAGAAGTAGAAAAGGTTAATGGGAAATTCTTTGGTAACATGAAGGAGGAAAAACCAAGGGATCGATATTATTCTGTAGAAAACGAAATAAAAGTTTGGGATTATTGCCAAAAGGTTATTAGCCCTTATATGAATAAATAAGTACGGAGCAATAATAAGGTTTAACGATGGCCCCTCTGCTTTCCTGAAGTTGAGGGGCTTTTTGTATTCATTTTCTTTCCTAATAATCAGTAATAGGGACAACTTTGTCTGTAATCAGGCTATGTTAACCATAGATCTGGAGTTTTAAACTATAAGTATCCATTAAGACAACCTTAGATGCGTTATCACGCTGTACCTAAGTGTAGGCTGGAAATAGTGTATGAAGGGGGATGAGATAGGGATACGAATACAATTCAAATACAACAATTTAGCTGATATCTGAAATATATAATATGAAAAAATGAAAGGGGTATAACAAGTATGTGTAAAGTTCATGCATTGAGTGTTCCCAGTGCGAATGCGCCATTTGAACGGACGATGATTGAACGGAGGGTATTGCGCCCAGATGATGTTCTAATCGATATTAAGTATAGTGGTGTATGCCACACCGATGTTCATATGGTCCATAATGATGGAGGTTACTCTCAATTCCCAATGGTTCCCGGTCATGAAATGACAGGAATTGTAGAAGCGGTTGGAACGGAAGTAACTAAGTTTGTAGTGGGTGACCGGGTTGGAGTAGGGCCTCTCGTGAACTCTTGTGGAGAGTGCGAGAATTGCCTACGTGGTGAGAATATGTTCTGTAAAAAGGGCATGGTCATGATGTATAATTCCGTAGACTACGATGGAAATATTACTTACGGTAGTTACAGTCAAAAAATTGTAGTGAAGCAAAATTACGTACTTCAGATCCCAGATAGTTTGGGCTTAGATGTTGCCAGTCCACTACTCTGTGCAGGAGCTACGGCTTACTATCCTTTGAAACATTGGGGAGTAGGTCCAGGCAAAAAAGTCGCTATCGTCGGTATTGGAGGTATCGGCCACCTAGCTATCAAATATGCCCATGCATTAGGAGCTGAAGTTACGGCCTTGAGTCAGACAATGGATAAGAAAAGCGATGCGCTAAGTTTTGGCGCCGATCATTACTATGCAACGAACGATCCTGACACATTCTCGACGCTAGCTAGTCAATTTGATGTGATTTTCAACACGACCTCTGCAAGTCTTAATTTAGATGCTTACGTATCCATGCTTAATATAAATGGTACGTTTGTTATCATCGGTGATTCCGGTAAGCCGAACCAATTTAATACGCTCAGTTTGCTTATGGGTCGTCGCAGAATTGCAGCAACGCCTGGAGGCGATCTTCTTGAAACCCAAGAAATGCTTGATTTCTCCGCAGAGCATGGTATTGTCCCTGAAATTGAGGTAATTCACACCAATCAAATCAACGAAGCTTTTGAGCGACTTATCCGAAATGATGTACGATATCGATTTGTTATTGATACATCTACCTTTTAAGTCGTATTTTCGAGGATAACTCAATAGACACAAACATCATCAAAAGCACTTATCTGAAAGACAGGACTTACAATAGAGCGGACGAATTGCTGCTCGTCCGCTTTTCTAATTTATTAATACGCTAGTAAATTAGCTCATAAGAATAGAGAAGAAGTGAATTTGCATTGATAACATTGGTCATAGTTGGAGCAGATCCCGGATTGGACTTTTCACTGGCTAAGACGTTTGGTAAACACGGATTTCGTATCGCTATGATTTCAAGAACATAAGAGAAACTAGACCAGTATACTGAGCAATTAACTAAATTGAGGCTCAAGGTTTTGCTGCGGATGTTACTAACAAAGCACAGCTTACTAGAGCTTTTCAAGAAATTAAAAGTACATTGGGAACTATAAATGTCATGGAATTCAGTCCATACAGCGGAAATGTACCTACGACATCGTTGAAGAAAGCCTTTTTTTAATTGAATTCAAATGTGTATACCAAGTTTCCGCTTTTTCAAGACAAGATAAAATGTTATACATTGGTTCTTTATTTTTGTTGACATTTAAAAGATGAAGCCCAGCCAACCAGAATTCCGTTCCGATCCTCATCCCCCACGAGCACATTAAGCTTTCTTGGCCTTTATGATCACAGAAATAATGTGATGATTCACGCTCGTACCAGATACCCAATCATTGATGATTAATTTACATAATCCTATAAATTACCTGAATACAGAACTAATGTTTGGCTTTATAATAAATAAGAATACATGTTCGTATGTATATGATCGTTTTTTTGGAGGGTGCAGCATGACTAAAACAACTGAGCGGACAATTCTTTTGGCGGATTGCCAGAGTTTTTATGCGAGTGTAGAAAAAGCTTCCTACCCAGAGTATAAAAATAAACCGCTTGCGGTAGCAGGCGATCCTGCACGCAGGTCTGGAATTATTTTAGCAGCATGTCCTATGGCCAAAAGTTTCGGGGTGTCTACAGCAGAACGGCTCGGTGAAGCCCTCAAGAAGTGTCCTGAGCTTGTGATCGTCCGTCCCCGTATGAAACACTATATCGATGTCTCTTTAGCAATTACGGATATATACAAGGAATACACTGACCTGGTAGAGGTGTTTAGTATCGATGAGCAGTTTCTGGACATTTCGGGTAGTTTTAAAATTTTTGGAGATTCTTTAACCGTTGCAAGAGAAATTCAAAAGAAGGTTCTTTTACAAACCGGGGTTTGGGTACGAATAGGAATCAGTTCCAATAAGGTTCTTGCCAAAAGCGCAACCGATATTTGGGCTAAAAAAATTAAAAGCGGTATATTCACGTTGCCCAAGACAGAATTAGAGCAGCTGCTCTGGCCACAGCCAGTTAATAAAATGTTTGGGGTAGGTTCGCGGATGTCGTCCCATTTTGAGCGGCTTGGTATGACAACCATTGGAGATATCGCTAGAACCTCTCTACCAGATCTTAAGTCTAAATTTCGCGCTCGTTTTGGAAAACAGTCGGATATACAGGCGGAGGTCATGTGGAAAACAGCCAATGGTCTAGATGAGAGTCCTGTAGCTCCGTATACCTTCAGTTCTCCACAAAAGTCGGTAAGCCATATGATGACCCTACCCCAAGATTATCTGGAACCAAATGAAGTAGAGACCATCCTGCTTGAACTCTCGGAAGAAGTTTGTCGAGACAGTCGTCGTAAGGGGTGCATGGGCTCTGTCGTGACCGTTAGTTGTATATGTAGCCCATATGAGGCTCCCACCGGATTTTCCAGGCAAATGAAGCTTACAGATCCGACTAACAATACGAATAAAGTGTACAACGCAGCAAAAAAAAATATTTTATAATTTTTGGAACGGTATGCCGATACGACGCTTAGGTGTCACTTTAAGTGGGTTGGTTGACGACCAAACTTATCAACTTTCCTTCTTTGAGGATCATGAGCGTATCCGCTCCTTGGAAGAAGCAACAGATAAAATTAAAGAACGCTATGGTAGCGCAGCTATCGTAAGAGCGTCCTCTTTGACCCAAGCTGGTCAGGCACTGGAGAGATCCCTAAAAATCGGGGGGCATTATAAATAAATGAAGGGATATACTGATGTAATTTAGAATTACTAGAGCAAGGTCAGATCCCACTACATATTGGTCTGAAGAGTTCTTGGGAAACAGGTAAAACTAAAAAACTGTTAATCTTTGAATTAAAGTCTAGAAAATTATTGCTGGGCTTTGTTAATACTACAATGCTATTTGGTATTTTAGCTGTGTTTTATACTTTTCCTTCGGTTCGATCCATACTCCTGTTTGTCCCAGCACTTTCCGCTGAATTTCACTTGCAATACTCAACGGATCTCCGAACAGGGAGAGACTTCCGCTCATATCCAGAAATTGTTCATCAATGCTGAAAACCTCAACCAAATCCGTATACTCATTATAGATTTCTGTTATTTTTAATGAGACATCGATATAATGCTGCATGCGCAGGCGTACAATGATAAGGTCAGGACATTTTTTACAGCTTCCCCCAGACGTACTGCAGTGGATATACCATGTTTTTTGGCCAGCGGACACGTGGCTAAAATAATGCCTGAACGAAGTGCAGGGTCACCGGCCACAACGAGCGACTTATGTTGGTATGCGGGATTATCCGCTTTTTCGACGCTGGTGTAAAAGCTTTGGCAATCTAATAGAAATATGGTTCTACTTCCACGCTCCTTCACAATGTTGACCTCCTCTCCTGGCATGTGATTAATCATATTCCAGAATATTCTTGAACATATACCCTTATAGTAGTATTATATATAGAACAAGTGTTCCTAATACAAATGTATTTTTTGGAACATTACAGTTTACGGGAAACCTAGCATGGCGTATCATATTATCTTGAACAAAAACAAGTGGAAATGAATGAATATTGAGGGGAGAAAACCATTTTTATGAACCCAAAACGTCGACCATCATCTCAAAAACGCAGTAGGTGGCGCATTTTTGGCAGAGTTTTGCTGATTAATATCAAGTGGTTCTCGCTTGCGGGTGTACTTGGAGTGCTGTTTGCCGGAGGTCTTATTTCCGGTTATGTGGCGGCACTGGTTCATGATGAACCTGTACGATCACGTCAATTGATATATGAAAAGGTAAATGAGAATGCTCTGACCAGTTTTGTATTTTTTAATGATCAGGTAACTCCGGTTGGAAGAATGCGCATGGAAGAGGACCGACAGCTCGTTGACTTGAAGGATGTCCCTCAGTCCATTGTGGATGCCCTCATTTCAACAGAAGATAGCCAATTTTATGAGCACCATGGTGTAGATTTAAAGGGGACGGCTCGTGCTGTCAAACAGAAACTTTTGAATGAAAACCGCCAAACTGGCGGCAGTACACTGACGCAGCAGGTAGCCCGAAGAGTTTTCCTCAGTCTGGATAAAACGGACAGCCGAAAGGTGAAGGAAATGCTGCTGGCACTACGTATGGAGCGTTTTATGGGCAAAGACAAAATATTAACGGCTTACTTAAATAAAATGCCTTTTGGTAATGGTTCCGCTGGTTACAATTTGTATGGAATCAAGTCTGCTTCGTTAGGAATTTTTAATGTAAGTGATCTACATAAGCTTCATATTGCTCAAGCGGCTTATTTGGCAGGTCTTCCACAGCTGCCATCTGTTTATTCCGCTTTTGATGGTAAAGGGAATTTTGATGAAGAAGGTTTCAACAAAGCGATGGAGCGCCAACGTGTTGTGTTGGGAAGAATGCTGGAAACAGGCAAGCTCACACTGTCCGAATATAATGATGCGCTTCAATTTGATGTGAGAGCGACTCTTGCACCCCATCGCGAAAAAAGCTATAACACATTCCCTTATTTGATGCTGGAAACAGAGCGGGAGGCCGCACAGCTGTTAGCACTCCAGCAAAATCCGAATCTCACAGCAGCCGAGATTTCTAAGCCTGAGCATGCTGAACTTCTTCAAAATACGCGAGAAGAGTTGCAACGGTCCGGCTATCGAATTTATACAACGATAAATAAAAAAAATTTATAGCAATATGCGACAGATTGCAGCTAATCCACAAAATTTTTCTCCATACAGTAAGAAGAAGGGACTAGAACAGATTGCGGCAATCATGATTGATCATAAAACAGGGGCTATCCTCGGTATGATCGAGGGCCGGGATTTTAATACCGAGCAAATGAACTATGCAACTCAAATGACACGTCAGCCCGGTTCTGCCATGAAGCCTATTGCTGCTTACTTACCTGCTTTGGAGAAGGGCTACACTCAGCCCGCCGGTCTTATTGATGATTCACAAATCATATTGAAAGACGGACGAAAGGGTTATCATATTCCTAAAAATTATAACAGAAGGTATGAGGGGCTTATGACAGCCCGTGAAGCACTCAATCGGTCAATTAACATCCCTGCACTGAGGCTGTTTTTATATGAAGTTAAAATTCCAAACGCTTGGAATTTTGTGCGTTCTCTTGGAATTACGACGATTCAGCCGCAGGATGAACATGCTCAAACAGGAGTTCTAGGTGGACTTAGTAAGGGGGTATCTGTCGAGGAACTGACCGCAGCATATGGAACAATTCCCAATATGGGCGTGTATAATGCCCCTCACTTGATCAGTAAAATTACAGATGCCAACGGTAAGATTGTATATGAATTTAAACCACAGACGAAACGTGTATATTCGCAGCAAACCGCATTTTTGATGACGGATATGCTCAGAACCGTTATATCAGACCCAAGAGGAACTGGCAAACGTCTGCAAAAAGCTTTTAAGAGCTACGGTACCATTGATATTGCGGGTAAAACGGGTACGACACAGAACTTTGGTGATGTGTGGTTTATGGGATACACACCTGACGTTACGCTAGGCGTATGGGCTGGTTATCGTCAACAGGTTAATACATTATCTCAAGAAGGTCACACCAGAGCACAGTCGGTGTGGGCGTTGATCATGAATGAGGCGGTCAAGGACCAGCCTGAGCTTTTTAAGAATAAGCATTTTATACAGCCGGAAGGCGTTGTGAAAGTTACGGTATCTAGTCTTACAGGTAAGCTGCCAGGGCGCTATTCCCGCCAATCAGGTCACCTCGTGACTGACTGGTTTAACCAAAAGTACGTGCCGACCGAAGTCGGAAGAGAACAGCTTCCACGTTCTGCTAGACCAGTGGTTCCGTCCAAACCAGATATCAAGAAAGAAGATGTCCCTGAGATTAAGGTACCAGTAACAGATCAAGAGGAGGTTCCACCAGAGGAAACAGTTCCTTCTGTTCCTGACACAGACGCAGAGATCGAACCGCCTGATGAGAATAACGATGTGCCATCAACGGATACTTCGCAACCTTCTGTTGAAAACGAGCCGGAGACACCACCTGAATCAGAAAACCAGAATGGTGCTCCAAAAACTCAGCCTGATGAGGTTATCTATCCTGAACCAACGACTGATCAATCCAACAACTAAGCAACATGGACGATCTAGTTTAGAATACCGTTTCCAACAATATTGACAGTGACCTGCAGATGAAAACGGACACGGGGATACTCCTCATTCCAACGCTATTCCATTACAATGGCTACCTTGAATGGGAAGTTGGATAGTCAGGCTCCGGTACATCTGTCGGACAGAATTCTCGGTGCCTGAATAAACTTCATTGGTACTTTACCTTCATTGGTTTGAGATTCATCTACAACTTCTAGTGTTTGCTGGAGTAGGCCCTTAGGAGTAAGATCATAAATCGATGCATTTGCCAATCTGGCATCCTTTAAGCTGTCCTGATCCCAGCAGCCTGTTGTAATTATGAGTAGAGCCAGCATTTTATGCGGCTCTGCTCTTTTTTCATATTTTAGACTTCTCCTTTTTGAAAATACGAGCCAAATTATTTGCATGTAACCAATGGGCTTTAAAATTTTCTCTTTGTTCAGGCAAGTAGGCAAGGCGAGATTATAAGGGGTCATAGTCTTGGGTCAGATCAATTCCCAGGTAGTATCCGAGTTTACGCCGAACCTCACTGCGGGCAAAGGATGAAAGCATGAAAAATCGTCTTTGGTAACCTCGGCATACATACAAAACCTCTACGCCTTCATGATTTCGGATTTCGCTGTATATTTTCACTCCCTGTCTTTTCATTCGTGCTTTTGTGTCTGCTAATTGAACAGTTACGCGCTGTTGTACTCCAGTCAGGCTACGAATATACAAATCGGGCATTTTTAGAGGAGAGATATTCATAATGCGAATGTCTCGTTCCAGCACATCCAGTACAAGTGTTAGAAGTACACACATCTTGATCAGTCCTGCGTCTTCTTCAGAAGGCAAAGGAGCTTTATGCTTGTTATCAAGTACCTTTCTGTTTGTCATAAATATCTCCTTTACGCGGAGTGAAAGTACAATATATAATAAGTATATTCAGAACGTATGTTCTGAATATACTTCATCATAGGAATTTTTCTGTTGCTAAAGCAATCATCAATTATTGGAAAAGTGCGGGGAGCGCTACTTCCATGTGCCATTATGTAAAGATTCTTGCATATAGGGCCGATGACAGCCAAACAGAGTTTATGTTAAGCTAATGGATAAAAAACTTACATAGAAGGGGATAGCGTTCTGATAACGACGTTTTTTACTATTTAACATAAGAGAGTCAAGAAAGAAGGGTTACATATTGTCACGTTCGTTATATGCAGCTTTATTATTGTTGAGCCTTATTTGGGGCGGTTCTTTTATGTTTATTAAGGTGTTATTGCTACATCAAGTAGGACCGTGGACCATTGTATTTCTGCGATCCAGTTTTGGTCTTATTTTTATCATCTTATTAATGCTTCTTATACGCAAGCCGTTTAAAATCAAAAGCATTCCGTGGAAATCGGTTATTCTGGTAGCATGTGTCAACATGGTTTTACCATGGACATTGATTGGTTTTAGTGAGACCAGAATAGCTAGCAGCATGGCTTCTGTATTGAATGCCACCACGCCAATATGGACTATGTTGGTGGGTCTTGTCTTCTTCGGAGCTATATTTCATCGCCTGCAGTGGTTAGGAATGGGGCTCGCTTTTATAGGAATTATTATTTTATTGGGTATTAATCCTGCCTCTATTATTTCTGTTGATCCGGTAGGTTTTGGATGTATGCTGCTTGCGACTCTCTGCTACGGATTTGGAACACAGCTCTCCAAACGTTTTCTCTCCAATCTTTCCATGTATCAGGCTACCTTTGCGACACTGTTTGGTGCGGCAGCAGGGGGTGGTATTATGATGGTAATTGTAGAGAGACCAGATTTGTCGATCGTTTCTGTTCCAGGAGTATTAGGTTCCCTAATAGGACTAGGAGTTTTGGGTTCAGGGGTAGCATATATCTTGTTCAACTATATGATTTTGCGGGGGAGTGCGGAATTCGCTTCTTCGGTAACGTATTTTGTACCAGTGAGTGCCATCGTATGGGGCTTTTTACTTCTGAATGAGCATATCGGCTGGAACGTGCTGACCGGTCTGGTTCTTATACTCGGGGGCGTATTTATGGCCAATCAGCGCAGAACAGCCAAACTAAGGGTAATAACTCCAAAGTGAAAATAAAACACACTCAGGTCATTGAGTGTGTACTCGCCAAACCTTTGGTATAATGCGTCAACTCGCACATACAATAAAGCATGCTCACACATAAAATAAAATATGGTGCAGCAAAAAAGCAAGCTGTTTAGCAGGTGACAAGGTGTGGTATAATAAATTATAGAATTATATGCACCACAGAAATGTCGGAGTTTTATTCCACAAAAGAAAGGATCAGGATACCATGTGTCCCCGAAGGATACTTCCCCAAAGGACGATTTGGAAACGATTTGATCTGTCTTATACTTAGCTTTTCCGCGGAGTAACGTCAAGTTGCGAAAGCCAACTCTGCGGAAGAGGGGATTGTACATGCGAAGGACCAAGTCCTCCAGGCACATCTTACCAGGTTGCTTCCGTAAGAGTGGGTTCATCCACATCAAACTTACGAGAAACCGAGGGAGCCTGTATGAGGAAAACTTACGAATCTATCGTGAACAATGGAGCACTGAGACAGATTGCTGTCATGTTGCTCGGAACATGCATTTTAGCTTTTACGTACTATCACATTAACGCCCAGAATCATTTGTCAGAGGGCGGATTTGCAGGCTTAGCTCTGCTGGGGCATTATGCGTTTGGCATATCTCCAGCATGGAGTATGCTGATGCTTGATGTTCCTGTCATATTGCTGGCATGGGTACTGAAGGGCAAAAGATTTATGATGCTAGCATTAATCGGAGCCGTCGCCTTTTCACTGTTTTATGCAGGATTTGAGAAATACTCGACTCTGGTTATAGATCTGCATGGAAATCTGCTGATAGCAGCTCTACTTTGTGGGGTGCTCACAGGTTTAGGAGCCGGAATCGTACTGCGATTCGGTGGAGCAACCGGGGGCGATGATATTTTGTCTCTGCTGGTGAGCGAGTGGCGCGGATGGAAAATCGGCAACGTGTTTATTGTCAGTGACATCATCGTGCTAGGATTATCGCTGTTGTATCTGCCTGTAAAGGAAACAATGTTTACTATACTGGCTGTGTGGCTTGCCGGAAAAATAATTACATGGACGACCACGTTCCAATTGCACCGACCTGTGAAAAAGGTACTGCCAGCGGCTAATCCCGCTAAAAAGGTAGTTGCCAAAACAGTGCCGGTCGTCCACAGCCTTCGTCAATAAGGAAAGGGTGTTACGTCAGGAGAGAAATCTTCTTACGTAACACCCTTTCGCTGTATTCAGCTTCATCTCCCTCTTCTTTGATCGCTCGGCAATTCACGTTCAGCAGCACATGAAGGACTCTTTAGAATTAGAAAAAGCAAAATTTTGGTCATACCCATTGTAACTTGAATGCTGTTTTTATATTTTTTCTACTTCTTATTTTCTTCTACTGGATGATTATCGTTCCATTCTTCAGCTTGAGCAGTGGCAATCGCAATAGCACGCCCTTCTTCATAGCCCTCGCGGAGTAGAGCGTTAGCGATATCAACGGCTTTTTCTCGCACCCGGGGTTCCAGATTTTTCATGGATGGCGGGTAATCATGTTTGTTCCAAGGCATTGTTGCACACTCCTTTTTAGCAGATGTTGTATTATGTATTACCCGTTGTTGGCTTAGACAAACAAAAATTAAGGTAATGAATGTATTGTAAAATATATCTTGAGAAAAGGCGTATAATGGTGTGCAGAATACCAGAAAAAGGAGTGGAACATTTGCTTGCCTGGGGTTTCGTTTTTTTACTAACCATCATCATTCATACTACCGATAGCTTGTCTTATGCTCTTCGGCTTGGTGGTTTGCGAGCACGTCGGATTGGATTGGCCTTAACCGTGGCCGGAATGCTGCTGTTGGTTTCACGCACCTCCAATATGGCGCAGGGGCCTTTACTTGGAGGGATGGTCGATCAGGCTAAAGAGTCAGCCCAATTGGGCGGAACGGATACGAGACTGGAACTGTATATGCACGGGGTATTGCTGGCCGCCACCGTTGGAACTATGTTTGCTATATTACTGTATCCAACAGTGGTGCGCATGTCAGCCAGATGGATTGTGCATTTGGAGCATACTGGATCTATTCCAGCTTTAATACGTCATTTAATGAGTCGAAATCGCTGGAAGCATGCAGGCTACTACATAAAGCGCCCTAGCTGGTCCATGCTTACCTCCCTGATCAGTGGAGTGATCCCCAAGCGTCTAATTATTTTAAATATTGCCGTTACCGCAATTTATACAACTGGAGTGGTATCTGCCTTGTATGCGTCATTTCTATGGCCCGCCCAAGGTACGGCAATGTCAATGTCGTCAGGCTTAATCAATGGCGTCGCAACGGTATTGTTGACCTTGTTAATTGATCCAAGATTGGCGGTGTTGTCAGAAAAAACGCTACGAGGGGAGCTACCCCTAATTCGGATGAATAGTGTGTACGGTTGGATGATCATCTCGCGTTTGGCAGGAACTTTATTAGCTCAGCTATTGCTGGTACCGCTAGCCATTTGGCTTGGGTGGGTGATGAGCTAGATCAGTAAAGATGTGCTGCCATATCCAAAAAAGGCTGACCCGTGACCATCTAATAAAGATGATTCCGGGTCAGCCTTAATGATTTTACGGCTGCTTACTTTTCAAATAATGACTTATATGCTCCATATCCTTCACGCTCCAAGTCTTCCTGAGGCACAAAGCGGAGCGCGGCAGAATTGATACAATAACGCAAACCCTCTGGACCTGGACCATCATCGAATACGTGCCCTAAATGGGAGTCTGCTTCGCGACTTCGCACCTCGGTACGAATCATGAAATGGCTGAGATCGGTCTTTTCTTTGACATTGTAACTGCGCAACGGACGGGTAAAGCTAGGCCAGCCGCAACCCGCATCATATTTGTCCAGTGAACTAAACAAAGGCTCTCCTGATACGATATCCACGTAAATGCCTTCAGCTTCATGATCCCAAAACTCATTTTGAAATGGGCGCTCGGTCGCGTTTTTTTTGTGTTACTTCGTATTGAATAGGCGTCAGCCGATCTTTGAGCCCGGACTTATCAATCTTGGCAGCCCAATTTTGCTCAATAAAATCTTCACGTCCCGACCCTTTGCGGTAACGTTTGTAGTGAGCGGGGTTTTTCTTATGATAGTCCTGATGATATTCTTCTGCTTCATAAAAAGTTGCGGCAGGCAGAATAGATGTTGCAATGGGCTTGTCAAAACGGCCACTTTGAGCAAGAGCTTCTTTGGAAGCCTCTGCCTTGATGCGTTGTTCATCATTATGATAGAAAATAGCCGTTTGGTAGGATGAACCTCTATCGTGAAATTGTCCACCTTCATCCGTTGGATCAATCTGTTGCCAAAATAACTCCAACAGTTTTTCATACGGGAACACTTGGGGGTCGAATGTAATCTGCACGGCTTCCACATGTCCCGTTGTTTCAGAGCATACCTCTTCATAGGTAGGATTTTCGGTATGTCCCCCTGTATATCCAGATCTAACCTTCAAAATACCGGGCATTTCCTCAAAAGGGGAGACCATGCACCAGAAGCAGCCGCCCGCAAAAGTTGCCTTTTCTACCGTGTTTGGATTGTTGGTGCTCATATTTTATCACTCCAATCTGAGAATGTTTAATTAGTTGTTATTTAAATAGCTTACAATTAAATTATATACGGGATTTTTGCAAAATCCAACGAAACATCAGAAAGTACTCAGCTGCGTAGCTGTAGTGTGTCCCAAAAAAAGCAATCAAACATTCTACAGAAGTGGCACAAACTCATTGGTGTTATGTTTTGTTGACGCGCCTAACTCTTTTTCTGTAAAGTACAAACCCTCCACCTACCAGTGCAGTATATAGCAGCAAAATAAGCAAACCCGTGATTGGATGTTCCGCAAAGGTACCGCCTGCATAAGCATACACTGCAATTGCGGGAAGTTTGCCGATCGCTGTACCTAGCATAAAGCTCCAAAATGGAAACCCTGCTACTCCGGCATATACATTTACAGCTGCCTGAGGAATGACTGGAATCAGGCGAGCCAGTAGCACAGCAGTAAAAGGATCTTTCTCCATGACCTGATTGAAGCGCTCCAGTGCGGGAACACGCTCCAAATATGCACGTCCTTTGTCACGGAACAGGGTACGTACAGCACTGTAAACGACCAACGCAGCGAGAGTAGTGCCAAGCCAGCAAATCAAAGCACCTTGCCAGGCTCCTGCTGCATAAGCAATGGAAGCGATAATCAGCTTGTAAGGGATAAACGGAATTAACGCAAATAAAAATGCGAGCAGTAGCAGAACCGGAAAGGAGGTTTGTTTGTCCGCCCATGCTAGCCAATCATATCTGTAGATAAACGCAATGCAGAGCAGCGAAACATAAGCCGCGGGGAGTAACCATTTTTTCATTTATATACCTCTTTCAATATCCCTGTTCGGCTTTTTGCTTATACAGAAAAAAATAGGGTTCACATTCCCAAAAATGTATGCTATACTGCCACTAACAGAATAGTTCCCAAAGGGGAGTAGCTCAGCGAGTAAAGTCGTCATTACGGGATTCTTAATCCCCGGCTTTATTGGCAACGTAATGTTGTAAGCGAGACCTTTGCCAGGATTTTAGGAATCCGGGTAAATGGTCTTTTTTTGATGCCAAAATTGGGTCAAGCGCCGTTTCCGGATTCCGCGAAATGGCGCTTTTTTTTTTAGTATAAAGCGCTGAACTATGTACAGTATAACAAATAAACAAAGAAGGTGGGAGAAACGTATGGATTTTTTGTCAATTGAGTTTTTAACCGCATTATTGTCCATTATTATCATTGATCTGGTGCTAGCTGGTGACAATGCGATCGTAATTGGCTTGGCAGCGCGGAATGTTGATAAGGCCAATCAAAAGAAGGTCATTATCTGGGGAACGGTCGGAGCAGTCGTCATTCGTGTGATTGCTACCGTGCTAGTCACATACTTACTGCAAATATATGGATTGCGGTTGGTTGGGGGGCTGGCCCTTATCTATATCGCCTATAAGTTGTTGGTCGAAGAGAAAAAACATGAAATTTCAGCTACAAATCAGATGTGGGCAGCGATTCGCACCATTATTATTGCGGATACCATGATGGGACTCGATAATGTGCTTGCTGTTGCGGGAGCCGCTCATGGAAATATGCTACTGGTTATTCTAGGTCTGGCAATCTCCGTTCCGATCATGGTGTGGGGAAGCACGATTATTCTGAAACTGACAGAACGTTACCCAGTAGTGATCACGATTGGAGCCGCAGTATTAGCGTATACCGCTGCTAAAATGGTGGTGGCCGAGCCATTAATTGCACACTGGTTCGCAAATGGAGTCGTTAAATACGGTTTTGAAGTCTTGATTGTAGTTCTGGTTGTAGCCATCGGGATGCGTGTTAAAAAAGTTAAAAGTGAGAAAACAAAAAAAGAAGCGTTGCACGCATAAGCTAACTTATATTGAAGTAATCTGGCTGAAGCTGGATACTCAAGTCTTAGAGGCTGTTCCTCAGATCCATCTGGGTCAGGAGCAGTCTCTTTTCTTTGCTTGTCAGCGGACTTCCATGTAAACTAGACAACAGATGAAATGAGTGATTAGAGGTGGAACGATATGGACAAGCCAATCAAGACAAGAATAGCTATTGCAGGATTAGGTGGAATCGCTCGTAAAGTGTATCTGCCGTTACTGGCTGCACACCAAGGCGTAGACATTGTAGGAGTGATGAACCGTTCACAGGAGCCGGTCAGTTCTACTATGGAGCAGTATAGACTACCAAGAGGAACGACGGACGTGAAGGAAATGCTGGCATGGGAGCCGGAAGCTGTATTTATACATGCGGCCACCGAAGCTCATTTTGACCTAGTTATGGCGTGTATTGAAAAAGGGATAGCGGTGTACGTGGATAAACCATTGTCCTATGATGTTCGTCAGAATTTGGAAATGACTGCTTTCGCGGAAGCGCAGGCTGTACTGCTGGCGGTAGGTTTTAATCGGCGTTTTGCTCCGCACTATGTGGCTGCAAAAGCTTGGCTAGAGGAAGTGGGTGGTTTCAGTCAATGTGCGGCGATTAAACACCGAACTGGATATGATCGTAGACCGGCGGCACAGACGGTTTATGATGATTTAATTCACATGCTTGACTTGCTATTATGGCTGGGTGGCGATAATTATGAGCTACTGCATAGTAGTCTGGATACAACGAGTGAAGGTTACATGGACGCTGCATTTGGGACTTTGCGTTTGGGGAATGCTGCCGGTACATACAGTATGAGCAGACAGGCAGGGGCTGACATAGAGAAGCTGGAGCTTCACGGGGCAGGACGGTCTGTTGAAGTAACCAATATGGAACAGGCTGTTTTCATGCAAAAAAATAATTTATCAAGAACGCAAACCTTTGGAAGCTGGGATACAATATTAGAAAGACGGGGATTTACCGGGGTGGTGAATCATTTTCTGGAGCATATTCATCGTCCGGAGGAGTGTGCGATACAAGCTGGAAAAGTCCTGGAAAGCCATATGCTGGCAGAAGAACTGATTAGTTGTTTGCGTAATTAATAAGGAACCATGACGATGGAGACATCAAGAATTAGGTTGAAGGAGAAATGTATCAATGGAAGAAGACAACCGCGGTAAACAGCTAGAAGAAGCCATCATTGAAAATTATAAGCAAGAAGAGGATATGATGATCCTTGTGTTTGCTCAATGGTGCATTAATAACGGCTTGGAGCCAGAGGAACTATATCGTAAAGCCTATCCACAGCAGGATAGCAACGAGCGTCTGCTACGAATACGCAAGCTGACTGTATCGCGAGAAGAAGCAGGTGATATTCCGCTGGATACGGTATTAGGCGTCCTGTCCATGTTCGGAAATGAGGACTTGGCGATGATCGTATCTGAGGCGGCCGCTCAGCTCCCGTCGGAACGGAAATAAGTCCAGCTAAAATAAAGCATCTGGTAAAATCATTTAGGGCATCGTGGAAATAACCGTTTTTATTAGAGTATATTGTTGATCGGGAGGATGCGCTGATAATGGAAGATATACCTATGCCAAGTACTTGTAAAGGCTGTGAAAGAGATATCGCTTTATCGGAAGAGCAAATTGCCAGAATTCTAAACAATATGAGACCCAAAATGGAATGTGTAAACGATGAAGTGTACGAAGCCAGACTGTTGGCCTGCGCACAATGCGAGGAGTTAATGTCGGGGCATACATGTGGCATTAGCGGAAGTATTGTTCGTATACGTGCCCTGGCAGCAGCTCAAAATTGTCCCAGCTACCATGGTTCACGTTGGCAGGGAACAGCTTGAAAAATACAATTCAAGCCCCAGTTTAACCTAATATTTACAGGATAAAGTAGCCATACCTTGGTCTGCCTAAAATGGCAGACCTTTTTAGTTTGTTTGGACTTTGTTGTTAGCAATTGACAAATTGTAGACAATAAAATATATTAAACACGTAAAATGTTTTTATTTAATTATTAATATTTATATTAATCAACAGGTTTTTAGGCATAACAACGTGTAACATTAGAGTCCAAAAAGTAACGGTAGTGAGAGTGTAATTTATGCCGTTATGAAAGCGTAATCATTATGTGGTATTCCAACAATCTTAATGTTTTGGGAGGGTTTGTTGTGAAGGGTTCTGTTATTGTAAATACCGATTGGGAACAGGGCATAATTAATAAAAATATTTATGGGCAATTTGCTGAGCATCTTGGACGATGCATTTATGAAGGCTTATGGGTGGGACAGGACTCTCCAATCCCTAACACTGACGGAATTCGAAATGATGTGGTGGAAGCGCTGAAACAGCTGAACATTCCTGTGCTGCGCTGGCCTGGGGGCTGTTTTGCGGATGAATATCATTGGAAAGATGGGATTGGACCGAAAGAAAACCGCAAAAGAATGGTAAATACGCACTGGGGCGGTGTGGTTGAAAATAACCATTTTGGTACACATGAGTTTTTCCAGCTGTGTGAGCTATTGAATGCAGAGCCGTATATTTGTGGGAATGTAGGCAGTGGTACAGTGCAGGAAATGTCGGAGTGGGTAGAGTACATGACCTTTGACGGGGAGTCCCCTATGGCTGCATGGCGTCAGGAAAACGGTCGTGAAAAACCTTGGAAGCTCAAATATTTTGGAGTAGGTAACGAAAACTGGGGCTGTGGCGGTAACATGCGCCCTGAATATTATGCCGACTTGTATCGCCGCTATCAGACATATGTCCGTAACTATGGAGAGAATCGCATTTATCGAATAGCTGGTGGGGCGAATGTGGATGATTACCGTTGGACCGAAGTGCTGATGCGCGAAGCCGGGCATCTGATGGACGGTTTGAGTCTACACAACTACACAATTCCGGGGAGTTGGGAAGGGAAACGACACGCAGTTGGTTTTGATGAAGCAGAATGGTTTGAGACGATGAAAAAATCATTGCATATGGATGAACTGATTACTCGTCACTCTGCCATTATGGACCAATATGATCGTGACAAACGGGTCGGGCTGATCGTCGATGAATGGGGAACTTGGTTCCTGACCGAGCCGGGTACCAATCCTGGCTTCCTTTATCAGCAAAATACGATGCGGGATGCGCTGGTAGCCGGACTACACCTGCACATATTCCATAATCATCATGATCGTGTGCAAATGACCAACATTGCTCAAATGGTCAACGTTTTGCAAGCGATGGTTTTGACAGAAGGCCCTGCTATGCTGTTGACGCCGACATACCATGTATTTGAAATGTTCAAAGTGCATCAGGATGCACAAGCACTGGCAATTCATGCGAAGGTAGGCAACTATGAGTATGATGGAGATTCCATCCCACAAGTAAGTGTGTCCGCCTCTAAGGCACAAGATGGCTTTATTCATATAAGCTTATGCAACGTCCATCCAGGTGAATCGGCAAATTTGAGCCTTGAGCTAAGAGGGCTCGAAGAGGTTAAGGAGATCAATGGTGTTGTCTTAGCCAGTGACGATATGCAGGCACATAATACATTTGATCAGCCAGAGCGGGTGAAAAAGGAAGCTTTTACATCTTATCAACTGCAAGAACAGCATTTGGATGTTACGCTGCCACCAATGTCAGTTGTGATGCTGACGATTGCTCCGTAAAAACAGATTGTGGTATGTGAGTAGTATCGATATATTGTTATAAAAAAGAGAGAGCGTTCTCCTGAACGCTCTCTCTTTTTCCTACAATTGCTCGCGGTGAATCAACCTGAATTCCTTGGGCGACATACCAAAGCGGGAACGAAATACACGATGAAAGTATGTGTAGTTCGCAAATCCTGACGATTCGGCGGCTTGTTCCAGTGACATGGGACTGAAAATGATACGCTCCCTTGCCATGTTGAGCCTGATGTCCAGTGTGTACTGCATAATGCTCGTATCGAACGTTTCTTTAAAAAGGTGTACCGCTCGTGATACGCTGATTCCAACGTGTGAAGAGACATCATCCAGCTTAAAATTAGATGATGCATTTTCTTCAATATAATTTTTTATCTGATAAGCAAGATAGTTATGATGAGTAGCAATGGGTTGCTCAGATAGTATACGGTCAAACTCCAAACATAAAATGCGTATGTAATAGCTTGATATTTCCGGGTAAGGATTAGAAATACGTCGCTGCTCCAACACGAGCTGACGAAATAGACCAAGCAGGGCTTCTGTGAGTTGAACCTTAATTCGGTTGGGACGTTTGTGATGATTCCACCACTCATCTACCCACGGACCACCGAAAAAAATGTGATAATCCCCACTTTCAACAACCTGTTCTCCCATGAGATTCAACTCACTGTGAATATCCAGTTCATAAGGCTCGGTTGGATTGAACAGCAGCAGATCACCTGCCTCAATCCGTATCATTTTCCCGTCAATGCGTGCTTGACAGCGTCCATCTGTTTGCAGACGGAATAAATAATTTTTGATTCCATCAGGCTGGTTCGAATAAAAGGGCTTACGGTGGAAGGAATAGCCTGCGGTAAGAACCTGGCAAGGCTCAATGATAGACATGATGATGACTCCTTTGGGCATATGGCTGTTTCAAATATTGACCAGATTGTTCATGTTTTAATCATATTATTCATTTTAAACGAAAGCAAAATAGAATACCATGTGAACTGTAAAGCTTACATGTTAGATGAGAAAGTACATGTTAGAGGCCAAGGAGTGTGAAGACGTAAAACGAATCAAGGCCGGGATTATCAGCTGTGGTAACACTAGCTCGGTATATCTTAAAATTCTCCAAACCAACCCGCCCTTTGAAGTAGTGACCTTTGGTGATCTATTGAATGGAAGGGCCAAGGAGAGGGTCGATAAATTGAGTGTTGAAAACGTATACAAAGTGGATGGATCGATGCTTCGGCCTGAGATGGAGCTTGCATTTTATCTGCCGGTACCTGGCTGCCAGGCACTGCAGATGTGCGATACCAGAGGCGGGCAAGCAGGTGTAATGGAACAGATATAACGGAAATTCATCTTGACAAAGAGGTGAAGGAGAATGACTAAAGTAGGATTGCAATTATACACAGTTAGGGAAGAGCTTGAACAGGATTTTGAAGGTACATTGCGCAAGGTAGCTGAGCTGGGCTACAAAGGGGTTGAGTTTCATAACTTTTTCGGACGTAGTGCCAAGGATGTCAGAGCGCTTTTGGATGAGCTGAATCTGGAGGTTGTCGGAACCCATATACAATACAGCCGCTTGCTGCATCATTTGGATGAGGAAATTGCATATCACAAAGAATTAGGCAATAAATACCTCATTGTTCCTTATTTAACCGAAGAAGAGCGGGAGTGGGATGACCTTTTTGTTAATCTGAATCGTATTGGTGAAAAAGTAAAGGAGCATGGGTTGATACTCGCCTATCACAATCATGATTTTGAACTAACAGAGAAAATCAATGATCGCCCGGTATTCGATGCTCTATATGATGCGGTTCCCGATGATTTGTTACAGGTCGAAATGGATACTTGTTGGGTATACTATGGAGGCTATGATCCAGTGGAATACATCGGACGATATCGTGGACGCCTACCTATCATTCACTTAAAGGATATGGCACGTGACGAGCAGCAGAAAGCAATTACTGTAGAGTTAGGCAAAGGAGAAGTGCAGCTTCAGGCTATTACAGACGCCGCTATTGAAGCAGGTGTGGATTGGGTTGTCGTGGAACAGGATTTCAGCTCAAATCCTCCAATCGAAAGCATTGAAACCAGTATGAAGTGGCTCCAACAATACGCAGCTCAAGGAGGAAATATTCATGTCTAAAACACTCAAGATCGGGATTATCGGTTGTGGGGGCATTGCCAACGGCAAACACTTGCCGAGTCTTGCCAAGCAAAAGAGAGCAGAAATCATTGCTTTCTGTGACATTATACCAGAACGTGCTGAAGAGGCTGCTGAAAAGTATGGTGCAGAAGGATCGCAAGTTTATAGCGATTACCGTCAGTTGCTAGAAAATAAAGACATTGAAGTTGTACATGTATGTACCCCTAACGACTCGCACTCAGAAATTACAGTAGCGGCGCTGGAGGCAGGTAAGCATGTACTATGTGAAAAGCCGATGGCTAAAACTGCTGAGCAGGCACGGGAAATGCTTGATGCGGCCAACCGTACAGGCAAAAAGCTGTCCATTGCTTATCAAAATCGTTATCGTGATGACAGTCTGTATCTGAAGCAATTGGTCGAGCAAGGAGAGCTTGGTGAGATTTATCTGGGTAAAGCCATTGCTCTACGCCGCCGTGCGGTTCCAACCTGGGGAGTGTTCTTGGATGAAGAGAAACAGGGGGGTGGCCCGCTTATTGATATCGGCACACACGCACTCGACCTGACACTTTGGCTGATGGATAATTACAAGCCTAAAAGCGTACTAGGTTCAACCTTCCATAAGCTGGGAGACCGAAAAAATGCAGCAAACGCTTTTGGACCGTGGAATCCTGATGAATTTAAAGTAGAGGACTCAGCTTTTGGATTCATCACCATGCAAAATGGAGCTACAATTGTATTGGAATCCAGCTGGGCATTAAATGTTGTAGAGTTTGGTGAAGCCAAGACGTTGTTATGCGGTACCGAAGGCGGAGCAGATATGCAGGATGGATTGCGCATTAACGGAGAAAAGAATAGCCGTTTGTTTGATACAAAAATAGATCTGAATGCAGGAGGAGTTGCCTTTTACTCCGGTGAAACGGAAAATGAAGCAGACCGTGAAGCCCGTCTGTGGATCGAATCTATTCTGGACGACAAAGAACTTCTTGTGAAGCCGGAGCAGGCACTGGTTGTTACTGAAATTTTGGAAGCCATCTATGAATCGGCCCGCACGGGAAAAGCAGTTTACTTTGACTAAGCCTATAATTATCCGGAATAGACAATCATTATAATGAAAGCAGCTTTTTTCACATATGATACAGGGAGGGATTTCTTTTGAAACTTGGAGTATTTATGGTGTTGTTTGGTGGACGTTCGCTAGAGGAGGCGCTGGATTATGTGGCTTCTCAGGGATTGGATGCTGTAGAAATCGGAACAGGTGGAAACCCGGGAGATAAGCATTGCAAGCCTGATGAGCTGCTGGAGAACGATACGGCGCTCAAAAATTTTAAAAAGGCAGTAGAATCTCGCGGACTAACGATTAGCGCGCTTAGCTGTCATGGCAATCCGCTTCACCCGCAAAAGCATTTGGCACAGGCTGATCATGATGCATTTTTGAAAACCGTCCGCTTGGCGGAAAAGCTGGAAGTTCCTGTCGTGAACACTTTCTCAGGCTGTCCGGGGGATCACGAGGACGCGAAGTATCCAAACTGGCCCGTGGCTCCGTGGCCTAATGATTTTCAAGAAGTATTGAAGTGGCAATGGGAAAATAAAATTATTCCTTACTGGACCGAGACAGGTAAATTTGCAGCAGATCACCATGTTAAAATAGGGCTGGAGTTACACGGGGGCTTCTCCGTGCATACACCAGCAACCTTACTTCGTTTGCGTGAAGCGGCAGGAGAGGTCATTGGTGCTAATTTGGACCCGAGCCATATGTGGTGGCAGGGAATTGACCCCGTACAGGCGGTTCAAATTTTGGGCCGAGAGGGAGCCATCCACCATTTCCATGCCAAGGATACGACGATTGATCCGATCAATGTTAATAAATACGGACTTACTGATATGCAGGAGTATACGAATATGTTAGATCGTGCATGGCAGTTCCGTACTGTGGGCTATGGTCATGATGTAAAAACCTGGGCAGATATTATCAGTGCTCTGCGTCTGGTGGGATACGATTATGTAGTGAGTATTGAGCATGAAGACGGTCTGATGTCTGTAGAAGAAGGCTTTACTAAGGCTGTCCATAATCTTCGCCAGGTCCTGATTGAAGAACCGCTTAGCGAGATGTGGTGGGTCTAACCTAATAGGGGGAACTGTGATGATTAACGTCACCATTTGGAATGAATTTCTGAACGAGAAGTTAAATGAAGAAGCCAAACGGATTTATCCTAACGGCATACACCAGGCATTGGCTGACGGCTTGGCAGATGAAGGTTTTGCCATTCGAACAGCTACTCTGCGTGATAATGCCGAGCATGGTTTGGGAGAAGAAATCCTCAATTCCACAGATGTGCTGCTGTGGTGGGGACATAAAGCCCACGATCAGGTGAGCGATGAAGTTACAGCGCGTGTCGTCAAGCGTGTGCAGGAAGGGATGGGCCTCATCGTACTGCACTCAGGCCATTTTTCTAAGCCATTTAAAGCTCTGATGGGCACCAGTTGTGATTTAAAATGGAGAGTTGCAGGAGAGCAGGAGATTATTTGGTCAGTAAATCCGTCACATCCCATTGCAGAAGGGATAGACGCCAAAATTCTCTTAGAGCATGAAGAGATGTATGGAGAGTTCTTTGATATTCCTGCGCCGGATGAACTGGTCTTTATCAGTAACTTTGAAGGCGGCGAAGTATTTAGAACTGGATGCACCTTCCATCGAGGCAGTGGTAAAATATTTTATTTCAGACCAGGGCATGAAACCTATCCAACTTATTACCAACCTGATATTTTGAAGGTCATTGCTAACAGCATCCGTTGGGCTTCTCCGACAAGTAATAAAAAACCAATATATGGTAGGAATGAACCAGTAAGGCCTCTTGGTGGAGTGTTGGTATAGTTACAATTATCACATTATGATAAATTCTATAAAGAACAGATTTACAGGCGGAACCTCTGGGATTCCGCCTTTTTGTATTTAACGAATTAGACATATACCTGCCGCATTGGTTTGTTGTATAATCAGTTTTGGTCATGGCAACTTTATCATCACAGGTAATTAAATTTAAGAAAGTGTTTTCTTTCGGGATAAAGTATGCTAAAATGATATATACTAACAAAAGGAAAGCTTTATCAAACCGAAATGCAAAAGAAGGTGAAAAATTTGGAGAGTCAACCGCAATTTACAAAAATGTGTCCGCGTTTTGAAACCGCCTTTTCATGTCTGGGTAAGCGCTGGAATGGATTGATTATTCAATCCATGATGAGCGGTCCCAAGCGGTTTAAGGATATTTCCAATCTGATTCCCACAATGAGTGACAAAATGTTATCAGAGCGGATGAAGGATCTGGAAAATGAAGGGATTCTTACACGCCATGTATATCCGGAAACTCCTGTCCGCATTGAATATGAGCTAACCACCAAAGGTCGTGCACTTCAGCCAGTTATGGAGCAGATTCAATTTTGGGCTGAGGAATGGATTAGATGATCACCAAACTCATTAAGTGTTTTTCATAGCAAAACAGCCTTTTCCTAGGAAAAAGGCTGTTTTTTTATTTTGTGATAGGCAGTACGGCTTAATAGCTTTTAGCACGGCCTGCTACTGAGAATACTCCGGCTGTTGTACGGCGGGGGACACGGGATTGAATATCCAGTGCGGCTGTACGAAATGTGCCTAAGCACGAGTGGCAAAGTCTTCCTGCATAAATGGGAGAACGGCAAGACTCGCAAGGATAATCAAGCTGACTGTATGTGGAGGGAAATTTGCCTGCTCTTACCCAATCTGTGAGCAAATCCATAGGTGTGCCAGTCACATCACTGAGTTGGCGGGTATGAGTAGAAGGATGCCTCCATAGATAGTTAGAACAGCGGTCAAAGAATATATTTTCTTCTTGAATACAAGTGCTACACAGGTTTCTAAGATTTTGACGGAAAATGGAACCGCATTTTGGGCAATTCGAAGTATGTATCTCCATAGAAACCAGTCCTTTGTATCGGAATATAGTAGTATTTTAAAATTTATTAGTTACATATTACTATGACTTTATACCTATATCAATCTTTATTTAAAGAAATTGCTGATCTTTGAGTATATGCTGGCATCGAGATTGACATTACTCTATTACTTATGTAGTATAACTTACATAAAGTTACTATATGAATAAAATAAACTGTATGCGATAAGGAGATTTTAATGATACCATCTTTATTTTTAGCCCACGGATCACCTATGCTTGCTATTGAACAGACGGACTATACTGCATTTTTAGAGCAGTTGGGGAAAAGCGTTCACCCTAAGGCGATTGTTATCTTTACAGCTCACTGGGAGACACAAATGTTAACGCTTAGTTCAATGGATGACATATACGATACAATTTATGATTTTGGAGGTTTCCCACCGGAACTGTACGAAGTGAAATATCCAGCACATGGTTCTGTTGAACTAGCTAATAAGTTGAAAAAGTTATATGAACAAAACGGCATCGAGGTACAAACTGATCATGTGAGAGGACTGGATCATGGTTCCTGGACATTGTTGCATCGTATGTATCCTGAGGCAGACATTCCGGTAGTTCAGATTTCCGTAAATCCGTACCTCTCGCCCAAAGTACAATTTGCCATTGGTGAAGTGCTGCGTGAGTTGGGAGAACAAGATATTCTGGTCATTGGCAGTGGCGTGACTGTCCATAATCTGCGTATTGTCAAATGGGGAGAAACGAAAACGGAACGTTGGGCAATTGATTTTGATGACTGGATTATCGAAAAAGTGCAAAGCGGAGATATAGAAGCTTTAGATCACTATGAAAGCGAAGCGCCGTATGCTCGTCAGGCTGTACCTAGAGCAGAACACTTTGTACCGTTGTTTATTGCAATGGGTAGTGGCGACCCTGCAAACAAAGCTAAGGTCATCCATAGAAGCTATGAGATGGGAAATTTAAGTTATCTATGTTTGCAGTTTTAAAGTGGGTAGGCAGAAGAAGGTCGAGTTATGTGCTTTGTTACTGTCCCGTCCGTTCTCTAAAAAATGGGGAGTGGAATAAAATTAGGGAGTGTTATAAGCTAATAATGGCTTACAGCACTCCCTTTTACATTAAAAAAAATTTATTATATCCGGCAAATCTCACGTGGGCACAATTCACAATGACATACACCTTGCAGCATTTCCAAATCCTTGACAACAATCATACCATTATCGTATTCGACTGCATTTTTCTTACGCAGATCACTGAGCATCCGATTTACACTTTCCCGGGTAGCACCGATCATATTTGATAAGTCAGTATGAGTAATCTTTTTATGAATCAGAATATAGTCGCCGTGAGGCTCACCATAGGTGTTGCATAGTCGGATGAGTGTGGAACATAGAGCGCCAGGCTTGCCGTACATCATCAAATCGCGGAACTTGGTCTGGGTAATGCGGTGATGCGATCCCATCCATTTCATAAAGTCAATCGCAAAATCACAATGCTGACAAATAAGCAACTCCAAATCTGTATGATCGATTACGCCAATATCACTGTCCTCCAGAACCTCAGCAGAAAAGGAATGCTTAGTGCCGAAGAAAGGATCAGCTTGACCAACAAGATCGCCGCTTTGATACATATATAGAATAAGTTCCTTACCCTCATCCGTTGTTTTGGTCACTTTTACGCGTCCGCGCTTAATATAAAACAGCTTATCCGCTGTATCTCCTTCCCAGAACAGATGCGAACTTTCTGGCATGACTCGATCTTTCATCATCACTTGCAGCCGGTTGAAGCTGGCCTCCGAGAAGCAACAGGTGTTGCCGCGGGCTTCCATTACATTTGTAGGGTTTCTCATCGTCCATTTCCCCTTTGTATCCTATGTTATTTTATCTGCAACTTGATCAATTCAAATTCATTATATACCTGTGCAATGCGTTTTTGGGGCAAGATGAGGGGGTAAAAGTGGCAGAATTCCAAACTTTGTGATTTAATTCACTTCATAAAATAAAATTTTAAATAGATTGTGAAAAAAATCACAAAATATCTTAGAAAGCTGTGTTACGATCAGTGCGTGAACAAGAGATAGTACACGAGATAACAGGAGGATGAGGGAAATGGCTGTTAAAAACGAGGTTATCCAAAAAGAGCAAAGCGCAGAGCAGTATATTCAAACGCTGATTGACCGGGCGAACCGGGCACAGCAAGCTTTCATGAGTATGAATCAGGAACAGATTGACGAAATCGTACAAGCTATGGCACTCGCAGGGATGGATAAGCACATGCACCTCGCGAAGTTGGCTGTTGAAGAAACAGGACGTGGTGTGTACGAGGACAAAATCACCAAAAACATGTTTGCAACAGAATATGTCTACCATAGCATCAAAAATGAGAAAACCGTCGGTGTCATTGAAGACAATGACTTTGATAGTTTTCAAAAGATAGCTGAACCAGTCGGTATTATCATGGGGATTACTCCAGTAACAAACCCAACTTCGACTACGATGTTCAAAGCGTTAATTGCCATTAAAACACGTAACCCAATCATTTTCGGCTTCCATCCATCTGCTCAATCGTGTAGTGCGGAAGCAGCCCGCGTCTTGCTTGAAGCAGCTGTTAAACATGGTGCTCCAGCGGATTGTATTCAATGGATTGAAGCACCTTCGATGGATAAAACAAATGTACTGATGAACCACTCTGATGTAGCGTTGATTTTGGCAACTGGTGGATCAGGCATGGTTAAGGCAGCTTATAGCTGTGGTAAACCTGCACTTGGCGTAGGTCCTGGTAACGTACCTTGCTTTATTGAGAAAACAGCCGATATCAAACAGGCCGTGAACGACCTTATCCTTTCTAAATCTTTTGATAACGGTATGATTTGTGCTTCGGAACAAGCTGTAATTATTGAAGAGCCTATCTTCGAGCAAGTGAAGAAATTAATGATTGCTAATGGTTGCTACTTTGTAAATAAAGAAGAGGCAGCTAAGCTCACTCAAGGAGCTATGAATGTAGAAAAATGTGCAGTGAACCCGGCCATTGTCGGCCAGTCTGCTGTAAAAATTGCTGAAATGAGCGGTATTACAGTACCGGCAGGAACCAAAATTTTGGTCGCTGAAATTGAAGGAGTAGGAACCAAATTCCCATTATCTGCGGAAAAATTGAGTCCGGTATTGGCTTGCTACAAAGTAAAAAATGCAGAGCAAGGTATCCAACGTGCTGCTGAAGTCGTAGAGTTCGGCGGTATGGGTCACTCGTCAGCAATCCATTCGCAAGATGAGGATGTTATTGCTCGCTTCGCAGACCGTTTGCAAACAGGACGTATCATTGTAAATGCACCTTCCACACATGGCGCAATCGGTGATATTTACAACACCAACCTTCCTTCGTTGACACTTGGTTGCGGTTCGTACGGTCGTAACTCGACTTCGTCGAACGTATCTGCAGTTAACTTGATTAATGTGAAAAGGGTGGCGAAACGGACGGTGAATATGCAATGGTTCAAAGTACCTTCCAAAATCTATTTTGAAAAAAATTCGACACAGTATCTTGCTAAAATGCCTGATATCACACGTGTAGCCATTATCACTGACCCTATGATGGTGAAACTCGGATATGTGGACCGTGTCATCCATTATTTGCACCAGCGTCAAACACCGGTTGCTATTGAAGTGTTCTCCGAAGTAGAGCCAGATCCATCGACAGTTACGGTAGAGCGCGGTACTGAAATGATGAGACGTTTCCAACCGGATTGCATCATCGCACTCGGCGGCGGTTCGCCAATGGATGCTGCTAAAGGCATGTGGATGTTCTATGAATATCCGGATACTGATTTCAATAACTTAAAACAAAAATTCATGGATATCCGTAAACGGATTTACAAGTACCCACGTCTGGGTCAAAAAGCACAATTTGTGGCTATCCCTACAACTTCGGGTACAGGTTCGGAAGTTACATCGTTTGCAGTTATTACGGACAAAAACCTGGGCAACACGAAGTACCCGCTGGCTGACTATGAGTTGACTCCTGATGTGGCAATTATTGACCCTGTGTTTGTATATTCGCTGCCTAAAACTGCTGTAGCCGATACAGGTATGGACGTTCTGACCCATGCTATCGAGGCTTATGTGTCTGTAATGGCCAATGATTACACAGATGGTCTGGCAATTAAAGCTATTCAACTGGTATTCCAATACCTGGAGCAATCGGCTCTGACTGCTGATAAGCTGGCTCGCGAAAAAATGCATAATGCTTCTACACTTGCAGGTATGGCGTTTGCTAATGCATTCTTAGGTATTAACCATAGTCTTGCACATAAATGGGGCGGACAATACCATACAGCGCATGGCCGCACGAATGCTATCTTGCTGCCGCACGTTATTCGCTACAATGCGAAAAAACCGACAAAATTTGCATCATTCCCTAAATATTCGCACTTTGTTGCAGATGAGCGCTATGCAGAAATCGCACGCATACTGGGACTGCCTGCACGTACCACTGAAGAAGGGGTTAACAGCTTAATTGACGCGATCCGTAAGTTGAACAAAACACTCGGTATCGAGGAATCGTTCCAACAACTTGGTTTCGATCCAAAAGACTTTGAATCACGTGTAGATTATTTGGCTGACCGCGCTTTTGAGGATCAATGTACAACTGCAAATCCAAAGCTGCCGCTGGTTACTGAATTGGCTGATGTATACCGTAATGCCTTCTACGGACGCTTTGATCAATAATATAATAGTATGAAGAGGCTTGTAACTAAGCATTTTCCTATACAATACCAATGCAGGCTCTCTATATAGAGGGCCTCTTGGTTTGGGAAGGGAGGTGAACGGCAAGGCTAGAGGTATACGCGTGAAGCTAGGGAAAATAAAGTGACAAAAATCACTCATATTGTGATTTTTGTCACATACTACACTCTATCATTATTCTACAATAAGAGTGTAAGAAAGGTCCCGACACTGAGCGTAAGGCATCGGTGAAAAGGCCGGGCTCAAGAAATAGTTTAAACGTGAAAAAAATCACAAGTCCGGAAGACCAAACAATTTGGAGGGATTTACATGTCGGTGATTGAGAGAGAATTACAAGAGCAACAATCTGGCTGGAGAGGTTTTAAAAAAGGAAAATGGACTAAAGAAGTTAACGTCAACGATTTTATTGAAACAAATATCTCACCTTATGTTGGCAATGAAGAATTTTTGGTTGGTCCTACCGCCAATACAACTGCATTGTGGGAAATTGTATCTGATCTTACTAAAAAAGAGTTGGCAAACGGCGGCGTTCTTGATGTAGACGTAAATACGCCATCCACCATTATTTCACATAAACCAGGCTATTTGGACAAGGACAAAGAACAAGTTGTCGGCGTACAAACAGATGCTCCATTCAAACGTTCTTTGCAGCCGTTTGGTGGAATTCGAATGATGATCGATGCTTGTAAAGCCTATGGTTTTGAAGTGCCACAAAGCATTGTTGACATTTTCACTCATATCCGTAAAACACACAACCAAGGTGTATTTGATGCTTATACAGATGAAATGAGAGCAGCTCGTAAAGCTGGGATCATTACTGGTCTGCCAGATGCATACGGTCGTGGTCGTATAATCGGTGACTATCGTCGCGTAGCTCTGTATGGTGCAGACTTCTTGATCCAAGATAAAAAACTTCAATTGAAAAGCCTTGAAGTTGATTCCATGGAAGAAGACGTAATCCGTCTGCGTGAAGAAATTTCTGAACAAATTCGTGCTTTGAATGAATTGAAACAAATGGCTGCTGAGCACGGTTTTGATATTTCTAAACCAGCTAACAATGCAAAAGAAGCTTTCCAATGGGTATATTTTGGATATCTTGCAGCGATTAAAGAACAAAATGGTGCAGCAATGTCCTTGGGACGTGTATCTTCATTCCTTGATATTTATACTCAACGTGACCTTGAGGAAGGTGCGATGAACGAAGAACAAGCTCAGGAACTGGTCGATCATTTTGTTATGAAACTGCGTATTGTTAAGTTCCTGCGTACACCTGACTACAACGAACTGTTCAGTGGTGACCCAACTTGGGTAACAGAATCCATTGGTGGTATGTCTGTCACTGGAGAAACTCGTGTTACCAAAAACAGCTTCCGCTTCTTGCACACACTGTACAACTTAGGACCTGCTCCAGAACCTAACTTGACTGTACTGTGGTCAGAAAAACTGCCTGAGGGCTTTAAAAAATATTGTGCAAAAGTTTCTATTGAAACTAGCTCCATTCAATATGAAAATGACGATTTGATGCGTCCAATCTACGGCGATGATTATGGTATTGCTTGTTGTGTATCCGCTATGAGAATCGGTAAACAAATGCAATTCTTTGGCGCTCGTGCCAACTTGGCAAAAGCTCTACTGTATGCCATTAACGGCGGTAAGGATGAAAAATCCGGCGTTCAAGTAGGACCTGAATTCCCAGCTATTACAAGCGAAGTGCTGGATTACGAAGAAGTGTTAAGCCGTTTCAAACCTATGATGGAATGGCTGGCAAAACTGTACATGAACACTTTGAATGTTATTCACTATATGCATGATAAATATAGCTACGAACGCATTGAAATGGCGTTGCATGACCGTGATATTCTTCGTACCATGGCTTGTGGTATTGCGGGTCTGTCAGTTGCTACCGACTCCTTGAGCGCCATTAAATATGCAAAAGTTAAACCAATTCGCAACGAAAAAGGAATTGCTGTTGACTTTGAAATCGAAGGCGAATATCCTTGCTACGGTAACAATGATGACCGCGTAGATACTATCGCTGTAGAACTGGTAGAAAGCTTCATGAGCATGATCCGCAAACATAAAGCTTATCGTAATGCGGTTCCTACTCAATCTGTACTGACCATTACTTCCAACGTGGTATACGGTAAGAAAACAGGTACAACACCTGATGGACGTAAAGCAGGCGAACCGTTCGCACCAGGTGCAAACCCAATGCATGGTCGTGATAAAAAAGGCGCTCTGGCATCTCTGAGTTCCGTAGCCAAATTGCCTTATGAACACAGCTTAGATGGTATCTCGAATACCTTCTCCATCGTGCCTAAAGCACTGGGTAAAGAAGAAGAAACACGCAAAACAAACCTTGTTTCGATGATGGATGGCTACTTTGGAAGCCACGCACATCATCTGAATGTCAATGTGTTTGCTCGTGAACAACTGTTGGATGCAATGGAACACCCAGAAAACTATCCACAACTTACGATTCGTGTTTCCGGTTATGCTGTTAACTTTATCAAGCTGACTCGTGAGCAACAATTGGATGTTATTAACCGTACTTTCCACGGTACAATGTAAATAAGTTTTACGTATCATATAATACACTGACGCACGCATAGCGGATGCGGGAAGGATGATGCAACATGTTGAAAGGTCACATACACTCATTGGAAACCTTCGGGACCGTAGATGGTCCCGGCATCCGCTTCGTGCTCTTTATGCAAGGATGCTTGTTGAAATGTCAATATTGCCATAATCCGGACACTTGGGCCTTAAATGAAGGTAATCCGATGACGTTAGAAGAAGTATTGGCTGAGATTGAACCATATTTAGCCTATTACCGTTCTTCGGGAGGCGGATTAACAGTTTCCGGTGGAGAACCGACATTACAAGCTCATTTTGTAGCAGAGTTGTTCAAAGAAGTGAAACGTCGCTGGAATTTGCACACGACATTGGACAGTAACGGCTTTAATGATGCAGGTCGTATCCATGATCTACTGGACGTAACGGATTTGGTACTACTAGATATTAAACACATTGATAACGACAAGCATATTAAGCTTACAGGCAAATCCAACGATCGTATGCTAAGTACGGCCCGCTGGTTGTCTGAGCAAGGGCGAAAAATGTGGATTAGACACGTATTTGTACCGGGTATCCATGACGACGAGCAAGATCTACTCAATTTGGGACGGTTCATTGGAACGTTGAACGGAGTCGAGAAATTCGAAATTTTACCTTACCATCAAATGGGTGTTTACAAATGGGAAATGCTCGGTAAGGCATATCCGCTGGAGGGAGTTCCGTCTCCTACAGATGAAGAAGTTCAACGTGCTTACCGGCTCATTGAAGAGGGTCGTCTGGAGACTGCAGGAACGGATACTGCTTGTCATCCATCATAATGTTGTAGTAAGTTTTGCAAAGCAAAAAATGAGTATACAGCGTGCACCAGTATTAAACGGTGCACGCTGTTTTAATTTGTCTTGAAATATTTAAGATAAAAAACTTTTTTAGGCTGCGACTTGAATCGGCTTGTTCTTGCTCTGCTCACTTCTTAGTTTTCAGAAAAACGTTTCATTGTTATCTAAGTTCTTGTATTTAAAGGTAATTTTCAGTACCTGATTAACGTTGATAGATACAATGAAAATTTACTAAAATATGTACTTAGATTTCACAGCACGAACTTTCGGTCGAAGTATATACAGTAAATAAATATAAAATTTATGCTACTGAAACTGAAGAGAATCATAATAGTCTTGTTTTATTGAAATTTTCAATATTTTATGAATTTTTTATTATAAAACAACAATATATATAATAATAAGGAAAAAAATGTTTACTTTTTCACCTAATTATTGTACTATGAATTTGTAAATTATAATAAAAGAAAAGGAGACAAGAAACATGGTAAAATCTAAGCTGCTAGGTTTAACTGCTCTCTCAGCTCTCACTTTATCTTTAAGTTTTGTACCTACTCAACTAACCTATGCTAAAGAAAATATGAACTCAAACACGAGTTCACAATCGGTTATTGAACAAACATTAACAAATGAAAGTGTAGTTACACCTCAAGGATCAAGGTCATATCAACTGGGTCAAACTTCTGCATCTATTTATTTAAATGGGTCTTTGGATGTACAGATTTATACGGCCTCAAGTAGTTCAGATTTGTATAGTATTGATATTTATGATAGTAACGGTAGACATGTCTACCAGCGTGATAGAAATCCTAGTGAAGGATCTAGTTTTCATGTAAGTGGTTTATATGGTTATCATACAGTTCGTGTTCAAACTTATAATAATAACGGAACTTATTCTCTAACTTGGCCTTGATTAATGACCATTTTTATTGGGTGCCCAAAGTCGATTTGATGACTTGGGGCACCTTTTCTTTTCACAAAGAGAGGACTACTACCTAACGATAAAGTAATTGTTTCACTTTGTTTATGGTTAATTTTCATATTCCAGTCATTCATAAATGCCATACTCTCTAGTTACAAGTTGATAAGATGAGAGTTTTAAATAAAGCACCTATGAACAAAAATTAGCTTAATAAAAAGAGATTATTCCAATAGAGGACTTTTTATGACGAAATAAATTAGCAAGATCGGAAGCCAAATCTTTAAATCTAATAGCCTATTTATTTAGTAGATTTTTAATGTATTAAGGGATAATTCTTTTCGTTTATTGCAATCACAGGAGAAAGTTCCCTTTTTTTCATGATCGTCAAAATTTCCAGAAACTTTTTGACAACTGTCGCGTCTAATAGTATGACTTTTCACGGGAATGATAATAATTTGGGGATAGAAGGAGACAGACAATGAATTTCAAGAAATGGACCATGCTCACCGCCTTGGCGGTAGCTCAGGTGGCTGCAGTAGCCCCTGTAGGAGCAGAAGCAGCATCAACAAGCGTTCAATCCACCGATTCGGTTAGCGCCCAGCAGACGACCAATGTTGCTGATTCCGGCGTTCAGAATAGTATCGGAGATCAAAATGGAACAAGCACACCAGCTAATACGGTAACACCTGATAACACGGGTGTATCCAATGATCCATTGACTGGGCTGCCTACAGATACCACTAACGGATCGAACGTAACCAATGATGTATACGGTGGAGACGGAACGATCACCAATCCTGGTGGAGCTCCAACATCCATGAATGCGAATCAACTGATTTTGTATTTGAACAGTGCTAAAATGGAACAAAACGGACAGGTATATACGGCAACTCAGCCGATGACAGTCAAAGACGGAGTTTCCTATGTAGCTATCCGTTCTCTTGTCAGCCGTGTCGGATTGCAGTTTAGTTATGACACTGCCACCAAAGAAACCGTAATCACCCAAGGAACAAATGTCCTACGCTTCAAAACAGACAGCAAAGTTTATACGGTTAACGGTGAAGCTAGACAAATGAAGGGACCGGCTTTCCAACAAAAGAACGTATTTATGGTACCGTTGACCTCGATTACGCAGGCCTTAAATATTCCTTATACTGTGAATAATACAACTAAACAAGTTATCATGGATTTGAATCAGAAGCCAAAAGCTTCTTTCACGGTTCAACAAAAAGATATCTATGCGGGTGAAACTCAAGTTACGTATTTGACCAAGGAATCTTCTCCTACAGGTCTTCCGATTGTGAACCAACGTTGGGAAGGTAAGCAGGACGTATTTCAGGAGCCGGGTACATATGTAGTTACCTATTCCGTTCTTGACTCTGCTGGGAACTGGAGTGATCCTTACTCAGTAACAATTACAGTAAGACCGCCAAACCAGCCGCCGGTAGCTCTGTTTACAACGGATAAAAAAGAGTACAAGATGGGTGAAAAAATTACCATTACCGACCTGAGTACTGACGATGAGAATGCGATCACTAAGCGTGATTGGGAGAACAAGAAACTTGCCTTCTTCCAGCCAGGTGATGTAACCATTACACTGACCGTGACTGATAAGCATGGCGCAACAGGTACCAAAAGTGAAACAATTAAAATTACGAATGAACTGCTATACAACGAAGATGATTTCAATAAAATTTTCACGCCATATGGCGATAAATACAGTGTAGATGGCAGTCAGGTGCCTACAATGCCTACCATTCCTTTGACTAGTACATCTTCGCCACGTCTTCTGATTCGTGCCAACAGCCCGGAACGTGTGTTCCAGGATGGTATCGTATATCAGGAAACCGGATCAGGCAGTACCCGTATTCTTGTCCATCATGTGAATGAAACGGGTAGAGATGTAAAGATGTATGTGATTGCGACCAACAACAATATCACGCCTACCAATATTAATGTCGAAAATTCAGGCTTTGCTGGACCATCTGAATTTGCTACAGCTGCGGGAAAAGTTTCAATTCAAAAATATTTTCAGTCTATGATAGATGGAAGCAAACGTTCTAGTACGGTTCTGAATCCAGGCGAAAGCCGTATTATTTTGCAGGATTTGAATGAGAAAAAAATGAAACAAAAACAAGTCATTTCTCTCTTGTCCGATCTATACACGGATCAGCCAATCCAATATACGGTCATTATGGTGGATGCAAATGCAGATCCAATGACTGTACTGCCTACACTGGCAAAACTGCCTAAGGACGGTATTCATAACCGTGGAACATACGCGAATTCGGATATCTCGCTCAATTTTACCGAAGAAGTTGGTAAAACAGCTCAACGTATCGTTCTTGGTGATAATAAGGTAGACCCGAACCTGATTGGTACCGACGGTCTGGACGGCTCCTCTGCTTCTAATGCTGGTAACTTTGGTGTTGTATATAAGGTTAAGTTGGACCATGTAGCGCCGTATTCACTGATTGCGTTCAACCCGCGTGGAGGCGAATATTCCGGCTATGCGATGGTGAACAATCAGGTTGTGGGCATACCGACAAATGGTGCTGTATGGGCTCCGAATGAGATGAGTGTGCTGTATCGCACAGGTCATATCGAAGAAAGTGTAGAGATGTATTTCACTGCAGCTGCTGGTAGTAATCTGCCGGTTTCCGTAGTAGTTATGCCTTTACCAGCTATTAAAAACTAATTTTAAATAATCGGTGCTGTTTACCGGTATAGACCACTTGAGTCTCATCATTCACCGTTTTAAAAGTCGATGTCACTTGCAGGATATAGGCGTTCTCCCGTTGCGAACTTGGTTGCAGCACTGGAGAACGTCTTTTTCTTATGAGTAGCGTGAATATCTCTTATAATATTGACTTTAATCGTGGTATAATGAATAGATGCAAGCCTAAGCCTGCATCAGAAAACCTGAAACTATAGACAGGGGAGGGTGAAACGCATGCTGACAAAGGATGAGATTATCGCAACGATGTCCGCTCAGGGGCTGCGTATTACAGATCAACGCAAGACGTTGGCCACGTTATTTTCCGAGAATGAAGGGTATCTGTCCCCTAAAGACGTTTATGAATATATGGGTAAGAAGTACAGCGGACTTAGCTTTGATACAGTATATCGCAATCTGCGTGTAATGCAGGAATTGGGTGTACTGGAGCAGGTATCTTTTGAGGATGGGATGAAGTTCAAGGTGAGCTGTAATGAACATCATCACCACCACCATATGATTTGCTTGAGCTGTCAGAAAACATTGCCGATTTCTTTTTGTCCAATGCAAATGACAGATACAACAGATCAATTCCAAATCGTCGAGCATAAGTTTGAAATTTTTGGTTATTGCAAAGACTGTCAGCAGAAGAATGGGCATACTGAGAGTAATTCGGATGGGGGTTTCAAACAGACGAGCAGTCACACTCACAGCCACGGGGGCTACTGAAATGAAAATCACCACGCGCAGAGTGGTACAGGCTCCGATTCAGTTTTATCGTGCTTACATTTCACCATTAAAGCCGGCTACCTGCAGGTTCTATCCGACGTGTTCGGCGTATGCGCTAGAGGCGGTAGAAGTGCATGGTGCGCTCAGAGGCTCATGGCTAGCTGCAAAGCGTATAGCTAAATGCCATCCATTTCATCCCGGCGGTGTAGATTTGGTCCCTCCTGCAAAAAAGGGGTTAGATCAGTCTGACAAAGATCGTTTGGTTACCCACACCGAGAAGGGTCTGACTTGACAGCGCCATGCCGATTTGGTTATATTTTGGTTAATATTGTTTTCCTGTGAAGGGATGAGTAAGGTAAGTCGTCCAGTACAGAGAGCCGGAGTTAGCTGAAAACCGGTCTGGAGTGAAGCCTGAATATGGTCCTGGAGGAACCTTTTTCGAGCGTATTTGCCACAGTGAAGCTATGTTCAGGAGGCAATCGTAAGGAGGAGGCGTGATCCAGCGTTAATGGGCGGTCAGATGTGACCGGTGAAGCCTGTATTCTGCGAGGGTACAGGGAATTTGGGTGGTAACGCGTGAGGTGACTCTCGTCCCATAGGGACGGGGGTCTTTTTTGTGCCCAATTTGTGTCGAATTCATGAATTGGAGTACCTATCATGGTAGCAAATCTTTTGCTGTCGTGAACAAAACAGGAGGAACATACATGTCTAGTGAGAACACATTTTACATTACAACACCGATCTATTATCCCAGTGACAAGCTCCATATAGGACATGCCTACACGACGGTAGCGGGTGATGCGATGGCTCGCTACAAGAGGCTACGGGGCTATGAGGTTCGTTATTTGACAGGAACGGATGAGCATGGCCAGAAGATTGAGCAAAAGGCAAGTGCAGCTGGCAAAACGCCGCAACGTTTCGTAGATGACATCGTGGCAGGTATTCAAGACCTGTGGCGGAAGCTCGACATTTCCAATGACGATTTTATCCGTACTACGGAGGAACGTCATAAGGCTGTCGTACAGGAAATCTTTGATCGTTTATTAAAACAAGGCGATATTTATAAGGGAGAATACGAAGGTTGGTACAGCATTCCTGACGAGACTTACTACACAGAAACTCAACTCGTTGACGTCGTGAAGGACGCTGAAGGTAATGTAACTGGAGGTAAGAGCCCGGATAGTGGACACCCTGTAGAACTGGTCAAGGAAGAGAGTTACTTTTTCCGCATGAGCAAGTATGCTGATCGGTTGCTGCAATTTTATGAAGAGAACCCGCAGTTTATCCAACCGGAATCCCGGAAAAAAGAAATGATTAACAACTTCATCAAGCCGGGGTTAGAAGATCTGGCTGTTTCCCGTACAACTTTTGACTGGGGTGTTAAGGTCAAGGGGGACCCGAAGCATGTCGTATACGTGTGGATTGACGCACTTTCTAACTACATCACTGCCTTGGGGTATGGCTCTTCTAATACTGAGCTGTACGATAAATTTTGGCCAGCAAATGTGCATATCGTAGGTAAAGAGATTGTACGATTCCACACGATATATTGGCCAATCATGCTGATGGCACTGGACCTTCCGTTGCCTAAAAAAGTATTTGCACATGGTTGGTTACTCATGAAAGATGGCAAAATGTCGAAATCTAAAGGCAATGTGGTAGACCCGGTAACGTTGATTGACCGTTATGGTCTGGATCAACTTCGATACTACTTGCTGCGCGAGGTGCCATTTGGAGCGGATGGAACATTCACACCTGAAAGTTTTGTAGATCGTGTAAATTCGGATTTAGCCAATGATCTGGGCAACTTGTTGAATCGTACGGTAGCGATGGTAGACAAATATTTTGACGGCAAAGTTCCCGCTTATGAAGCCAATGTAACCTCATTCGACGCAGCTTTGGTAGATATGGCAACATCGACTTATAGTAAAGTTGAAGAAGCTATGGAAAACATGGAATTTTCCGTGGCTTTAACGGCGATTAGCCAATTTATTAGCCGTAGCAACAAGTATATTGACGAGACGCAACCTTGGAATCTGGCTAAGGATGAGGCAAAACGTCGCGAATTGGCATCTGTTATGGTGCATTTGGTAGAAAGCTTACGTATTGCTTCCATTTTACTTCAGCCTTTCTTGACGCGTGCACCTCATCAAATTTGGGAACAACTCGGTATTCGTCAAGGGGAGCTGACTACATGGGATAGCGGCAAGCAATTTGGACGTATTCCAGAAGGAACGCAGTTGGTCAAAGGTAATCCGATCTTCCCCCGTCTGGACTCTGAGCAAGAGGTTGCTTTTATCGTAGAAGCAATGACTGGAGGTAAGAAACCGGAGGAAGCTGCCACACAAGCTCAACCGCTGAATGCATCTGAGGCGAGCCAGGAAGCACCGGAGCCGAAAGAAGAGATTGGCATTGAGGATTTTGCCAAGGTAGAACTGCGCGTTGCCCAGGTTGTTGCCTGTGAGCCTGTGAAGAAGGCCGATAAACTATTGAAGCTTCAGCTCGATCTTGGTTATGAGCAGCGACAGGTGGTATCAGGAATTGCGAAGTTTTATACACCTGAGGATATCATTGGGCGTAAGGTGATCTGTGTGACCAATCTTAAGCCAGTAAAACTTCGGGGTGAGCTGTCGCAGGGTATGATTTTGGCAGCATCACATGGGGATCAGCTTACATTGGCCACTGTACCGGATGGTATGCCAAATGGTGCGATTGTAAAATAAGAGGCTATATAAAATAAAAGAACGTAAAAAGCGTATGCTTGGATATTATTCTCCCAGGCATACGCTTTTTGGCTTGTATCATATTTTTCTCTGTCTATACGTATGTTTTAGTAGGTAGGGCTTGTATTTGCTCTGCGTGTTCACTAAGACAGGTGGGAGGAAATGATGATGTCAGATGTCAACGCCGGGTTGGCCATCGTTGCTGGACTGGTTTCTTTTTTTTCACCGTGCTGCTTGCCACTATATCCATCCTATTTATCGTATATAACAGGAATGTCGGCACGTGAACTGGCTGAAGGACGGCACAGGGCAGAGGTTCGCTATCGTACGATGGGACACACGCTTGCTTTTGTATTAGGCTTTTCGGTTGTTTTTTTATTCACTGGGGGCAAGTGTCGGGTTGCTTGGAGAATGGTTTGCCAATTATGGGGATACGCTAAGAGTCGTAGCGGGGCTACTTATTATACTCATGGGTCTGGTATCTCTTGGTTTCGTGCGTCCATTATTTCTAATGAGAGAGCATAAGCTGCGCTGGACATGGAAGCCTGCCGGTTACGCCGGTTCCTTTGTAATCGGAATTGGGTTTGCGGCAGGCTGGTCACCCTGTATCGGTCCTATGCTAACAGCTATTATCGCTTTGGCGGCAGTAGAGCATCACATTTGGTTCAAGCTGATTACTGGCTACGCACTTGGTTTTGCGATTCCGTTTTTTGTATTGGCTTTGCTGGCAGGCTCTGTTAAGTTATCGTCCCGTTATACTTCCATCCTTATCCAAATAGGTGGCATGCTGCTTGTGATCACTGGCGGTCTGCTGGTAACGGATCATATGACAGATGTTACGCTTTTTTTACAACGGATTACCCCGGATTGGATGCTGGTTATGTGAAATATTCGATACGACTTAAAGGAAAATGTTCAAAAATGCGTTCTGTGATAAACTCCCGTAGTGCATTTTGCTGTTCATCGGGATAAACATATTTATTCTGGCCCCAGCGGCCCCATTTTTTTTTACGTTTTTCTATGTCCATTTCCAGTTTGGTTTTCGGGTAACGTTTCTCGATAACAGCTTTGGATGTTTTGGTAAAGCGATGCTGAATTAATTCGAATGTCAGATCCTTCGTAGCATGCTGGGGCAAGGTTTCTCCCAATCTACGCAGCAGCTCTCCGTATCCTTCTTCCCAGCCGTCATACCAAATGATGGGTGCGATGATGAACCCCAGCGGATAACCGGCCCGTGCGATTTTGCCCGCTGCTTCAATACGTTCCTCAAAGCGCGAAGTTGCAGGTTCAAACTGTTTAATAACATAATCGGAATTAATGCTAAAGCGGATGCGAGTATGGCCATTATGTTTAATATCCAGCAATGGATCAACATGATGATATTTTGTAACAAAACGAAGTCGGCCAAATTCCTCATCTGCCATGAAACGAATCAAGTCTCCAAGTGATCCAGTGATATGCTCCAAACCAACCGGATCAGAGGTACAAGCTGCTTCAAAACGAGTAATTTCAGGCGCCCGCTCCTCGATATAGGCTTTAGCTGCTGATATGATATCGTCAGTATTGACATAGATCCGAATATACGGCTTTGCTCCTAAGGTTGTTTGTAAATAACAGTAGTGACAGTGCCCCATGCAACCAGTCGAAATAGGGATGGCATATTCGGCAGAGGGCTTGGATTGGTCAAAAGTTAATGTTTTACGGATGCCGACAACCAGTGTCTTTTTTGCCATTCGGTATTTTTCAACTTCAGTTTCACCTGGTAAATTGGTAATTCGGTTGTGAGAGGTCGTCATACGATACGGAATATCCTTGGCTTTGACCCAATCCATAATACGCTGGCCTTTGGGATAATTTAGTGCGTCTGGTTCAAAAAACACCAGATCAGGCATGAATGGCTTGGTTCCTCTGATTTGGACAGGAGTACGCTCAAGCGTAGACATGGCTAACGCTCCTTTCGAAATAAATCCTCTGTGCTCTGGTGTCCAACTCTAAAGCATCTCCGCAGAAAGTAACGATACAGGGGCGACAACATTAGTGTACCCTGCTTAAATTGAACAAATCGTGGCAATAGATGTGAGTGGAGGGACGAGACTTGCCAATGAGCGATGATAACATGTATCATTACATAGTAGGTTTAATGCAGGAAATGAAGGCGGTAAGCGCCCGTTCAATAACAGAAAAGAGGGAAACAAGTGCCAACGCCAAGCATGGAAGATTATTTGGAGCGCATTTACCAACTGATCGATGAGAAGGGATATGCTCGTGTCTCGGATATCGCAGAGGGTTTGGAGGTGCATCCTTCGTCCGTCACCAAGATGATTCAGAAGTTGGATAAGGACGATTATCTTGTATATGAGAAGTATCGGGGACTGATTTTGACACCGAAAGGGAAAAAGGTCGGCAAACGGTTGGTTGACCGCCACCAGTTACTAGAGCAATTTCTGGATATGATTGGGGTTGACAAGGACCTAATATATAAAGATGTGGAAGGTATTGAACACCATTTGAGCTGGGATTCCATCACACGTATCGAGACATTGGTTGAATATTTCCGCCGAGATGAAGATCGCTTGCGCCAGCTTCATGACATACACAAGGAATTGAGTGGGGATTCCTAAAAGCATCTGTCCTTACGGACAATGCTTTTTTTTATTTTCCTGACCGCAACAAATATCTGGTTATTAGCGTCTATCCATTATATAGCAGGACAAGATAGGGGTTAAAATTAACAGGGGTAGCGGAGGATTATAAAGATATGAATCGGAAGAAAATAGGGCTCATGGTTGCGGGTCTACTCTTAGCAGTACAGACTGCCATCGTGCCTGGAGTTCAAGCGGCATCAACTGGTGAGATTGAGATTATATTGGACGGACAGTCCCTGCAAAGTGATGCGTCACCGTACATTGTACAGGGCGCGAATGTCACGATGGTTCCTTTGCGAGTGATTAGTGAGGGATTAGGCGCACAGGTCAACTGGTCGGCATCGTCTGGTACGGTAACGATTACAGCACAGAACAAAAATATATCTATGGATAATGGTGCACAAAGCGCTACTGTGAATGGCAAGTCGGTTCGATTGGACGCATCTGCGCGTATGTCAAGTGGGAGAGTCATGGTACCACTGCGTTTTGTTGGGGAAGAGTTGGGGTTAAAAGTAGACTGGCAAGCCTCAGAGCGGGTCATTACGTTAAGCAGTGGTAAAGAAGGTTCCTCTACTGGTGGGAGTACTTCTGTGGGAAACAGCAGCTCAACATCAAATAACTCAGCATCTGGCAATCAGGAGAGTGTTAGTACCGATCAGGGAGCCAAGGAGGATGGACAGGACGCTGTTACCTCACCGTCAACCTCTACTAATGAGGAAGGTTCAGGTTCCTCACAGGGAAATGTGGCTCAGGTGAAGGCTACAACCTTTATGCGTGGAGCATGGATTTCCACCATTAATGGAGACTGGCCTTCTTCATCTGCACGAAGCAGTTCCGAGAAGCAAAAGCAGGAGTTTACAAAAATGCTCGATGATTTGCAGGGTATGGGCATTAACGCGGTATTTGTTCAGGTTCGTGCCAGCGGGGATGCGCTTTATCCGTCTGATCTTGTGCCATGGAGCAAGTATTTAACGAATACCCAGGGTAAAAATCCAGGCTATGATCCGTTGAAATTTATGATTAGTGAATCACATAAGCGGGGGATGGAATTCCATGCCTGGTTTAATCCGTTCCGTGCTAATTCTACAGGAACAACTAGCGGTTTGGCAGCAAACCATGTGGCTAATCAACATCCGGATTGGATTGTTAAGAATGGTAGCCAGTTGTACATCAATCCTGGAATTCCAGCTGCACGTCAGCATGTCATTGCTGCGATTATGGAGGTCGTAAACGGATACGATATTGACGGTGTCCATTTGGATGATTATTTTTATCCTTACAGCGGGACTTTTGATGATGATGCGACATTCAAAGCATATAACGCCAACAAAATCTCTAACAAAGGTGACTGGCGGAGAGATAATGTAAATAGTTTTGTTCGCGATTTGGGTAAAAGCATTCATGCCAGCAAGTCGAAAGTTCAATTCGGGATTAGTCCTTTTGGCGTGTGGCGCAACAAGTCTCAGGACTTAACGGGTTCAGACACCAAGGCAGGCGTTACTGCGTATGACACGACATTTGCAGATGTAAGAACCTGGATTAACAAAGAATGGATTGATTATGTAGCTCCACAAATTTACTGGAGTATCGGTTTCCCAGCAGCTGGATATGACAAGCTTGTCGCATGGTGGTCCAATGAGGTCAAAAATTCAGATGTTAAGCTGTATATTGGCCATTCCCCTTATAAAATCGGCACCCCTGAAAAAGGATGGCAATCCGCTCAAGAGTTAATTAAGCAGCTTGAACTGAACGAGAATTATAAGCAGGTCAAAGGGGATATTTATTTTAGTGCACAGCATTTGCGGAAAAATCCATACGGACTCATTCAACTTCTTCAAAATTATTATCAATTATGATATAAATTGGATCATTTAGGTTCTATATGGACCTCCGTTCTCATACATAAGCAGTAGAACTGCTTACTCCCAAGAGAACGGAGGTTTTTTGATCTATGCTGATCAATGCTGTGTTCCAGGGTGGAGGGGTTAAGGGAATATCGCTGGCGGGTGCAGTTAAGGCTGCGGAAGAGCATGATATTGTATTCAATCGTTTGGCTGGTACATCATCAGGTGCTATTGTAGCTGCTTTATTGGCTGCGGGATATACGGCGGATGAAATGAAAGCCGTAATTGAGAAAACTCCCTTGGTCAAGTTGTTAAGACGTTCTCCAGTGTTCAATATTAAGTGGGTTGGGCCAGCAGCACGTATCTTTCTTAAAAAAGGGCTCTACTCAGGAGAGGCACTAGAGCATTGGGTACGCGAGCTGTTACTAGCTAAAGGAGTGCGTACATTCGCGGATCTACCTCCTGGCAAGCTGCGCATTATTGCATCAGATATTACGAATGGACGCATTTTGGTGCTTCCTGAGGATATCAAACGTTTTGGTATAAACCCCTCTTCACTAGAGGTAGCCAAGGCCATTCGGATGAGCACGAGTATCCCTTATTTTTTTGATCCTGTTATGTTAAGACTTGATTCTGCACTTGCCAAGGGAAAAACCTTTTCCCAGCAATTTGTATTTGTTGTTGATGGAGCCTTACTCAGCAATCTGCCTCTATGGCTTTTTGATGAGCCTGTCAATGAACGTGAGGCCAAAACGATTCCAACGGTAGGATTTCAAATGGTGGGCAAAACAGGGACGGAGACCAAGGTTTCTTATATACGAGGCCCATTGACCATGCTGCAGGCTATTTTTGATACCATGCTATCGGCACATGATGAACGGTATATTGAGCAGGAGAATCGGTATCGGACCATTAAAATTCCAACTTTGGGTATCCGCACTGCCCAATTCAGCATTTCACCAGAGCAAAGTGATTTGTTGTATGCTTCCGGTGTGCAGGCAGGAGAAGCTTTTTTCCACAAATGGAGCATCACTTCTTACCAGCAGCAGTATAGTAAGTATCAATTGATGAAAGATACCATGTACGCCATGAAATAAACACCACTTACTGGCAGTTGAAGTATTTTCAAAGGAAGTAAAAAAGGAGCCTCTTCCCGGTCATATTGCAAAACACGGGTGATGGCTCCTTTGTGCTACATTTTAAAGGTTGATAATGATTAATGATATTTAGGTTGTTCCTCTTCATTTTTGCCCTTGGAACCCTCAATGACATGAAAAGGATACGCTTTGCGTTTGCTTGTAGTCTGCTGTTTACGTGCACTGGCTGTTTTGGTCATGGTGCGCACAGAGGGCTTAACTTTGGGAGTTCGCTTGCGTTGTCCTGGCTGGTATTTGTACAGCAGAAATATAACTGCAAAAATAAAGATGGGGATTAGTAAACTAATGAGAAAGCCCCAGCTACCTTTCCATAGCATATCTACAATTCCATATGCGCCCAAAGCAAGGGTAAGCCAGAAAATAACGGCATGTCTGTACATCATTCACTCATCCTTTCAAAGGATCAAGGACCGGACTGTTGAGAGTCTCCTTTACAGGTACATTTTCTAACTCAGCATCCAATTCAAGCATACGCTTAAATGAGGCAATCGATACCTCCACTTGATCATCGGTCGGTTCTTTGGTGGTAAGCAACTGCAGCCATAGGCCGGGGTAACCTAGATAACGAAGCACTGGAATTTCCCGAAGTGCATTGGTCAGCTTGAGAAATTCAAAAGAAAGACCCAATACGATCGGAAGCAGTAAAAGACGTTGCCCCATGCGCTCCCACAGATTATCGTAGGTAAACAGGGAGTAGACGAGTACCCCGATAATCACGGTGAGCATAATAAAGCTGCTACCGCAGCGATAATGCAGTCGGCTATATTTTTGTACGTTGGCTGGAGTCAGTTCTTCCCCAGCTTCAAATGCAGTAATCACTTTATGCTCCGCGCCGTGATATTGAAACAGTCGCTTAATTAACGGAGTTTGGGAAATACCCCATAAATAAGCGAGCAGCAAAATCAGCTTAATAGCTCCTTCAGCGAGATTATGCAAAATCTGGTTGTGAAACAAGCCGCCAAACAGGAAACTCTCCATAACAACCGGAACCAGGGTTAATACAATTTTGCCAAAGAGGAAGGACAATATACCGACCGCAGCCACGCCGATCATCATGCTCAGGCTCCAACGGGATTCCTCTTTTTTCTTTTGTTCAGCGCGTTCTTCCGGATCTACTTCATCATCAGCATACGCATCGGCTGAATAGTTCAAATGCTTGGTGCCCTTGGCACTGGAGTCGATGATGCTGACAATCCCCCGCAATAACGGAATTCTGCGGAATTTGGACACCCAGGATTGCTCCTTACGTGGTACTTCCAAATATGTGATTTCGCCAGATTTGCGGCGAACTGCCGTGACATTGACACGCTTGCCGCCGAACATGACACCTTCAATGACTGCCTGACCGCCGTAGCTCACAGGCTTGGATGCTTGTGACAACCGTCTCACCTCTCTTAATACATACTTTTTTGTATATTGTATCGAATTTGGAAGGGAATATCTAGTTAGACGAAAATGGGATGGAGTGACCTGCTAATTTTATCATTCGAAAAGGAAATTTAATCATAACGGAGAAGATGGAAATCCTTGTAGTGTGGGGAGATATCATGCCATAGGTTTAAAAAAGCATTTATGAGAGCGGTCAGACTGCCCCCATAAATGCTTATTATCGCCAGTTATAAAATCAGACGGAATCGCCAGATCAAATTCATTGCGTAATTGCCCCGACAGTCTCATCCACCAGTCCCTTTGACGAGACCGGGCCGCCAAACGTCCATGTTGTACTGGCCAACGGATAAGTACGTTTTTCTTTGACGAATTTCAAACCATTCCAAACAGAATTGTTTTTCATAGATGAGCCGAAAACATTATCGTCTGGCTGCACAATATAGATAAAGTTGCTGTCCTGAACGGCTGACAGAGCTTCAATGCCAACCGTTGAAAAGCCATACGATTCAACCTTGCTCGGTTTCCAATCGTTAACCAAACCGATCTTCGCCAGTGTTCCCACAACGACTGAATTATCTGAAAACATACGCAGACTGGCTGCATTTTGCGAAGTAAAAGCCTGTGTCAGTATAAAATGGAAATCCGATTTGTTTGCAGCGGCGAGCTTTTGTTTGGCTTCGGCATAATGCTGATCCAGATCGGCAAGCACCTGCTTAGCTTTATCCTCTTTTCCAAGAGCGACTGCGATACTATTAAAAATCTTCACCATCTTATCATAGTCGTAGCCGTTACCATCGTTCAGATTATATTCAATCGTCGGTGCGATGGCCTTGAGTTGCTCATAGATTGCTTCATTCCCATCAAAATTGGATATGATGAGATCCGGCTTTAATGAAGCAATCGCCTCCAAATTAGGCTCGTTGCGTGTACCGACATCGACCACGTTACTGTCCAGAGCCGCCTCTGGAGTCACATACACCTTATAGTTGGCATTGTCCGCATTACCAACTGGCTGAACGCCCAATGCAATCAAATCCTCCGTAAATGTCCATTCAAGCACCACGACACGCTGCGCGGGCTTGTCAAGCGTGAGTTCACCACGATTATGCTTTACTGTCACAGGACCGGTCGCTGCTTCAGTGGGTTTGCTACCCGACGTAGTTGTCTGACCTTTATCTGCAGCATTGTCAGTTGCTCCACAACCTGCCAGTGTGAGCATAAAAGTCAGTAACAATAAGAATCCGATAAATTCCTTTTTCATAGATTGCGTTCTCCTGTATAAACGTATTATAAAATGATAATGATTATCATTTTCATTAATATATTATGAAACAGGATTGAAATTTTGTCAATGCAAAGATTATTAAATCCACTCTTCGACTTCATTGTTAAACTGCTCCCCATTGGAGCATACTACCTCTCAAAATGGATAGGCACGAATTTGGTGGAAGTACACATGCTTTTCCTTATAACAATGAGTCCTTACCATGAGAAAATTTATTCATTTTGAAAGGAGATCCAACCACATGAGTGAAACTTACTCTATACCGAAAATAGGTCATGATCAGGAACAGTCCCGTGAATCTCAAGATCAACGTAATCATAATGACAACAGTAGCAGAGGCAGACAACAGTCAGGCAAAGTACATACACCGCTCATTCCCTTTGCACTTGAGCTGGGTTTTTTTGCGGGTTTGCTCTGGGGATTGCTGCGCTGGCTGTTTTATACGCTGCACTTTACAGTAGTGGCGCCTGGCTTTCTGGCAGAGCCGTTTTTCAAGCATTCGTTCATGAACACCATGGCAGGGCATTTGGTGGGGTTGCTGTTTTTTATTGCATTGTCCGTGGTAGCGTCATTGGTGTACACCCTGATTTTGCGTAGGTTTAATGGCCCTATACCCGGTATTATATACGGTCTGATTTGGTGGGTTATTTTATTTGTGTTAACAGGCCCTAAGTTAGGGATGATGAACCCTCCTTATCGATTAACATGGAATTCCATATATACAGAAGTTTGCGTATTTATACTGTGGGGACTATTTATCGGATATACCGTTGCTGTCGAGTATACGGATGAAAGAATGCGCGAGCCTGAGAAGGCTGGGGACAGAACGTAACAAAAACTTCTCAAGCGCCTATCCCCTGTGTTAAAATAGCATTTGGTTATTTGACAGAGGGGAGCGGAATGAAGATGAAGAATGACCGGGTGCTAAAGTTGCGGCAGGCGCTGGGCGAGCATAACCTGCGGGCTATGCTGATTACTAGCCCTGTCAATCGTCGATATTTGACAGGCTTCACAGGTTCAGCGGGCTATGTGCTGATTACAGAATCCCATAGTTATTTGCTGACTGACTTTCGTTATATGACACAAGCGACCGAACAAGCCCAAGGCTTTACGGTAGTGCAGCACGCTGCGCAGGTCATGGAAACAGTAAAAGAATTGCTGTCTTCCCATCAGATTAGCGAAACAGGCTTTGAGCAGGATGATGTAACTGTTGCGACACATAAAGCTTATAGCGAAGATCTGTCACCTATTAAGCTGGTTCCGGTATCGGGCATTGTGGAAAAGCTGCGGGTGTACAAGGATGCGGAAGAGCTCGAAGTGATGCAACGGGCAGCGGATTTGGCAGATGCTACATTTGCACACATTTTACCTTACATCAAACCAGGAGTCAGCGAGCGTGAGCTGGATCTGGAAATGGAATTCTTCATGCGCAAGCAGGGAGCTACTTCTTCTTCATTTGACACGATTGTGGCATCCGGAGTTCGTTCGGCATTGCCTCATGGAGTAGCCAGTGCAAAGTTAGTACAAGCAGGTGAGCTGATTACGTTTGATTTTGGTGCGTTGCTGGATGGCTACTGCTCCGATTTGACCCGTACAGTGGCTACACAAGGGGATTTGGCGCCTCAGTTGCGCGAGATCTACGATATTGTACTTAAGGCGCAGCTTCACGCACTCGAACATATTAAGCCGGGCATGACAGGCCGTGAAGCGGATGCGCTGACCCGGGATATTATTGCTAGCCATGGGTATGGAGACAATTTCGGACACAGTACAGGTCATGGTCTGGGTCTTGAAGTGCATGAATCTACACGTCTGTCGAAGGCAAGTGATGATATTCTGGAGCCGGGCATGGTTGTAACGGTCGAACCAGGTATCTATGTGCCTGGATTGGGCGGTGTACGGATCGAGGATGATATCGTTATTACAGATAACGGCATCAAAGTATTAACGCATTCGAGCAAAGAATTTACAGTCGTTTAATAACGATAACAGTCCTGTAGGAGGGGTATTTTAGTGATTAACGTTAATGATTTTAAAACAGGTTTGACCGTCGAGGTAGACGGAGATATTTTTACAGTTCTGGATTTTCAACACGTAAAACCAGGTAAAGGCGCAGCATTCGTACGCTCCAAGTTGAAAAACCTGCGTAATGGTAATACGGTTGAACGTACATTCCGTGCGGGTGAAACAATCGGCCGGGCGCAAATCGAAAATCGTGGTGTATCTTATCTGTATGCTAGTGCAGACGATCATACATTCATGGACAACGAAACATATGATCAATTTACATTGTCCAGCGATCAGCTGAAATGGGAGCTTAACTTCCTGAAAGAAAACATGAATGTAAATATCATAAGCTACAACGGAGAAATCCTGGGTATCAACCTGCCTACCAGCGTGGAACTCAAAGTAATTGAAACAGAACCAGGTATTAAAGGGAATACAGCTACAGGTGCAACCAAAAATGCCAAACTGGAAACAGGCTTGAATGTTCAAGTTCCTCTGTTTATTAACCAAGATGACGTATTGTTAATTGATACTCGTGACGGCAAATACATGTCTCGCGCATAGAATTTACATTTTCCGGTATCCTCTGTCCTTATTAAGGGCAGGGGATATTTTTATATGTACGAATATTAAAAAACATTGGCTCCACACAGCACTTTCGTATTATACTGTACTAAAGTTATGCCGCAGGATGTCACGTTCAAATCGTTTGGTGCCATCTCAAGGTTACATACTGTTGAGTCTGAGGGAGTGAATATCGTTGTCTTTGTATGTCATGAAATTCGGAGGCAGTTCCGTCGGTGATACGGAGCGCATGAAACGCGTGGCAAAACGCGTCGTTGAGAAACAGAGTGAAGGGCATCAATGTGTAGTGGTCGTTTCCGCAATGGGAGACACAACAGACGAATTGATTGACCAGGCCAAATTATTAAATGAGCAGTTGCCTGCACGTGAGTTGGATATGTTGATGACGACAGGCGAGCAAATTTCAATCGCATTGTTGTCGATGGCTATTCAGCAGCTGGGTCATGAAGCGGTATCGTTTACGGGATGGCAGGCAGGCTTCCGTACTGAATCTGACTTTGGTCGGGCTCGGATTACGGATATTCAACCTCAGCGTGTGCTGGATGCACTGAGTAGCAACAAGATTGTTGTTGTAGCAGGTTTCCAGGGGATGTCTGCAGATGGAGATATTACGACGCTGGGACGTGGTGGGTCTGATACGACGGCCGTTGCGCTGGCGGCGGCAATTCAAGCGGATGCCTGTGAAATTTACACGGATGTGGACGGCATATATTCAACAGATCCACGGATTGTGAAAGTGGCACGTAAGCTAAAAGAAATTTCTTATGATGAGATGCTGGAATTAGCCAATTTAGGTGCGGCTGTTTTACATCCCCGTGCGGTAGAGTATGCCAAACATAACCGGGTACCGTTGATTGTGCGGTCCAGTTTTAACCATAATGAAGGAACAGTCGTAAAGGAGGATGCAGTAATGGAGCAAGGCGTTGTAGTCAGTGGAATTGCATATGATAAAAATGTAGCAAGAATCAGTATTTTGGGCGTTGCAGATATCCCTGGTGTACTGGCAAAAGTTTTCGGAACACTGGCAGCAGCCAAAATTGATGTAGACATTATTGTACAGAGCGGGGTTGAAGCTGGAAAAGCAGATTTCTCCTTTACGGTAGCTCTAACGGATCGTGAAGCTGCACTTAAGACGCTGGAAGGTATTCGCGGGGAGCTTCCATACCGTGAAGTAACGTCTGAGGAAAATTTGGTGAAGGTCTCCATAGTAGGTGCAGGTATGGTTAGCCACCCGGGTGTTGCAGCACAAATGTTTGCCGTGCTGGCCGAGCAAGGCGTTAGCATTAAAATGGTAAGCACATCCGAAATCAAGGTATCGTGTGTAATTGAAGCTGGAAAGCTTCATGAGGTTATCCAAGCGTTGCATACAGCTTATAATCTGGATACCGAGGAGCAAGCGTTTGTAGGCGGCCCTAAAGACCGTCGTTAATAACATCAATTGATATAGAGAAATGCTATGACGGGGAAAGGTCGATAAATTATACGTTCCCTATTTATAGATTGATAAATCATAGAATACAGCAGTAGGTTAAGAGGTTGTTCCATCAGTGAGAGATAGACTGTGGAACAGCCTCTTTTTGCTGTAAATCTAGCTTTTTTATTTAAGGGTATCCCTTAGCCACCAAGGCATCGAGGGAGTCTTTTTTTTATTATACAAAGCAGGGAAAGGTGCTTGAATGAGCGGGGAAAGGTCCGCTGAGCATGGATAGGAGTGATCAAAGGTTCGACTGGATTTTCAATATATTTTCGGCATAAAAAGCGAGAGTCAGCCATAGACTTGTCTTAAAGAAAAAGGACAACTGTGAGGAGGCGGCACTGGTATGGAATGGCTGGAGTTATTTCCGGAACCGTTGCACGGTATACTCGGAAGGCTTCCAGAAACGGTATTTAAGCAACTGGAAGAAATTCGGGTCCGGGAAGGAAGGCCGCTGGAAGTTAATGCGAATGGTGATCATCATTTTGTAACGACTGCTGGTCGGCTGACTTTGAATCCTGTTGAAGCCTATAAGCCTAACCGCGAGGATGCCCACCGATTGCTGGATTTTATCAGTAATCATTCCCTGTACACCATGGAAGAGGAGCTTCGCAAAGGGTTTATTACCATCCCTGGCGGTCATCGTGTTGGCTTGGCAGGGAGAACTGTGCTTAACCGAGGGCGAGTAGAGCATTTGAGGGATATAAGCAGCTTTAACGTACGAATTGCCCGGGCCATTCCTGGCATAGCTGATCGGATATTGCCTTATGTAGCGGATCGAAAATCCGGAATGATACGGCATACGCTCATCTTGTCACCGCCTCAGCATGGCAAGACGACGTTGCTTAGGGACTTGGCTCGACAACTGAGTTACGGAGGGATGCAAAGCAACGGAGGGCGACGAAATGGACTTAAGGTGGGCATTATAGATGAACGTTCTGAGATCGCCGGTAGCCATAAGGGCATCCCCGGCTTTGATGTCGGACCTCGCACCGATGTATTGGACGGATGTCCGAAAGCGGAGGGTATGATGATGATGATTCGCTCGATGTCACCGGATGTCCTGATTGTGGATGAAATCGGGCGGCCAGAAGATGCGGAAGCGGTACGTGAAGCGCTTCATGCAGGCATCGCAGTCATTGCTTCCGCACATGGTCGTGATGTGGCTGAAATGGCGAGCCGATCTGCCTTTGCCGGATTAGCTACAGGACAGGAGCTGTTCCAGCTCTATGTCATGCTGGAGCGGACGAGCCGGGGCGTCTCTTTTCGGCTGGCAGATGCCAAGCAGCGCAGGCTGACACTGCCTGGAGAAGGCAGAACGGGGGCATCTCCTATGCTTAAGCTGCTGGGAGCTGTCTTGGTTATACTAGCCACCACACTGGCAGGCTGGCAGCGGGCAAGACAATTTGCCATGAGGCCGCGGCAAATCAGAGAGTTAATTCTCGCACTGCAAAGACTGACCACCGAGGTTTCTTACGGGGTGTCTCCGTTACCAGATGCTTTCGCCAAGACTGGAGAGCCCTTGCGAGAGCCGCTGCGCTCTCTGTTTCAGCAAGCCTCACGCTGGATGCACCCCTCTTTTGGCCTGACCGCCAGAGAAAGCTTGCATAAAGCGATTGAAGTCTCGTGGAGCCGTTCCTCTATGAAGCAGGCCGAGAAGGAAGCGATGCGTCAGCTTGCTTACAGCCTTGGAACCAGCGACCGTGAAGACCAGATCAAGCACATTGCGCTGACCATCCAGCAGTTATCCCATGAAGAAGCGCAGGCGCAGGCAGATCAGGTGAGATACGAGCGTATGAGCAGAAGCCTGGGACTGCTGATCGGAGCATTGATCGTCATTTTGATCTATTAGCGGGGTGCTCGAATGAATTTAGAAGTGAACGCAATTTTCCAGATTGCCGGAATTGGCATTATTATCGCTATGATTCATACCGTACTAAAGCAAATGGGCAAGGAAGACATGGCCCACTGGGTGACGGTCATCGGTTTCGTTGTCGTGCTGTTCATGGTGGTGCGAATGTTGGATAACCTTCTGCAAGAGATCAAATCTATTTTTCTTTTTCAGTAGGTGAACACATGGAAATCATTCAAGTGGTGGGCTTCGCCCTCGTTGCCACAGTCCTCATCTTAGTTATCAAGGAACAGAAGCCGATGTTTGCCTTTTTGATTGCAACAGCTGCGGGAATCGTCATTTTTTTGCTGCTGATTGGCAAGATCGGATCTGTGGTTGCCGTGCTGGAGCGACTGGCCAGGTCCTCAGGTATGGACATGATTTATTTTAAAACCGTATTAAAAATAATCGGTATCGCTTATATTGCCGAATTCGGAGCACAGATCGTACGGGATGCGGGGCAAGACGGTATAGCTTCCAAAATAGAGCTTACTGGAAAGGTACTCATCATGGTACTCGCAATCCCGATTATCAGCATTATTATTGATACCATTCTGAAGCTGATGCCCGCCTGAGGGGGTGATGCCATGAAAAGGCTGGGGGGCATGCCGAATCTCAAAGTTATTGTGATTTTGCTGCTATGTCTCTGGTGCGCCTCGGCTGCGGTCCTCTTCGCAGATACACCTACAAACGAATGGATCAGACAACAGGCGGAGCAAATGCCCAAAGATGATGTTGAACATTATTGGGACGGACTCATGAAGCAATACGGCGGATTTTTCCCTGACCAGAAAACGCCTTCTTTCATGGACATGCTGCTTCCGGGTGGTGAAGGATTCAGCATAAAAGGTGTGTTGATGGCCATAGCTGATTTTTTCATCCATGAAATCCGGGTGAATGCCAAGCTGCTCGTCACCATCGTCATGCTCAGCATTATGAGTATGGTGCTGGAAACGCTGCAAAGCGCTTTTGAAAGCAAGCAGGTCAGCAAAGTTGCCTACGCTATCGTGTACATGGTCATTATCATTTTGGCGATTAATAGCTTTAGTGTAGCGATTGGTTATGCCAAAGAAGCAATTGACAGCATGATTCATTTCATGATGGCGATGTTGCCCTTGCTGTTTACCATGTTGGCCTCGATGGGTAACGTTGTCACCGTTTCGGTGACCCACCCGCTGATTGTATTTATGATCAACACGGTCGGAACAGTTATTCATACGCTTGTTTTCCCGCTGCTGTTCTTCTCGGCTGTGCTGTACTTGGTCAACTCGCTCACGGGCAAATACAAGCTGACCCAGTTAGCTGATCTACTGCGGAACGCGGGTGTTGCCGTGCTGGGAGTGCTTCTGACTATTTTTCTAGGAGTCATTTCGGTACAGGGATTAACCTCTTCGGTTACTGACGGATTAACAATCCGTACAGCTAAATATATTACAGGTAGCTTTGTTCCGGTGGTAGGCAAGGCGCTGGCAGATGCGACGGATACGGTCATTTCGGCATCACTGCTCGTTAAAAATGCCATCGGCCTTGTGGGAGTCATCATTATTTTGTTCCTGTGTGCTTTTCCTGCTCTCAAAATTCTGACACTAGCCCTCATTTATAAAGTGACCGCAGCAATCATGCAGCCTTTGGGAGATACGCCTATTGTGGAATGTTTGGATGCCATCGGCAAGAGTATGATTTATGTTTTTGCGGCGCTGGCGGCAGTGGGATTAATGTCCTTCCTTGCGATTACCGTCATGCTCGCAGCAGGCAACATGACAGTCATGATGAGGTGAATACATGCACATAATCCAACGAGAGGGAGGCGAGTGACGTGAACTGGCTGGGAGGCTGGCTCAAGGAACTAGTGCTAATCGTGCTGCTGGCTTCTTTTGTCGATATGATCTTACCGAGCCGATCTATGGAAAGGTATGTCAAACTCGTACTCAGCCTGCTTGTTTTGCTGACATTGCTGTCTCCGATTGTGCGCTTGCTGAGCAGTAGTCCCTCAGAGGTTCTGGGGCGAGCATTGGATCTGCAACGCCAGGCAGAGACAGGTAATAGGGAACCGACATTGGAAGAGATCTTAGCCAAAGGCAAACAGCTAAAGCAACAGCAGGAACAAAGCTCCATGCAATGGGCAGGCAAAGAGGTAGCTAAGGAAATGAAAGGGCAATTGGAGCAGTACACTGGGTTAGCAATTCAGTCGGTCCAGGTGACCCTTGCGCAGATTCAGCAGAAAGAGTCGGGGCTAGAGGCAGGAACGGGTGTTCAGTCAGTAGTGGTCAAATTGGCGGAGCAGAAGGCAAAAAAAGAAAAAAACACAAAGGTCCCGCCGGGTACAGATATCAAGCCGGTTGTGGTGGAGCCTGTAGCTGAAAAGACAGTGAATATTCGTGTGGAGCCGACACAGTCAAAACCCTCTAATCATAATGAAGGAACGCGAGAAGATGATCGTAGTCCTGACGAAACCACAGAGAATGGCAAATCTGCGGATCAGAAAGCTTTTGGTTTAATCACAGGAATTCTACGTGAAAAATGGGGGATCGACAGCACACATGTTCAGGTGATTAATTCGCAGGATGGAACACATGAATGGTAACAGGAGGTGAACCGAAATGGGCAAATGGAGGGAAAAGCTGGAGCAATGGATGGGTGGAGGGGGGGACGGAGCGAAAAGGTTCAATTCATTTCGTTGGCTACTTATTCTTGGCCTTATCGGTGTAGCGATTATGCTCTTTAATTCATTCGTTAATGTGAAAAAAGTCGACCCGGAAAACGTAGGGAGAGAACCGCCTGGCGTAATGAAAAATGAGCCTGCGTTAGAAACAACGGTAGGTGAGGACAGTTCCTTTGCCGGAATCGAGAAGGCTTTTGAGGATAATATGAAACAGATGCTGGAGCAGATTGTTGGCGTAGGAACCGTCGATGTCATGGTTACGGTAGATTCTACCGAAGAAGTGATCGTTCAACGGAATGTGAAGGACATGCAGGAAGAAAATAACGAGTCGGACGCCAATGGTGGACAAAGGCACACTACTCAATATACACGCGATGGTGAGATTGTCACCTATGAATCATCGGGCGGTCAGCACACCCCGATTGTTACCAAAAAAGTAAAACCACAGGTAAGGGGAGTGCTTGTTGTGGCTATGGGGGCAGAAAACCCTACGGTGAAGCAGCTCATTGTGGATGCTGTGCAGAAGGGACTAAACGTACCTTCATACAAAATATCAGTCGTTCCGCGTAAGCAGGGATAATATGGAATTGGGGAACAAAGAAGTTAATATTGCAAACCACTTATGAATATGGAGGACAGAACATGAATAATAAAAGACAAACCGTTTGGCTGGTGTCCATGCTGAGTTTAATGGTGGTACTGTCTGCATATTATTTGTTTACGGAGGACTCAAGTCCGGCGAATCCGCCAGTAGCGGACAGCGAGCAGGTGAGCAAGGTTAAACAGGATGCTGCACAGGAAGCAACGACAAAGGCAGAAGAACAAATGAACGAACTGAAAGTAAATGAAGTAGTAACCAATGGAGAAGTAACTGACGGAACGGCAGAGACTTCCACAAAGGACACAGCTTCTACAACTGATCCAGCAACAGAACCATCCAAAGGTGATAAAGACACAGCCGCCGCTCCTGCTACTGAATCGACTGCATCCGATCAAAACACAACTACAGCTAAGACAGACACGACAGCTAAAAGTGATGACAAAGCAGCTTCTAGCGCCAAAACCGACAAGCAGGTACTTGATCAAGTAGCAAACGAACAAGCAGCCCAACCAACAGCGGCAGCTGTGATTGACAACTATTTACTGGAGCGGGATGTGGAAAATCAAAAGAAAAATGACGAGCTGACTACGGCAATGAATGATAGTACACCGCAGAAAGCCGCAGAGGCACAAAAGGAATTGCATGTACTTGAAGATAAACAGGCCAAAATTACCGGCATCGAAGAAGAACTGCAGCAGCAATTCGCCAATGCAGTCGTTCGCGAGGAAGATGCTGATAAATACAAAGTAGTGGTTCTGAGTGAAAAATTGGATGCTAAGCAAGCGGTAACGATTGTCGATAAAGTCATGAAGGAATTAAACGTAACGCAGGACAAGATCAGTGTCCAGTATGTTACACAATAAGACAAAAAACGCGAAAAAGCCCGGATTTCTGCACAATCCCGGGCTCTTTCTATTTTTAATGATTGTGATATAATACATAAAGCTGTTTCAAAAATGTTATCAGCAACCGGCAAAATGCTGAAGGAGTGATTAATAGAGATGTTTAAATTAAGCGAGATTAAGGAATTGATCAAGCTGGTGGATGAAACGTCTGTGCATGAGCTTGAAATTGAAAATGAAGGAACTCGCCTCATGATCCGTAAACCGGGTAAAAGCGAGATCGTTACGGTACAGGCTCCTGTAACAGCACCTGCTTATACAGTGGCGCCACAAGCTGCAATTCCGAATCCACAAGTACAGTCCGATGTTGGACATGCAACTGCTGGGGAACCAAAGGAATATGCAAGCAATCTACATAAAATCGTATCTCCGATGGTAGGCACTTTCTATAGTTCTTCATCCCCGGATACGGCTCCGTATGTGAGTATCGGCAGTAAAGTAGGCGATAAAACAACGGTATGTATCATTGAAGCGATGAAGTTGATGAACGAGTTGGAAGCTGAAGTGAAGGGCGAAATTGTGGAAATTTTGGCCGAAAACGGACAGTTGGTTGAGTATGGCCAGCCATTGTTCCTTGTGAAACCGGAGTGAAAAGCTTGTTTGACCCCTTTTTGAGGGTTCGGCAAGACTGCTCCCAGGGAGGATAAAGTCATGACATTTCAAAAAGTATTAATCGCGAACCGTGGAGAAATTGCAGTTCGTATCATTCGCGCTTGCCGCGAAATGAATATTTCGACAGTTGCCGTCTATTCGGAAGCTGACAAGGATTCGTTACATGTGCGTCTCGCAGATGAGGCTTACTGTATCGGACCGACGTTGTCTAAGGACAGCTATCTTAATTTTACGAACCTGATGAGTGTTGCTACATTGACTGAATGTGATGCCATTCATCCAGGTTACGGATTTTTGGCGGAAAATGCAGACTTCGCTGAAATTTGCGAATCATGCAATATTACGTTTATTGGACCTTCTCCTGAAGCAATTAACAAAATGGGAGATAAGGCTGTAGCCAAGCAGACCATGAAGGATGCCGGGGTTCCGGTTATTCCAGGTTCAGACGGACTGGTTGAGGATGTACAGGATGCAATCAGTATCGCACGTGATATCGGATATCCGGTCATTATCAAGGCCACAGCAGGTGGTGGTGGTAAAGGTATTCGTATCGCTGAAGATGAGGATAATCTTATCCAGCAAATCACGACTGCTCAGCAGGAAGCGCAGAAGGCCTTTGGCAATGCGGGCGTGTATCTGGAAAAATATCTGACAGGTATGAAACACGTGGAAATACAGATCATAGCGGACAAGCATGGTAATGTTGCCTACTTGGGTGAACGGGACTGCTCTGTTCAGCGTCGTCGTCAGAAGTTGTTGGAGGAAGCACCATGTCCAGTACTTTCGCAGGATGTTCGTGAAGAAATGGGACAGGCAGCTGTTCGTGCAGCTTTGGCCGTTCAATACTCTGGCGCAGGTACGCTTGAATTTTTGCTTGGTCCGGACAATAAATTCTATTTCATGGAAATGAACACACGTATTCAGGTAGAACATCCAGTAACAGAAATGATTACCGGTGTAGACCTGATTAAAGAAATGATTTCGGTTGCTGAAGGGCATCCGCTTTCCTTTACGCAGGAAGAAGTCACGATTAATGGGTGGGCAATCGAATGCCGTATTAACGCTGAGGACCCGGATCGTAATTTTATGCCTGCACCGGGTAAAATCGGATTTTATCTGCCTCCGGGCGGTCCTGGAGTGCGGGTAGACAGCGCTGCTTATCCAGGTTATAGCATTCCTCCTTATTATGACTCTATGATTGCCAAGCTGATTGTATGGGCGCCTACACGGCAGGAGGCGATTGCCAAAATGAAGCGGGCTTTAGCTGAGTTTGCTATTGAGGGCATACCCACAACGATTTCTTTTCACCAGCGCTTACTAGAGCATCCGACCTTTATTGAAGGCGATTTTGATATTAAATTTTTGGAGGAAAACGAAGTTTAATCGGTATATTTCCTCAGTTTGTCATAATGAACGCCAAATGATATAGTATGGATAATAAGTGAGCATGTCTGCTTTGATATCCAAAGCTGGAATGAAACTTATTTTGACCGAAAGGTGTTGAAGGTATGAGCACAGTGCCAACCGAATTCGAACGTACAGAAATTGGGGAGATTCAAATTGCCCCGGAAGTTATTGAAGTCATTGCCGGACTGGCTACCGTTGAGGTGCCGGGCGTTGCGGGAATGAGTGGCGGATTTGCTGGCGGATTTGCCGAACTGCTAGGCCGCAAAAATTTATCTAAAGGTGTAAAAGTGGAAGTCGGACAGCGTGAAGCTGCTGTAGACGTCTCCGTCATTATTGAGTATGGTAACCGTCTGCCTGAGGTGGCTGCTGCTATTCAGCATAATGTTAAGCGTTCCATTGAAAACATGACAGGTCTTAACGTGGTAGAAGTGAACGTGCAAATTCACGATGTTCAATTCAAAAATGCTGAAAAAGTAGAAGAGCCGGAAGTGCTGGGCGCCGGACGGGTTAAATAGAGCGATACTTTGTACAAACCCCCGACCCTTATGGGTCGAGGGTTTACTCTAATTTAAGGAGGCTGTGCGTTTCGTGGCTAAAGTTATGGACAGACTTCTGCTGTTTTTGTACAGCTTAAGTATCGGAATTATCTCCATTCTCGCCATCCTCCTCCTGAGCGGGGCCATTCCGTATGTTTTAAGTATTGAGGATGAGCGAGTGGTGTGGTTTACCAGCTTGATTATTGCAGGAGTTCTGTTGTTATTGAGTCTTCGGGTTTTTTATATCTCTATTCGACGGAACCAAACCGTACAGCATTCTATTGATCAGCGAACCGAATACGGTGATATTCAGATTTCGGTGGATACCATCGAAAACCTGTGCCTCAAAGCGGCTTCCCGATTTCGCGGGATGCAGGATCTGAAAGCACGCGTTCGTGTGTTGGAATCGGGACTTGATATTACGATTCGGGCGATTGTTGACGGGGAAAGCTCCATTCCGGTGTTAACCTCCGAGGTACAAAAGGGGGTACACGACCATGTGGAAGAGATTACAGGAATTCCAGTATCCAATGTGTCGGTGTACATCGCTAATGTTTCTCAGTCACCAAGCTTTAAGAGTCGTGTGGAATAGAGGTGATTTTCCCTGATGCCCTGGAAAGAAATATGGGGAAGTTACAAGGGCCGGATCATGGGGATCACGGCCGGTATTTTTTTCGGTTTTATTTACTTGTGGGCAGGCTTTTGGAATATGTTGTTCTTTGCATTGATGGTGTTCATCGGATATACGCTAGGAAGACGTAGCGATTCAGCGCTTGGTCCATTCTTCCCTTGGAAAGAATGGAGCGAATGGTTGTCGCAGCGTTGGCGTCCTTTTAAATGAACCCTGTGATACGTGTTCTCCAAAATACAGCTGTAGCTTATTTGCGCCCAACGGTTTTGGAGGATGCGTTCACAGGTTTTTTTGTGGAAATTGGTTAGAATGAAAAATAGATATAGGTAAGCGTAGGAGGCAGGGCATGAAAAGACGTCTGGCGAGGGAATTAGCGGTACAGAGTATGTACCATATGGAAATGAATGAAGTGGAAGCGGCGGCAGCTGTGGACATGCTGCTTCAGGAAGCGGCTGAGGAAAACGAAGCCGAAGTCGTAATTAAAAACTCGGCAGTGTTAAGAGCGTATGTTTTGGAGCATGTGCGTGGCACATGGGAGCACAAGGAAGCGATTGACGGGCTGTTGGCGGATTACCTGAAAGGCTGGCAGATCAGCCGACTTTCACGTGTAGATCGTCAAATTTTGAGGCTTGCGGTATATGAAATGATTTTCCGCGAGGATGTTCCAGCCAAGGTAGCAGTCAATGAAGCAATTGAGTTGTCGAAGCACTTTGGTACCGAGGAATCGGGTAAATTTGTTAATGGTGTGCTGGGACGAGTGATACAAGAGCTGGAGCAATTGAAAGCACGTTTTTAATTAGAGACTACTGAATCAGGTTGGGGAGTGGTTAAACATGTCAGCACCGATCATTGATGGTAAACAAATCTCTCAGGATATTCGGGCAAGCATTCAGCAAGAGGTCATTCGTTTGAAAGAACACAGCTTTCAACCCGGACTGGCTGTTGTACTGGTAGGCGAAGATCCTGCTTCTCAGGTGTATGTTAAAAATAAGGAAAAGGCGTGTCATGATCTCGGCTATTACTCTGAGGTTCATCGATTGGCGGCAGATACTTCGCAAGAAGCATTACTGAAACTGGTGGATAAGCTGAATCATCAAAGTAATATCCATGGGATTTTGGTGCAACTGCCATTGCCAAAGCATATTCAGGAAAAAGCTGTCATTGACGCGATTGCAGTGGAGAAAGATGTTGACGGATTTCATCCGGTAAACGTAGGGAATCTGGTCATCGGCGATGATAGCCTATTGCCTTGCACTCCCGCTGGAGTCATTGAGTTAATCAAACGCGCTGGAGTAGAAATAGCTGGTAAACATGCAGTTGTTATTGGTCGCAGTAATATCGTGGGCAAGCCTGTATCATTATTGCTGCAGCGTGAAAATGCTACGGTTACGATGTGTCACTCTCGTACAGCGAATATTGCCGAGCTCAGTAAACAAGCGGATATTTTGGTCGTTGCCATCGGCAAAGCCAATTTCATCGATGCTTCGTATGTAAAGCCGGGTGCAGTAGTTATCGATGTGGGAATGAATCGTCTGGAGAACGGAAAGCTGGCGGGTGACGTTGATTTTGAGAGCGTAAAGCAAGTGTCCGGTCCGATTACGCCTGTTCCCGGCGGAGTAGGCCCAATGACGATTACAATGCTGATGCAAAATACGCTCGTAGCGGCCAAGCGGTCGCACGGTTTGGCATAAAGGCAGCTGCCTGTGGCTGAACAACAACGTATTTATTCTATACAGGACCTGAATCGCTATATCCGGATGAAACTGGAATCCGATCAGGTGCTGTCTGATGTATGGATACGCGGGGAAATTTCTAACTTTACGCATCATTCGAGTGGTCACATGTATTTTACGCTCAAGGATGAGGGGAGCCGCATACGTTCGATTATGTTTGCAACTCATAATAGACGGCTCCCTTTCGTACCGAAAGAAGGTACGCGTGTTATCGCCCGGGGAAACGTATCCGTGTATGAACGGGATGGTCAATATCAATTTTATGCGACTCAAATGCAGCCTGACGGTATAGGCAGCCTTTATCTGGCTTATGAACAACTCAAACAAAAGCTTGATGCAGAAGGGCTGTTTGATACCACTCGCAAACGGAATCTCCCTGCTCACCCTGCGACCATTGGCGTAATTACGTCACCGACCGGAGCGGCTGTGCGTGATATTATCACGACACTTCAACGGCGATACCCGCAGGCTGGAATCGTGTTGTATCCAGTTCTTGTGCAAGGAAAAGGTGCTGCCCCCTCGATCGTTAAGGCAATTGAAGCATGAATCGTATGCAGGAGGTTCAGGTGATGATCGTCGGACGGGGTGGTGGCTCCTTAGAAGAACTGTGGGCCTTTAATGAGGAAGCGGTTGCGCGTGCCATTTACGCATCGGTCATTCCTGTGATTTCGGCCGTTGGACACGAAACGGATTTTACCATTGCCGATTTTGTGGCTGACTTACGCGCAGCGACGCCGACCGCAGCAGCTGAGCTGGCTGTGCCTCATCAGGGAGAGCTTCGGGATCAGCTGCTTCAGCGGGAGCAGCGGTTGCGTAATGCCCTTAGGCAGCGGTTGGAAGCCAGTCGTGAACGCTTGATGAGGCTTCGGCGTTCGCCAGTGTTGCTGCATCCGCGCCGCTACATGCTCCAGCATGCAGAGCGGATGGACATGCTGCATCAGCGTCTGATCCGCGCAGCGGCTAACCGTTCACGCTTAAACGCAGAGAAAAACGCGCGTATGCGTCAGGTACTAGAGCGGTTTAATCCGCGTGAACAAATTCGTTCGGCGCGCAAGCAGACGGATATGGCACAACGTCAGCTGGAGTCTGCGATGCGTGCGATCACAAAAACGGGGCGGCAGCAGCTGCATACCGGAATTCGTCAGCTGGATGCGCTGAGTCCGCTCAAAGTCATGGCCCGAGGCTACAGCTTGGTATACGATGAGCAGGAGAAACGGCTAATCAAGTCGCTCAAAGATGTACAACCGGGAGATTCTATCAAGATAAAAGTGAGTGACGGACAGTTAGACTGTCAAGTATGGGGAATGAAGGAGGACGCGAAGCACGGTGGCGAATGAAGCGGAATTGAATTTTGAAGCGGCCATGGCCGCTCTTGAAGAAATTGTCGGACAACTGGAGCATGGAGACGTTCCTCTGGAGCAAGCCATTGATTTGTTCCAGCGGGGGATGAAGCTGTCTCAGCTTTGCAGTCAGAAGCTGGAACAGGTCGAACGTAAAATTGAAATGATCGTGGAAGAGGATGGAGATTTGCGCAAGAAGCCTTTCGGCGGTGGATTGGATGAAAACGGCGGTGAAGGGCTTGAATAGACTGTCGTTCAAGGAATATTTGACTGTGACGGCGGATGCAGTTTCGTCTGCATTGACCGAGCAGTTTCCGGCGCATTGGGACATTCCAGATGTTCTTCGAGAATCTATGAACTATTCACTGACCGCAGGCGGTAAACGGCTGCGGCCTCTGCTTGTGATCGCCGCTGCGGAAGCATTTGGTGGAAGCAGGGAAACGGCGTTGCCAGTAGCATGTGCGGTAGAAATGGTACATACGTATTCCCTCATTCACGATGACTTGCCGGCGATGGATGATGATGATTATCGGCGAGGAAAGCTGACGAATCATAAGGTATACGGCGAGGCGGTTGCTGTTCTTGCGGGCGATGCTTTGCTGACCCATGCATTTTATAGCATCGTGCAGGCGGGTCGTCGTCACGGGGTTTCTTCCGACGCGCTATTGTCCATAGTTGAGGATTTATCCGAAATGAGCGGTGCCAGAGGCATGGTAGGTGGACAGGTCGCAGATATGTCGGGCGAGCAGGGAATGACGGGGATCGAGGAACTAGAATATATCCACCTTCACAAAACGGCTGATTTGATCATTTTCTCACTCTTGGCAGGTGGACGGATTGGTGGGGCAGACAAGAGTCAACTAGAGGCACTTCGCCGCTTTGGACGAGATCTGGGCTTGGCCTTTCAAATTCAGGACGATATATTGGATCTCATAGGCGATGAAAGCAAAATGGGGAAAAAAACGCAGAGTGATGTTGAACAGGAGAAGGTTACCTATCCGTATTTCATTGGTATGGACGCATCTCTACGACAAGTGGAGGAACTCACAGCATCTGCCAAAAAAGTGATTGCAGAAGGTGGTATTCCCGATTATTCACGCTTGCTGGAGATAGCGGATTACCTGATGAAGCGTGATCATTAGTAGCGTTAGAACTGGTTTGACTTGTCTGCGTTTAAGCACAGTCCAAAAGTGTGATATAATACTTGTTAACTTTACACACAAACTTGAAGGAAAGCGGGGAGATATGCGTGCTGCTTCCACACATAAAGCAACCAGGCGATCTGAAATCACTGTCGGTTGAGGAGTTGGCTTCTCTAGCCGAGGAAATCAGGAGCTTTTTGATTGAGAAGCTGTCCGTGACTGGGGGGCATCTGGCATCGAATCTGGGAGTGGTTGAGCTCACGATCGCCCTGCATTATTGCTATAACAGTCCAAAGGACAAGATGATTTATGACGTTGGGCACCAAGCTACGTGCACAAAATATTGACAGGGCGAATGGATCGTTTTGATACACTTCGTCAGCGTGATGGACTTTGTGGTTTTGTAAAAAGAAGCGAGAGCGAGCATGATGTTTGGGAAGCTGGACATAGCAGCACTTCCCTTTCGGCTGCAATGGGGATGGCCTTGGCACGTGATTTGAAGGGCGAGGACAATAAAGTTATTGCAATGATCGGAGACGGCGCGTTGACTGGGGGCATGGCCTTCGAAGCATTAAACCATATTGGTCATGAACGTAAAAATTTAATGGTCATTCTGAATGATAATGAAATGTCCATCGCCCCGAATGTAGGAGCCATGCATAATTATTTGAGCAAAATTCGCTCGGACCGTCACTATTTGCGGGCAAAGGATGAGCTGGAAGTTTTGCTAAAAAAAATACCCGCTATAGGCGGTAAACTTGCCAAATCGGCTGGCCGCGTCAAGGACAGTCTTAAATATATGATGGTTCCAGGTGTGCTGTTTGAAGAGCTGGGATTTACGTATCTTGGTCCGGTGGACGGACATGATTTGTCCAAGCTAATTGAGACTTTTCAGCAGGCTGATAACGTGACCGGCCCTGTATTAGTGCATGTCGTAACCACCAAGGGTAAAGGCTATAAGCCTGCGGAGGCCGATTCACACAAGTGGCACGGCATCAGTCCATACAAAATTGAATCAGGTCAGGTACTCAAAGCTGTAGGCAATCCGATGTATACGGAAATTTTCGGTAGAACGCTGATTGAGCTGGCTGAACAGGATGAGCGCATCATTGCGGTCACCCCTGCAATGCCTGGTGGATCAGGACTAGTACCTTTTAGTAAAGAGTTTCCTACACGTATGATCGACGTCGGCATTGCTGAGCAGCATGCTGCAACCATGTGTGCAGCGTTAGCAATGGAAGGGATGAAGCCGATATTTGCGGTGTATTCCACTTTTATGCAGCGTGCATATGACCAAATTGTGCACGATATTTGTCGTCATAATGCCAACGTGATGTTCGCGATTGATCGTGCTGGTTTTGTTGGTGCTGACGGTGAAACTCATCATGGCGTGTTTGATGTAGCATTTTTGCGTCATATCCCGAATCTTGTGCTTATGATGCCAAAGGATGAAAATGAGCTCCGCCATATGATGAAAACAGCACTTGACTACGAAGACGGTCCAATTGCTTATCGTTACCCACGTGTTAATGTGGTTGGCGTGCCGTTGGATAAAGAATTGCGGGTTATTCCTATCGGCAGTTGGGAGCTTCTGCGTAAAGGTGAGGGCTTCGCTGTAATCGCTTCAGGACCGATGCTCCAAGTGGCGACAGAGGCTGCGGAGGCGATGAAACGTGAGGGTATGCAAGTGGGCGTTGTAAATGCTCGCTTCCTCAAGCCTTTGGATGAGGAGATGTTGCGTGAGCTGGCCCGCCAGCATACGAAGCTGATCGTATTGGAAGAAGCTTCTGAAGCAGGAAGTTTGGGTAGTGCTGTACTGGAATTTTACGCCAAAGAAGAAATACAAGATGCACAGGTGCGGTTAATGGGGATTCCCGATCTGTTTGTGGAGCACGGCTCCATCAAAGAGCAACGCGCTGAAGTGGGACTTACCGTTGAAGCTGTGTGCTTAAAGCTGCGTAAGTGGTCCGCTGAGCCAGCATATGGCATGGGGCAATCTGTATAGGATAACTTAAAGTAAACAACATGATTTTATAAAAAGTATGACAAGAGCAGCCTGGCTGCCTAAAGGGAGATTAACATGTCTGTTCCGAAGGAACGCATTGATGTATTGCTTGTAGAACAAGGTTTTTTTGAAAGCCGCGAAAAAGCTAAAGCCGCGATCATGGCAGGTTTAGTGTTGGCGGACAGTGAACGGATCGAGAAAGCGGGAATGAAGGTACCACGTTCCAGTGAGCTTAAAGTTAAAGGTTCGGTGCATCCGTATGTAAGCCGTGGAGGGTTGAAGCTCGAAAAGGCCATCCGTCAATTCGAGCTGGATATGAAGGGCAGGACGATGCTAGATATCGGTTCATCAACCGGAGGTTTTACGGATTGTGCGCTTCAACATGGAGCTCAGTACGTGTATGCCATTGACGTGGGGTATAATCAGCTGGATTGGTCACTTCGTAATGATGAGCGTGTATGCGTTATGGAGAAAACGAATTTCAGATATATGACACCTGCGGATTTGAGTGGTCCTGTGCCTAATTTCGCAAGTATTGATGTTTCTTTTATTTCGTTACGAATTATTTTGCCGCCATTGCTTGCATTGCTGCATCAACCTGCTGATATTGTAGCTCTAATCAAGCCTCAATTCGAAGCTGGTCGCGAAAAGGTTGGGAAATCTGGCGTGGTTCGAGAACCTGCTACGCATAAAGAAGTGTTGCAGACCATCTTGATGTTTGCACATGAGCTTGGACTTACGTTGCAAGGCTTGGCCTTTTCCCCGATTACAGGCGGCGAAGGAAATATTGAATTTTTAGCGCATTGGCGTTTGGATGGGCTCCCGGCCGCAGAATCGCAGCTGGAGAAGATGGATTACAGTCCACTGATTGAACGAACTGTTCAGGAAGCAGGTCAGACTTTTAATAATGGCCCATCGCGTAAGTGACATTCAGGGGTTCTCCATGAGTTCTGTGAACTTAAGAGAACCTCTTTTTGGTGTGAGGGATTGCTTGTAGAACTCACGTTCGCCTATAATGGATGTACAGATGAAAAGGAATTTTGCGTCATGTCCTAGAATATGTCCATGAGGTGATCGGTTCATGGACACGCGATACGATACGGTTATCATCACTGTGATCGGGGTGATATTAGGGATATGGGCTTTTTATAGCCTGCGTGCCTGGTTAAAGGAGCCGGGACCGCTTGTGCTAAAAACGATACCGATTAATGAGGATTTGAACGAAGGACCTGCTGTGGACCAACTGGAGGAAGCAGGATATGAGGTGGTGGGCGGGAAAATGAAAATACCGCTTGCTTTTAAAGTGAATGGACATACCGTGTATAGCCGTTTGTTTATTGACTACGTAGCTGTACGTAACGGTTCGACATATATGGTCAAAACGTCACGCCGCAAGAAACCTATGGAGTGGAACGGTCCTGATTTACGGGACAGGCTTATGCCTTATTTGCTGCTCTATCCGGGTTGTGCGGGGGTATTGTACGTTGATACGGACGAGAAAAGTATTCGCCTTATTACATTAGTGGAAGACCTCGAAGAAGAGGAATATGAAGGTTAATCCATAGGAGGATTATATGAAGGGTCAACGACATATTAAAATCAGGGAAATTATTTCACAACATGAGATTGAAACGCAGGATGATCTAGTTGAAGCATTGCGTGAGGCTGGTTTTCAGGTCACCCAGGCCACTGTATCCCGGGATATCAAAGAACTGCTGCTCATAAAGGTCCCAATGGACGACGGCAGATATAAATATTCGATGCCTTCAGATCAGCGTTACAATCCGACGCAGAAACTGAAACGTACATTGGTTGACAACTTTTTGCATATTGACTACACAACCAATCTGATTGTGATGAAGTGCCTGCCAGGAACAGCTAACTCGATTGCTGCTTTATTAGATAATATTGAATGGTCTGAAGTCATGGGTACGATTAGCGGGGATGACACCATTTTGATTATTTGCCGATCGGAAGAAAACAGTGAAACTATCGTGAATCGTCTTATGGGCTACATTTCCTAATTATAAAGGCTACGCATATTAGGCGTTTTAATTTGTACATCATAGAGGTGAAAGAACGATGCTGGTCACTTTGTCTATACGGAATTTGGCAGTCGTAGAGGCTGTCGATGTTCATTTTTATAAAGGATTTCATGTATTGAGCGGGGAAACTGGTGCTGGTAAATCCATTATTATTGACGCACTTGGGCTGATTGCGGGCGGCAGGGGCTCTGCTGATCTTGTGCGTTACGGTTGTGATAAAGCAGAAATGGAGGCCTTGTTTGAACTGCCGGTCAAACATCCCGTTTGGAGTACGTTGGAGGAACAAGGGATTAAGGCTAACCCAGAAGAGCATTTACTGATTCGTCGAGAACTTACGGTTCAAGGGAAAAGTTCATCTCGAATTAACGGTCAGATGGTTAATTTAACGATGTTGCGTGAGGTAGGTGAGCAACTCGTTAATATTCATGGGCAGCATGAGCATCAAAGCTTGCTGCGTGCAGATCGACATCTGGCGCTGCTGGATACGTTCGGTGATTCAGTCATCGGTCCAGTCAAAGCGCTTTACAGGGAGCGCTACAATGCTTTTGTCAAAGCGGAAAAAGAAGTAAGGGAATTGCAAAGCTCCAGTCAAAAGGCTTATCAGCTATTGGACATGTATCGTTTCCAATTGGAAGAGATCGCTGCGGCAGAATTAAAATTGGGTGAAGATGAATTATTGGCAGAGGAACGGGTCAAGCTATCCCATAGTGAGAAAATGATGGATGGAATATCAGGAGCATATGAGCTGTTAAGTGGCAGAGGCGGGCTGGATACGGTCAATAACGTGTTGTCCAGATTAAATGATGTTCAGAGCTATGATAGTAAAAGTCTTCAGCCCATTGCGGAGCAGATTCAGTCTGCTTTCTATCAGTTGGAGGATGCAGCGTTTCAATTACGTTCTTATCGTGAGGATATTGAATTTAATCCGGGCAAGCTGCATGAGGTGGAGCAACGTTTGAATCAAATTACCGGACTACAGCGAAAATATGGTGATAGTATAGAACAGATTTTGGAATACTATAGCCGTATTGAGCAGGAAACCGATCTGTTGGAAAATAAAGATGAGCGGCTGGAGCAGCTCATTGCAAAGCGGGATGAGTTGCTTTCGGATTTGCTGGAGATTGCTGAAGAGCTTACAGAAGCGCGTGAAATTTGTGCCGAAGAGCTTGCAGAGCAAGTAGAGCAGGAATTAAAAGATCTTCAAATGGAAAGAACGTCACTCAAGGTACGCATTGATCCAATTGAAGATCCACGGGGATATGAATATAAGGGTCTAAAGGTACGACCTACCAAGCAAGGGATAGATAATGCGGAATTTCTGATTTCGCCCAATCCAGGTGAGCCACTTCGCCCACTCGGTAAAATCGCTTCTGGTGGTGAGTTATCACGTATTATGTTGGCAATGAAAAGTATTTTTGCGCGTCATGATCAAATACCGGTGCTCATTTTTGACGAGGTGGATACCGGGGTAAGTGGTCGTGCAGCTCAGTCTATAGCCGAGAAGCTGTATCGTTTGTCTTCCGTTTGTCAGGTGTTTTCCATTACTCATTTGCCGCAGGTGGCGTGTATGGCAGATCATCAGTACCTGATTGAAAAAAATGTGCATGACGGACGAACCATGACTCAAATTGAGGGACTAACGGAGGAAGGTCGGGTCAAGGAATTGGCACGGATGCTGGGCGGCGTAGAAATTACCGAAAAAACATTGCATCACGCACAGGAAATGCTGAATTTGGCGGAAGGAAAGAAAGCCTGAAAAGAGCGGCTGGCGTAATGATTAACAGTTATAAAAGCCTGGGGGCAAGGTTACCTTATAGGTACGCAATTGGCGACCACCTTTACTCGTCAAGCGAAAGAAGCAAAGGGAGCGTGACAGCCATTGAATTTTTTCTCCAGGATCAAATTGCTCGGTCTTTTGCTTGTTTTTCTTATGTGTTCTCTCGGTAACGCTCAGCATGTGCAAGCAGCGCTGCCTCTACAAGCTTCTTTGGATTTGTTCGGCTCTAAAAGCATGAAAACAACCCAGGAAAGCGTGGTTCCCGATTTGAAAGTATACCCAGGGGGCCAGACGATCGGGGTCAAAGTAAAATCTTCAGGAGTGCTTGTCGTTGGTCACCATATCATTCAGGAAAGCAATGATCGTAAGGTGTCACCTGGTGAGACAGCTGGTATTCGTCTAGGGGACCGTATTACACACATGAACGGCAAACCCCTCAATAGTCTCGCCAGGGTAGCGGAAGCCGTGGACGAGGCAGGTAAAAACAAAAAGCCGCTTGACATCACGCTTTGTCGAGGCGAACAGACGATCTCCACTAAGTTAACCCCAGCATATGATCAAGAGGATAAAGCGTGGCGGCTCGGGTTATATATTAGAGACTCGGCTGCAGGCGTAGGTACATTAACGTTTTATGCACCGGATCAGGGGGTTTACGGGGCCTTGGGTCATGTAATTACTGATATGAATACTCAAACTCCCATTGTCGTGGGCAGCGGAGAGATTGTGCAATCCAATGTGACGTCAATTGCGAAAAGCCAGAGTGGGGAACCCGGAGAGAAACGTGCTCATTTTCTCAAGGATCATCGGATCTTAGGAAATATTGAACGAAATACGAGCTTTGGAATATTTGGGAAAATGTCAGATGAGCCGCAAAATGGATTGTATTCGACGCCCATTCCGGTGGGACTTGCGAATGAAGTAAAAGAAGGACCAGCAGAAATTTTGACTGTACTGGAAGGTCAACAAATTCAGCGTTTTCAGGCAGAAATTGTACACATTTCTCAGCAGGATAAACCAGCAACCAAAGGGCTTGTGATTCGGGTTGTAGATCCAAAGCTATTAGATAAGACCGGCGGAATCGTGCAAGGAATGAGTGGTAGTCCGATTATCCAAAATGGTAAGCTGATCGGAGCTGTAACGCATGTATTTGTTAATGATCCTAAATCAGGTTACGGATGTTTTATCGAATGGATGTTGCGTGACGCAGGAATCATGCATAATAAATTGAGCTTGAAGTCATCCTCTAATCTTAAGGCGAGCTAGTGGCCTTAAGATTTTTTTTGTCGAAAAGGAGAGGAATAACTCAGATTTGCAAGATAAAAATTCAATTATAATTGAATTTATAAAAAAAATAAATAAAAATAATTTTCGACAGAAGGAATTCATAATTCGATGTCGAAATCATATACTCCGACAAGAAATATTTATTTAATGCAAACAGATGTCCCAATGGAATAACACTCACTAAGGAGGAAGTACATTGCAAAAAATTGAGGTATTGTTGGCTGACGACAACCGGGAATTTACGAATTTGCTTGCTGAATATATTTCCGATCAGGAGGATATGGAAGTTACAGGAATCGCCTTCAATGGTGAAGAAGTACTCCAACGCATCGCAGAATCCCGCAACATACCTGATGTACTTATTTTAGATATTATTATGCCTCATCTGGATGGTCTCGGTGTATTGGAGCGTTTGAGAGAAATGAACCTGACTCCACAACCGAAAATCATTATGCTGACTGCATTCGGTCAAGAAAATATTACACAAAGGGCCGTTCAACTCGGGGCATCTTATTATATTTTGAAGCCGTTTGATATGGAAGTGCTTGCTAACCGTATACGCCAATTGGTAGGACCGCAATTAGTCAGCAACAGCCCGGTAACCGTTTCATCTATGCGGTCCAACGTTGTGCCTATGGGTAAGACGAAAAACCTGGATGCCAGCATCACGGCTATCATCCATGAGATTGGTGTACCAGCTCACATCAAGGGCTATCAATATCTACGCGAAGCCATTACGATGGTGTACAATAATATCGAAATTTTGGGAGCCATCACCAAAACCCTATATCCGGCAATTGCCGAAAAGTTCAAAACGACGGCATCCCGCGTAGAACGCGCCATTCGTCATGCTATTGAGGTAGCATGGACCCGTGGAAATATCGACAGCATCTCTCACCTGTTCGGCTACACTATTAATATCAGCAAGTCCAAACCAACGAACTCAGAATTTATAGCGATGGTCGCAGACAAATTGCGGATTGAGAATAAGGTGTCCTGAAAGGATCAGGATGATTAATGGATTCCGCTTTGAGATTTGTCAATGTTAAAATGAAGGGATGGTTAGTCATCTCCAAAACAACTGTCCTTAACGAATAAACTTTTGAATTGTAAAACCAGCAAATACCGCTTGTTTATTGGTTCATCCAGACCGATAAATAAGCGGTATTTTTTTACGAACAATTTTGAATTTTAACCTAACAATCTATTTGCCTCTACCTGTACTGCTGTCTGCTACCCTTAAACTAAGTCTCTAACACTAAGGAGGGCTTTAATTCTAGTGGATATACGCTACTCCATATAGGAGAAGGGGGCAAAGAAGTTTAGCGACGAATCATTCTTGATTGGTATGCCTGATTAGAAATATAATTAAAGCAAACTTTCAAATGAGGTGAATCGGATGTCTTTCCATATTGTTCGAAGTATTTAGTTTCCGGGCTGGAAAAAAACGCGTGCCAGCTGTTAAGGGGGAAGTCTACCCTGTTGACTACAAAACTAAAATTTTGAATAAATTCGGTTTGCCATTCTGTAGTTTATTATCTTATTTGAAGGTGGATAAAAATGAAATCAATTGAATATAAAGAGTTTTATGATAAGGTTGGAAAAACCAACGGATGGGATTTCAGTAATGTGAAATATATCTCTGAAGGAGTAAAATGGGACTTCTACAATGAAGTATCAAAGACGTGTGAGAAGTCGGACATATTGCTTGATATCGGCACGGGTGGTGGGGAAGCTATTTTAGCAATGGCGAATTCTGCATTACTTTTAGTCGGGATTGACCAATCTACTGGAATGATTGAAACGGCAACAAAGAACTCTATCAAATCTGATATAGCGAATGTTCGTTTTCTACAGATGGATGCTGAAAATCTGAATTTTCCCAGGGAATTCTTTAATGTAGTCTCTTCTCGACATTCGTGCTTCTGTGCAAAAGAAATAGTTAAGGTGTTAGTTAAGGGTGGTATATTTTTAACACAGCAAGTAAGCGAAAATGACAAATTAAACATTAAAGAAGCGTTTGGAAGAGGGCAGGCATTGGGTAATAAGAAAGATTCGTTGAAAACTCAATGTATTACAGAACTAAATGAAGCGGGCTTTAACGACATTCAGTCATTCGAATTTAATGCAACCGAATATTATCAGACTCCTGCAGACTTAGTTTTCCTTTTAAAACACACTCCCATTATTCCTGACTTTGGACAAAAACAAATGGATTTTGAAATACTCCAACAATTCATTCTGGACAACCAAACTCCAAAAGGAATTAGGACAAATGCAGAACGATTTATGATTATAGCTAGGAAGTAAAACATAAAGGGATACCCGCTTTGGGATATCTCTTTTTTGCTTGCAATGCTTTAACGGATGAATTGGATGGACGAAAAATAATACTCTCACGCGGTTTATAAAATAAGCGTCAATCATTATATAACGATCACGAAGAGAAATTTTCCTTTTGTAAACAGTTCTGAAATTCTCTTTAATTTTGATATAAACAATGTGTCGATTCTTGTCGATATAATATCTATTATAAAGAGAACAAGGAGCGAATATATGAAATTTAACATTCGAACAAAATTGTTATTGGGTTTCCTTGCGGTAATAATCCTGTTGGTTGTGATTAGTACAGTATCGATCTCGCGAATGAAAAAGTTAGGCGATACTTCAATGGAAATTGATAGCCATTGGATGCCAAGTGTGACCATCCTCGGAACACTAAATGGTGATATATCTGATGTAGAGCGGCTCTCATTAAACATTATTGTAGAACGTGACACGGAGGAAATGGAGAAGGTTCAGGCCGAATATGATAAGGTTTTAAAGAAAGTTGAAGAAGGCCGAAAAACATACGAAAAATTAATTGCTACTCCTAAGGAACGTGAAATGTATGAACAATTCTCCAAAACTTATACGGAGTATTTGACTAAGTTACCAGAAATGATTGCAGCAGGGAGAGCTAATGATTACACTCAATCAAGCATCCTTCACCAAGAATCCTATAAGTTATGGTATAGTTCAAACGATATGATCAGTCAGCTCATTAAGTTGAATGCAGATGGATCAAAACTGATTACGAAAGAAGCTGTTGACAACTTTATTTCAGGCAGACAATTAGTTATCGTTTTGAGTATTGCAGCCGTTATCCTAGCATTGATCATGGCGATCATTATAGCCCAAATTATTTCTAAGCCCATTTTGCGCATCAGTCGTGCTGCTGAAAGCATTGCGTCCGGTGATCTTACTGGGGAAGCCATTGTCGTGAAAGGCAAGGATGAGATTAGTATTTTGGCTCATTCTTTTAATACGATGGTTGCAAATCTTCGTCAACTGATTCAGTCTGTAAGTAGTACGACCGAGCTGGTAATCACTTCCTCGGAGGAATTGACGGCCAGCGCAGAGCAAAATAGCCAAGCAACTGCGCAAATCACCGAAACAGTGCAAGAAGTTGCTACAGGGACAGGTGACCAGGTGGATATGGTGACCAAATCGTCCCAGGCTATTGAGGAAATGTCCATCGGTGTAGAACAAATTGCAATCCGTGCGCAAAATGTTTTTGCATCAGCTCAGGATGCGGCTCACAAATCAGCTGAAGGTAATCAGATGATCCAGCAGGCTGTTGTCCAAATGAATAGTGTGAATGACTCTATGAATAGCTTGGCTGATCTTATGGCTGGATTGGGAGAGCGTTCAGATGAAATCGGGAAGATTATTGATGTCATCACCAATATTTCCAGTCAGACCAATCTTCTTGCCCTGAACGCGGCCATTGAAGCAGCCCGCGCAGGAGATCACGGTAGCGGATTTGCTGTAGTTGCAGGTGAAGTGCGTAAGTTGGCTGAACAATCGGCTCATTCTGCTCAACAAATTACGGAGCTGGTGGGATTGATACAAAAGGATACCTCGCATGCTATTGAGGCGGTAGCGTCCAATGGGCGAGATGTCATGACAGGTCGGGAAGTCGTACAAAATGCGGGTGCATCTTTTGAGCTTATTCAGGAAACCGTTAATAAAGTGGCCAGTGAAATTGAAGAGGTCTCTGCTGGATCGGAGCAAATGTCTGCAAGTACCGATGAGATTGTTGGCTTTGTTAGACAAATTTCAGCCATTGCTGAAGAGGCTGCAGCTGGGACGCAACACGTATCTGCTGCGACTCAAGAACAACTGGCATCGATGGAGGAAATTGCTTCCTCTGCAAGAAACCTGTCCAAAATGGCAGAAGACCTACAAGGACAAATTGGTAAATTTAAAGTATAAATCGTATACCGGTTCTATATTTCAGGGGAAAAGCCGCTCTACTGTGAGCGGCTTTTTCTATTCATTTTTTAATAAATATATTTGCGATTAAAAGATGGAGATATGCGGAGCCTGTAATTGGAAAGATATGATACAATGGTGGGAAATTCTTTTGGGTTGGAGTGATATCATGGACAATAAAACTGAACTTAAAGCAAGCGACCTGCGTCAGTTAGCGATAGACAAAATCATAGCTACACCATTTTTGAATGATTTTAAATATCTGAAAAGCAGAAAAGTTTTGAAAAAAGAAAACAAGGAATTTATATTTGAAATTTGTTTCGGCGCGACCCAATATAGTGCATTAAAAGTTTACATTACTGTGGAATCCAAAAGTATAAAAAAGAAGTATAGTACAGGGGCTTGTTTTCACAGTGAGTTGATCGCTCTAACCAAGAAATATACGGGCAACAGGGATTACCTTGTGTCCACAGAAGCAGAAAGAGAACGAGTGATCCAAGAGATTATGGCAGATATCTACATTTTCGCGTTGCCCTTTTTCAAGCGATTTGAACATGTAGAAACACTAGCAGAACAAGTACATAAGTCAGGCTTTTTACCACATCATAAACGTTTTGATAAATTTAATCCGTTGACGAAAAGATTCATTGATTTTTATTATCAAGGGGAGTAATTTAGCCATCTGAGACATTTTTGTGCTCATCATCGGGAAGTACATAAGCATTATGATAAGGAGCACGATGTTCATAGAGTGGATATTATCGTTTTTCAAAAGGATGATGTACAATTTGTAAAAAGGCTCAAACTACTCCTCGGCATAACATGTTTTACCTAACATGATCAATGTCTCGTTAAGAGGCGAGTCGGATGTTTCACTGGAGGGTAGATTTTTACATGGGTAGCAATCGAATGACCAACATAGAGGCTGTATACACGGATATATACAATCATATGTTATAGGCTAAGTCATCGTATTGAACGGGCTAGTGGTATGGATGCAAAAGATTCTAAAGCAAAGAGGGGATGAGAGCATGTGGAATAGTCTGACTTGGGTGATCGTCGGCGTGTTGTTGGTGGTGTTGGGTTGGATTGTTATGGCATGGCGTGGACGTAGCGGCAATCAACAACAATCGGATGAACATCGGGGCAGTAATGTTGTTGAATTTCGCCCTCGTAAGCCCGCCCGACAATCCCGCACTGGCAATGAAATGAAGTCTAAAGTGTCTTCGGGTACACGCGCGAATACAAAAGCGGCAGATATTCAGGCCCAAGCTGGATTTGGACTGTCTGACTCCATTCAGAGCACGAGTAAACAAAAATGCTCCTTTTGTAAAAAAGAAGAAAAATTAACCTTTTATGCCGATGATAATGGTTCGCTGTATGGGGTATGTAAAGAGTGTAAGCATAAGGCGGAAAGACAGGATATGCTGCCACTTTAGTCTATACAGACTATGGAGAACCATCATCAAATAATTCTTATAATTAATAAAAACTCCCAACCGTATGTAAGTAAATTGGTTAGGAGTTTTTTTGTTAGTGTTTTACTACATTGTTAGCGAATTTGCCTGTCAATCAATTCCTCTAGCGCATCAGCTATATGATCTGGTCCATAGGATAGTTCTTCCCGGCTTAAGCTTAACCAGGCATGACGCTCATCCATATCAAAGGCATTTTCCAGCCAACCGGACAAGCCTCTGCCTCTACGATCTACTTCTACAAGCACATGGACACCCTCGGGTTCCAACTGCATAATCAGCTCTAGCTCCTCGATATCCCGTGCATACTCCGAGCCAGGCGTAAACTCAAACTCCTGCACGAATGGAACACCGCGTCCAAGCTTGGGGTGACGTTCACAGGTGGAGGAACGGAATCGAAAGCCTAACAGATGAACCGCCTCAAACACCGTACTCATATAAGGATGTGGCTCGATTTTGAGTGAATCACGATCGGTCGGGTCCAAAGCCATGCCAATGTCCAATGCTGTTTCCAGCCAGACAGGCTGTTTGGCATGAGTAACAGGAGTTTCCAAAGGCAACCTAAAGGAAAAAGGAGTTTCAAGCTCCTGTCCTTGCTTTAGATGAAAGCCATCAGATACCTTGATCCGCGCAATGCAGCAGGTGGTGACGGTTTTTTTATCATCGTGCTCTACGATATATTCAGTCTTGAGTTCAATATCAATTTTGCCGATTTCCTGATCAATTTTACCGCCCTTGATACGTATGATGCCACTAAGTTCTTCTCCAGGCACATATACAGTCTGATCCACCAACGTATCGACTTTGGCTGAACCGATTCCTGCACTTGCTAAGATCTTGTTAAAGAAACTCATCATTCCGTCCCCCCGATAATCTTATAGTTATTATGCACAAAAAAATAAAAACTTGTACAGCTTAACGGATATACGGGGAAATAGTTTGAACCGTTCCAAAAAAATGCAAGAAAAAAGTAATGGAAAACAAGTAGGCGCATGGAGTTTGCTGCCCATGTAGCTTACTAATCGCAGTTCACTTTATGGGGAGGTATAAAACATTTACGACAACGAGGCTCATAAGCCTCAGAGTCACCGATCATCACGATAGGTCCTACAGTGGAAGGTTTTCCATTGACCATACGCTGTGTAAATACTGCTTCCGAACTGCCGCATACAGCGCAGAAGGAAGTCAGCTTTTCGATGTCATCCGCCATAGCGAGCAGACCACCGACATAGCCAAACTCCTTGCCTCGGTAATCCAGATTCAGCCCATCGGCAATGACATGCTTTCCGCAATAAGCTAACTCTTGTATGAGCGACATAATATGTCGACTGAAAAACTGGACTTCGTCAAAGGCAACCACATCGGCATCTTTCGTTTCTTGCAAAATATGCTGAACGAGCTCATCCGTAAGTTTTCTTGGAATAGAGATAGCGGGAAGCCGATATCCGATCCGGCTTACAATTTCGTCCTCAGCATAACGGTTATCTTCAGCTGGTTTGTAAGCGACCACCTTGCGATGCCCGTATTGGATTAGTTTCTGACAACGGCGAATTAATTCGCCGGATTTTTCACTGAACATGGGGCCTGTAATTATCGTAATTCGTCCTGTAGGCAAAGCGAATTCCCCTCTCTTAACATGTACATTACGCTGTAAATCTTCATCTCCGAAAGAAAACGCCATTATAGATTACCATAACGAGCCACATACAGACTAGAGAAAATATATTGTTTTTCGACATGTTTTTGTATGTCTATTCTTAAAACGTAAATGTGGGTCGTCATTGCTCTGCCGCCGCGGGCATGATATGGTGAAGCGTAGTGGAATGAAGGGAAGAGTGGAAGGCATGGACGAAAAAAACACGGATTATAGTGCCAAAAGAAGAGCATTACTGGAACAAGGACTGATCAGCCCGCAAGCTCTGGAGCTAATCATTGAGCTGGAGACAGAGCTAGATCTTCTGAACAAGCAAAATGAATCGTTCCGCAAGGCGTTACGAGCCAAATCAGCACAAAGTCCAAGAATGTCTACCAAATTACGAGATGCGCTGTATGAATGATATGGAGAGATATCTAGATTAGGTAGATGATTTGCAGCCTATGCCTAAACGCTATATTTTGTACAGTGAAATAAAGAGAGTACAATAAGCTATATATAATCAATGTTAATGGAGGAGAAACATGACTATACATTGTGATGTTGCTATTTTGGGTGGAGGAACCGGAGGATATGTAGCAGCAATTCGCGCAGCTCAGCTCGGCAAGGAAGTGGTTATCATCGAAAAGGACAAGCTTGGCGGAACCTGTCTGCACCGTGGCTGTATTCCGAGCAAGGCTTTGCTGCGCAGTGCGGAAGTGTATGCAACGATTAAAGAAAGTGCGCAATATGGTATTGAGACATCGGGAGCACAGCTTGTATTTCCCAAGGTTCAGGAACGTAAGGAAGCCGTTGTGGAGCAGCTACACCAGGGCGTTCAATTTTTGATGCGTAAAAATAAAATTACGGTGCTTAGCGGTAAGGGACGCGTGATTGGACCGTCTATATTTTCTCCTAAAAGCGGTGCAGTGGCTGTGGAACTAGAAGATGGTGAGATGGAGACGATTGTTCCGGCACACCTCATTATTGCAACAGGATCACGTCCGCGTGTGCTACCTGGACTGGAGCCAGATGGCGAATTTATTCTGAGCAGTGACGAAGCATTGACTATGGAGAACCTGCCAGCATCCCTGATTATCGTGGGTGGTGGGGTCATTGGCGTGGAATGGGCTTCCATGCTAAATGATTTTGGCGTGGAGGTTACGGTGGTTGAGGCCGCGAATCGACTTATTCCTACGGAGGACGAGGACGTTTCGCGTGAAATGCAGCGCTTGTTAACCAAGCGTGGTGTCAAGGTGCTGACGGGGGCACAAGTGTTGGCTGAAACCTACGGCAAGGATGAGGAAGGCGTACAGATTGACGTGCAAAAAGGTGAAGAAACCGAAACCCTCAGTGCTTCCAAACTGCTCATTTCTGTAGGTCGTCAGGCGAATGTCGAAAATATCGGGTTGGAAAATACGGATATCCGCGTGGAGCGTGGCTTTATCTCGGTTAATGAGCATTTGCAGACAAATGAGCCACATATCTACGCCATCGGGGATTGCATCGGCGGCTTACAACTGGCCCATGCCGCGAGTCATGAAGGCTTGCAGGCAGTTCATCATTTGGCGGGCGAAGAGTTTCACAGCGTACCCAACTATATGATTCCGCGGTGTATTTACACACGTCCTGAAGCCGCAAGCGTCGGCTTAACGGAGCAGGAAGCCCGTGAACGTGGACACCAGGTGAAAACAGGGAAGTTCCCTTTCCAAGCTATCGGAAAATCGCTAGTATACGGTAGTCGAGACGGCTTCGTGAAAGTGGTGGCGGATCAGCAAACCAATGATATTCTCGGTGTACATATGATCGGTACGCATGTAACGGATCTGATCAGCGAGGCCGCTCTTGCGCAATTGCTGGATGCTACGCCGTGGGAAGTCGGACAGCTTATTCATCCGCATCCAACGTTGTCGGAGATTTTGGGAGAAGCGATGCTGGCAGTCGATGGACAAGCGATAGGCATATAAACGTTTCAAATAAATCGGTACTTTTCTTTTTGGGGCGAAAAGGATTATAATGGGGTTAGTCAGAGTTTAGTACCAGGTTTTAAGACAAGATGGTACTAGGTGCTGAAAGTAGGATGTTTGACATTTAAGGAGGTGCCTCAATGAGTTCTAAAGGCGCTGTAGACGCTGGCTTCAGACATGAGCAGCTGGGACTTACTCACGGACAAGTAATTGATATGTACAGATATATGTTGCTCGCAAGAAGATTTGACGAGCGCAACATGCTCCTGCAACGGGCAGGGAAAATTAATTTCCACGTTTCCGGCATTGGACAGGAGGCGGCACAAGTTGGTGCAGCTTTCGCTTTAGATCGGGAAAAGGACTATTTCCTTCCCTATTACCGGGATTACGGATTCGTGCTTGCAGTCGGCATGACACCGCGCGAATTGATGTTGTCGGCATTTGCCAAGGCAGATGACCCTAATAGCGGCGGTCGCCAGATGCCGGGGCATTTTGGTAGTAAACGACTGCGTATTGTGACAGGCTCCAGCCCAGTGACCACACAGGTTCCACATGCAGTCGGTGTAGCGCTGGCCGCCAAGATGCAGAAAAAGGATTTTGTATCGTTTGTTACGTTTGGGGAAGGCTCCAGCAATCAGGGGGATTTTCACGAAGGCTGTAACTTTGCGGGTGTACAGAAGCTGCCAGTCATCATTATGTGCGAGAACAATCAATATGCGATATCGGTTCCGATTCATAAGCAGTTGGCAGGCAAGGTAAGTGACCGAGCATTGGGTTACGGATTCCCTGGTATTCGTGTCGATGGTAATGATGCGCTAGCCGTATATGCCGCAGTGAAGGAAGCACGTGAACGTGCTGTCCGCGGTGAAGGTCCTACGCTAATCGAAGCCATGATGTACCGTCTGTCCCCTCACTCCACTTCGGATAATGATCTGGCTTACCGGACCAAGGAGGAAGTGGATGAGAACTGGGCCAAGGACGGCGTAGCCCGCATGAAGAGTTACTTGATTGAATGCGGCATTTGGGATGAGGCCAAAGATGCAGATCTGTCGGCCGAACTGCTGCTCGAAGTCAAGGAAGCCATTGAATATGCAGATAATGCGCCTTTTCCTAAGCCCGAAGATACGCTACTGCATGTGTATGCTGATAGCGATGGGGAGGGTCGGTAATTATGGCGATGATGGAATATATTGATGCGATACGTCTTGCTATGAAGGAAGAAATGGAGCAGGATGAAACGGTTTTTGTATTAGGTGAGGACGTCGGCGTAAAAGGCGGTGTTTTTACAACGACTAAGGGGCTCATGGACCAATTCGGTGAGCAACGTGTCATGGATACACCATTGGCAGAGTCGGCGATTGCAGGGGTTGCAATTGGTGCAGCAATGTACGGAATGAAGCCGATTGCCGAAATGCAATATTCGGACTTCATGCTGCCAGCGACGAATCAGATTATTAGTGAAGCGGCTAAAATCCGCTACCGCTCCAACAACGATTGGAATTGCCCTGTGGTGATCCGCGCACCTATCGGTGGCGGTATTTTTGGTGGTTTGTATCACTCTCAGTGTCCGGAATCTATCTTTTTTGGTACACCGGGTCTAAAAATTGTTGCTCCATTTACACCTTATGACGCCAAAGGATTGCTGAAAGCGGCCATTCGTGACCCTGACCCAGTGCTGTTTTTTGAAAATAAAAAATCCTACAAGCTGATTAAGGGTGAAGTGCCTGAGGATGATTATATCGTTCCAATCGGCAAGGCTAATCTACTGCGTGAGGGTGACGATATTACGGTCATTGGTTATAGCCAGCCATTGCATTTTGTTATGCAGGCAGCTGAGGAATTGGAGAAGGAAGAGGGCATTACCGCACATGTTGTGGATTTGCGCACACTCCAGCCATTGGATCGCGAAGCCATTATCGAGGCTGCACGACATACAGGTAAGGTCTTAATCGTTCATGAGGACAACAAAACGGGCGGTATCGGTGCCGAGGTATCAGCTATTATTAATGAAGAGTGTCTGTTCGAACTGGATGCACCGATTGAGCGTCTGTGCGCTCCTGATGTGCCAGCCATGCCGATCAGTCCACCAATGGAGAAGTTTTATATGTTAAACAAGGATAAAGTGAAGGAAGCCATGCGCCGTCTCGCCATGTATTAATATAGAGCAGATTCGGGCGAAAGTATTCCAAAAGAGTAGTGGGGCAGCGATAAAACGCGCCCTTCTATGATGTTAAGGAGTTGAAAAAAATGTCAGACCAAACACAATGGAACGACGTGACCATGCCGCAATTGGCTGAATCACTCGTATCGGCAACAATTGCCAAATGGCTCAAACAACCTGGTGACACAGTAGAGCAATTTGAGCCAATTTGCGAGGTCATTACAGATAAAGTGAACGCTGAAATCCCATCCACATTGGATGGCATTATGGGTGACCTGTTGGCGGAGGAAGGTCAGACGGTAGCGGTAGGCGAGTTGATTTGCCGTATCCAGACGAAGTCGGCTGCACCTACAGCACCAACAGGAGCGGCACCTGCGGCATCAGCATCTCAAAGCAACGTGCAAGCACAATCCCAGCAGGTTGTTGGATCGGATCAGTCCATGCGAGGACGTTTTTCTCCAGCGGTCCAAACACTGGCTGCTGAGCACAATGTGGACTTAAGCAGAGTGCCAGGAACAGGCAGGGGCGGAAGAATTACTCGCAAAGACGTGCTGAATTTTGTGCAGCAGGGCGGCTCAGCTCCAACTGGTCAGACGAGTGGGACCACGGAAGGACAAGGATCTCCTTTTACAGGACTACAGCAGTCTGCTGTTCAGCATAGTGCTCCAGTTCAAAATATGGACCCTGCGATTCCGGTGCGCAACAGTGGTATTCATTTAACAGAGGCACCAAAAGTTCCTATGATCGAAGTTGAGGGTGGCAACAATAACAGATCCGAGTATTTTATTGATGTTACACCTATTCGTAGTGCAATTGCCCGTAATATGCGGCAAAGTGTTTCGGAAATTCCTCATGCCTGGACGACGATTGAAGTGGATGTGACCAATCTGGTGATGCTCCGCAACAAGATCAAAAACGAGTTCAAGCAAAAAGAAGGCATCAATATTACGTATCTGGCTTTTCTCATGAAAGCAGTCGTGAATGCAATCAAAGAATATCCGATCATGAATTCGGTGTGGGCAGTCGATAAAATTATCATCAAAAGAGACATCAATATTTCGTTGGCCGTAGGCACGGAGGACTCTGTTCTTACTCCTGTTATTAAAAAAGCCGACCAAAAAAATATTGCTGGTTTAGCTCGTGAAATTGACGATTTGGCACGTAAAACTCGCGAAGGTACACTCAAACTGGACGACATGCAGGGTGGAACGTTCACCGTCAACAACACCGGTTCCTTTGGTTCCATTTTATCTTATCCGGTGATTAACTATCCGCAGGCTGCAATTCTTACCTTTGAATCCATTGTCAAAAGACCAGTGGTCATTGATGATATGATTGCGGTGCGCTCGATGGCTAATTTGTGTCTGTCGCTGGATCATCGTATTTTAGACGGAGTGATTTGCGGACGATTCCTGCAACGGGTTAAAGAAAATCTAGAAGGCTACACCTTGGATACGAAGCTGTACTAATCATCCGAACAGTTAGGTAAATGGACGGAGAGGAAGTGACAGGCCGTGAACAGACGACCGCTTGATGTAACCTATACGAATAGGATGGAATATGCCCATGCTTGGGATGTTCAGAAGGAGATTGTGGGAAAGCTGGATGCGGGGGAGGCGAGAGAAACGCTTATGCTTCTCCAGCATCCGCCAACCTACACCATTGGTTCCCAGAGGCATCCTGAGCATCTGCTCCTCACACCAGAGCAGCTGAAAGAGCAGGGCATCAGCGTCTTTCAGATTGATCGTGGGGGAGACATTACATATCATGGACCAGGGCAACTTGTCGGATATCCCTTACTTGTGCTTGGCAACCGAGAGGCGTTAAATCTGCACGGATACCTTCGAAGTTTGGAAGAAGTGATCATTCAGTTGCTGGCATCTTATGGGATTGAAGGGAGTCGTAAGCCTGAATATACGGGGGTATGGATCGGGAATCTTAAAATTGCGGCCATTGGTGTCAAATTTAACAAGTGTAAGCACCGTCGGGGCTTCGTAACCAGCCATGGCTTTGCCTTTAACATCAAGTCAGGAATACAGCATGAAGGTTTTGAAGGCATTGTTCCATGCGGAATTCAGGAATACGGTGTGACATCATTAGAGGACTGTACACAGCAGTCTTTTTCGGTAGAGCAGATTGCGAGGGAAATTGTGCCGTACTTTGAACAGCAATTTTCATTTGCTGCGCAATGGCAGACGCATTCCTTCCAATAAAAGGTCAGGCGGGCAATTGTGTGATTGACACGGGAGCCCGCCTGTTTGTTTGCTTGTGCAGCAGCTCGTCCACACATAGCTTGTAACGGATCTTGGGTAGCCCAAACTTGAGCGGTGTAGTTGTTATAGTGGCATAATAAACGGCTCAATCACCATGAACAGCGTAGAACCAATCATAGCTGCGAGCATAACGTAGACGAAAAAACGAACCCATTTTTTGTTAGACATGTGTAACTCCTTTAGGATAGGTTTAAGTCATAGATAAGAACATCTATCCGTATTGTAACGTAATCGGGAAAGAGAGGAAAGTTTAATGACAGTAGAGATAGTAAAAGATCGAATCGTACAGGAATTTATGGAACTCGTACAGGTGGACAGTGAAACAAAGCATGAACAAGAAATATCACGTGTTCTGAAAGAAAAGTTTAATGCACTTGGACTGGAAGTCGTAGAAGACGATTCCCGCGAAAGAACGGGACATGGTTCGGGTAATTTGATTGTTACCTGGAAAGCGGAAGGTGTGGAGCAAGCACCCAAAATATTTTTTACCTGTCACATGGATACCGTAACTCCAGGTAAGGGTATCAAGCCGCAGTTGGGTGAGGATGGCTGGATTCGCAGTGATGGTTCAACAATTTTGGGTTCGGACGACAAGGCTGGGATTGCTGCTTTGTTCGAGGCGATTCGTGTCGTGCGCGAGCAGAACATTCCCCATGGTCAAATTCAGTTCGTGATTACGGCTGGAGAGGAATCTGGTTTGATGGGTGCACGGGCGATGAAGCCGGAAGTGCTGGATTCTGACTTCGGATACGCTTTGGATTCGAACGGTGAGGTGGGTTCTATTTGTATAGCTGCTCCCACACAGGCACGTATTGAGATGAGAATTACTGGGAAGTCTGCACATGCGGGAGTCAATCCTGAAGACGGCATCAGTGCCATTCAAGTCGCTTCTAAAGCAATTTCTAAAATGAAATTGGGACGCATTGACAAGGAGACGACCGCTAACATCGGCAGTTTCGAAGGCGGCGGCGCGACGAATGTGGTCTGCGATTTTGTATTGATCCGTGCGGAGGCTCGCAGTATTGTACAGGAAAAGGTTAATCATCAAATTCAGCATATGCGTGAAGCGCTCGAAACCACTACGCGTGAATTTGGTGCCCAGGGAGAGTTCCGTAGTGAAGTCATCTATCCAGCATTCAGCTTTACGGAGCATGATGAAGTTGTACAGGTTGCTCAGCGTGCTATTCAAGGGCTGGGACTGGCAACATCAACCTTCCATTCCGGTGGGGGCTCAGATGCCAATGTATTCAACGGGCTTGGAATTCCAACTGTGAATTTGGCGGTGGGCTACAAGAACATCCACACAACAGAGGAAAAGATCAAGGCCGATGATCTAGTGAAGGTTGCTGAAGTAGTCGTAGCTCTGATCCAAGAAACTACAAAGTAAGACTTACTTTTTACATTTACAATATACGAAAAAGGGTTCAGGCTAAAGAAAGGAACGGTGTTCCTCCTTTAGATCTGAACCTTTTTTGGAACAATTAGCGAAGCAATAGTAGCTGTAGGTCCATATTCCTTTTGCCATTGACGCAGGAGGGCTTGAATCTGCCAGGCTTTGCCGACGATATGGAGAGTGGTTTCAGTCCGGTAGCTTTTCATGTTCTGAAATCTCCTTATAACAGAAGTTTTGATATGCTACCCCCAGCATATGTTCCAAGTGGACAAGTTAGACTAATGTTGGAGATAATTAATAATGAAAGAAAGATAGAAGACGAAGGAGGAAACATGCCTGATGAACGACCAAACGAACGAACAAGTGAACAATCCAACAAGCCATGCACTTCGCAAGCCTTATTCCAATCCTGCGCTGGAGGAAAAGACCGTATCCACACAGCCTATCTTTGAAGGAAAGGTCATTACGGTACAGGTAGACACGGTAGAGCTTCCCGACGGCTCAACTGGAAAGCGTGAAATCGTCAAGCATCCAGGTGCAGTGGCAATTTTGGCTCTGCACGAGGGGAAAATGCTGGTGGTGGACCAGTACAGACAAGCTATGGGGCGCTGTGAGGTTGAAATCCCCGCAGGCAAGCTGGAGCGAGGTGAAGACCCGATGGAAGCAGCGGGACGTGAATTGAGAGAAGAAACAGGCTATACAGCCAAATCGTTGAAGTTGCTTCACTCTTTTTATACTTCTCCTGGCTTTGCGGATGAAATCATACATTTGTATGTGGCCGAAGAACTGGAGCGAGGTGAGATGGAACCAGATGAGGATGAATTTCTGGAGCTATTTGAGGTGACGCTGGAAGAAGCACACACACTTATTCGTGAAGGGCGCATTAGTGATGCCAAAACGATCCTGGCCGTCTATGCGTGGCAACTTCGCCAACAAACAGGGAGCTTCTAAGCGGATGGACACCAATATAATAGAACTTAACAACTACTTTGCAGACCTGCATATTCATATTGGCAGAACGGAGAAAGGAGCTCCAGTCAAAATTAGTGGTAGCCGTGACCTAACGTTTGCCAATATAGCCAAGGAAGCCTCCGGTCGCAAAGGGATTGGGCTGATTGGGATTATTGACTGCCACGCGCCTAATGTACAGGAGGATATTCGTCGATATTTGCATACAGGTGAAATGGAAGAAATCAGCGGTGGTGGTATCGCATACGGGGATACAGTGATTCTACTTGGCACGGAGCTGGAAATACGGGCTGAAGGTCGTCCCGAAGCACACGTACTGGCCTATTTTCCTGATCTGGCGGCGATGGAGGATTTTACCCAATGGCTGACGAAGCATATGAAAAATGTCAATCTCAGCTCACAACGGATCTACGCACCGCCACGTGAGTTGCAGCAGCAAATTTACGGACGTGGAGGCATTATGGTGCCTGCGCACGTGTTCACTCCGCATAAGGGCATTTATGGCAGTTCTGCAGCCCGTATGGAGGAACTGCTGGATATGGAGTTCATTAGTGGGGTGGAACTGGGGCTGAGCGCAGATTCATCTATGGCAGGCTTGATTTCGGAACTGGATCGCTTCAGCTTCCTCACGAATTCAGATGCCCATTCACTTGGGAAAATTGGACGAGAATACAACAAATTATCACTGGCGAAGCCGAGTTTTGATGAATTCAGGATGGCTTTGGAGCGACGTGAAGGACGACGGGTGTGTGCCAACTACGGTTTGAATCCCAAACTTGGAAAATACCATCGCTCTTACTGTCAGAGCTGCGGTACGATTATTGATGAGCAACAGATGGCGGACGAACGCTGCCCTAACTGTGGCCATACCAAGCTGGTGCGGGGTGTGCTTGATCGAATCTGGAGCATCGCCGACCGTGAACAGCCCGTAATTCCCTCCCACCGTCCTCCGTACATTTACCAGATTCCGCTGGAATTTATTCCAGGCTTGGGTAAAGCCAAGCTGAACCAGCTGTTAGCAGCCTTCGGAACAGAAATGAATATTTTACATGAGGTTACGCAGGAGGAACTGTCAGGGGTCGTCGGTAAAGTGTTGGCAGAGCAGATTGTGCTTTCACGCGAAGGACGCCTGGCGCTTGTATCCGGTGGTGGTGGAACATACGGAAAAATAGCAAAATCCTAGTAAAGTGTCCTAGTCAAGTCTTGTCTCCGTAAAAGGCATATCAGCGTCTGCTTGTTCATAACCATAAAATATCTCTGCCGTTGGCTTGGTGCATCATTCGTGATGTTAGATTTGCAGCGGAAGCTGCCCCATTCTAGCCATCAGCCGTCGGATTACGGTTGTTTTTTGGACAAACAAGCAGATGAAAGGGGCAGGACTCGATGCAATGGTTTCGTCATACGTTAAAGGATCAGACGTCATATTACGTTTTCTTGGCTGTGCTGTTTCTTGTAGGAGTTGTTTTTGGCGCACTCATGGTAAATGCGCTCTCCCTAGAACAGTTACAGGATTTGTCCCGTTACCTGAAGGATTTTTTTGTGACGGTCAACCAAAACAAGCAGGGCTTTGCTGATTCGCAGGCGGCCTCAACCTTTTGGGACAGCGTATCTCTACATCTTAAATGGGTGGGCCTCATTTGGGTATGCGGGCTTTCGGTCATTGGACTCCCAGGTATTCTTGTGCTGAATTTTCTCAAGGGTGTGCTGATCGGATTTTCTGTAGGTTATATGGTAGGGCAATATTCGTGGAAAGGACTATTATTTTCATTGGTTTCCGTTGCCCCACATAACCTGCTCGTGATTCCGATACTGCTCGTCTGTAGTGTGGCTGCGATGACTTTTTCCATCCATATGATCAAAACCAAAATACTTGCTACTCGGCCATCAGACGGGATGTTGCGTCCGTTGCTTTCTTACGCAGGATTGACTGCTGTGATGATGGTGCTGCTTATCGGCAGCGCGTCCTTTGAAACTTGGGTCACCCCGGTTATGATGCAATGGGTCACTCCTATGCTGACGGCTTCCGTGACATCTTGATCTCATTTCAAAATGTTTGACTTTATTTGTATAGACCCCCTATAATAATAGGAGTGAAAAAAAGTGCAGTAGGCAGTAGCTTTGCAGGGGGAGGGAGACACATGGAAGCACGGATCGAAAAAATTAAGCAGCAGCTGCAATCCCAGGGCTACAAACTAACGCCTCAGCGGGAAGCCACCGTCAGAGTTTTACTTGAGAACGAAGATGATCATCTGAGTGCGGAAGATGTATTTATGCTCGTCAAAGAGAAAGCTCCCGAAATCGGTCTGGCAACCGTATACCGTACCCTAGAACTGCTAAGTGAACTGCATGTCGTGGAGAAAATTAATTTTGGCGATGGCGTTGCGCGGTATGATTTGCGCGGCGATACAACCAAACATCACCACCACCATTTGATATGTGTGCAGTGCGGCAGTGTAGATGAAATACTGGAAGATTGGCTTGGACCGTTAGAGGAGCGTTTGGAACGGGAATATAATTTTACTGTAGTGGACCATCGTTTGGACTTCCACGGTATTTGTTATCGTTGTAAGGCGAAGAACGATACGACCGCCCAAAAATCCTTGGGTAAAACCAAGAAAAACAAATCACAGGATTAATAAGCTGACTACCCAAGCTCTCACCGACGAAGACGCGTTCGGGAGAGCTTTTTTGGTTCGGAATTTGCTGTATGGGATCATGTGGTATAAAACAGAATAGCTTGTCATACCCTTCCATAGAGAGCCCTAAATAGGGACTACATTTTGGGAAAAGGCGGCTGATCCACATGGTACTATCATTGCGGAGAGGACTACAATGGCTGCGCTTGCTGATCTTGTTTGGGGTGTTGGCATGTATGTTCTTTTATAGCCTCAGGCTGTTTACAGATTGGATATCACCTGTAGATCATTACCGAATACCGGAAGGACATGCAGTTAAGGTATTTGGCGGACAAACAGTGAATGATGGGTCCGAGCAACGAGTAGCGGTGTTGGAACGTTTACGTTTCTTTTATTGGTATGGTGAGTAGTTTATGTAATCATCTTAGTGAGATGATGATATGAAGGTCGCACACGAAGAAGCAGGCGCAACAACGGAATCGCTGTATGCAGGACAAGGAGAGTTTTGGAACTCATGAAAATGTATATTCAACCTTTCGTTCAATATATGGAAGAGGAGAAGGGTTTGTCACGCAGCACATTGGAAGCGTATCAACGGGACGTACAGCAGTTTACTGAGTTTGCAGAAAGCTGTGGACTTGAGCAGCCAGATAATGTACAGCGGTCACATCTGTTGCTGTATTTGGGGCGTCTGAAGGAACAGGGAAAAGCCGCGGCGACAATTTCACGTAGCGTCGCCTCTATACGCTCCTTTTTTCATTTTCTCATTCGGGAGGGAATCGCGATCCATGATCCTTCCGTTCTGGTGGAACTGCCCAAAGCCGCTAAAAAGAAGCCCTCGGTGTTAACGCAGGATGAAATAGATCGTTTACTGGCAGCGCCGGATGTGAGTGCCCCGCAAGGGGGACGAGATAAGGCGATGCTAGAGTTGCTGTACGCGACGGGCATCCGCGTATCAGAGCTGATTGCCCTGAACGTCTGTGATGTGCGCATCGATTTGCGCTTTGTGCACTGTGGCGGCGAGGCGGGCAAGGAGCGCGTTGTACCGATCAGTCGTGAGGCATCAAAGTGGGCACAAGCCTACTTGGACGAGCAGCGTCCAGCGTTGCTACGACCCGGGCAGGGTGAAGAGGCTCAAGCAGAGCAGGAAGCCTTGTTCTTGAATGTATCAGGTCAGCGGCTCAGTAGACAGGGCTTTTGGAAAATAATTAAGAAGTACGCTCAGGAAGCAGGCATAAGCAAGGATATCACGCCCCATACGCTGCGACACTCCTTTGCGGTACATATGCTGGAGGGCGGAGCGGACTTACGCTCTGTACAGGAAATGCTGGGTCATGCTGATCTGTCAACGACGCAGGTATATGCGCAGACAGCTAGACGGAACATGAAGGAAGTATATGAAATGCATCACCCGCACGGTGGTAACCGCACTTCTCATGAAAGCAATGATTAAACGTAACGTCGCTTTGCTGTCATAGAAAATGTGATAATGACTATAACTTTACGATTGTACAAGTCAGGAGAGATATGAATGTCAACAGCCAACCAAGCTACAATTCAGGAAGCAGCAGACTATATCCGTGCTAAGAGCGGAATAAGCCCAGAGATTGGTCTTATTCTGGGATCGGGCCTCGGTATTTTGGCCGATTTGATTCAAGATGGAGTTAGTATTCCTTATCAGGATATTCCTCATTTTCCCGTATCAACGGTAGAAGGCCACGAGGGGGAGTTACTGTTAGGCACAATTGAAGGTCGCGCTGTTGTCATGATGAAGGGGCGCTTTCATATGTATGAGGGCTATGGTCCACAGCTGACAGCTTTCCCTGTTCGGGTAATGAAGCAGTTGGGGATTCAAAGCCTGCTGGTGACGAATGCCGCAGGTGGTGTAAATACTTCCTACAAAGCAGGCGATCTGATGGTCATCTCGGATCATCTGAATTTGACCGGACAAAACCCGTTGATTGGCCCGAACGATGCTGCTCTGGGTGTTCGTTTCCCAGATATGTCGGAGGCGTACAGCCGCCGCTTACGTGAAATTGCCAAACAAACGGCTACCCAACAAGGCTTCAGCCTGCAGGAAGGTGTATATGCCGGATTGCTGGGACCCAACTATGAGACGCCTGCTGAAATCGTTATGCTGCGTACACTGGGAGCAGACGCAGTAGGGATGTCGACCGTGTCTGAAGTTATTGTAGCTCGTCATGCGGGGATTGAGGTACTGGGCTTCTCCTGTATCACCAATATGGCTGCAGGCATTCTCGACCAGCCTTTGTCTCATGGTGAAGTGATGGAGACGGCAGAGAAGGTACGTGAACAATTTTTGAAATTGGTACTGGCGATTATTCCACAAATGTAGATGGAGTATAATTTTCCATCCGAAACGGTGGGCATCTCTAAAGAACCCCATATCCGAGCGCCTTTTAATGGCGTGGGATACGGGGTTCTTTTTACATTCTGCGGTTGAACTGAGTATGATCGCCTAGTGAAGAGGGCGTGTGCTCCAAGTAGCTGTATTCGCTTTTTCTGCTACAGTTAGTCTATGTCGCTCTTGCACCTTGATCACAATGACCATGAAAATAATCCAGTAAATGGCTAATGAGTTTAGAAAACGGCTATCCGTTATATTGTTCAATACGATGAACAGGAAAAAAACAGCTGCCGTCAGCCATGTATACATATCTGTTTTGCCGATTCTGATTTTAAATAAGGTAGTTACGACGAGTATAACCGTTGCGAGTAGTCCTATAAGACCCACATCAATCCACAGATCTCGAAAGCCGCTATGGCTGCTTGTCAGATCAAAGCGGATGCCGTTCGCATAAATGCTGGGCCGGGCTGCCCAGAAGGAGCCATAACCATGTCCGAACCAGTAGTGGCTCTGAATAGCACCATCAATTCCCTGCCAAATTTCCGTTCTTCCGGTTAAGGTTGTTGTTTTTCCGAATTCCGAGGCAATCGCATCTCCATAGGTAAAGGTAAGTGCCAAACCCAACAGAACAAGTAAGCAGGAACAGCTAACAAAGAACCCCCGCAACGCGATGCTTCGAATTCTTTTAAATAACAATATAAATAAAATAAATACGAAGAGTGAAGATGTCAGCACCAATGAGGTGGTAGACTGGCATTCGATGAGCAATAAGGCATTGAGTAAGATGAAGCCAATATGTAAGGCTTTGCGTGTGCCCCTGAAAAAATATATGACATGTGAAACAAAACTTAACAGCGAGAGGGTTCCAAGTGTATTTTTATGACCGGAGATTCCCTTCCACAGTCCAGTATGCTCTACACCGCCATGAATGGCAAAGGAAGGAACGAGTACGACGGCAAGTAGATTGAGTACGCTCAGGATACTTAATGTAACGACTAAGAGGCGTATGCAGCCCTGTGCTGTATAATGGGTGACCAGATAGAATCCAAAGGTAGAGAAGGCAAGAAATTTAACAACCATTAGTACAGAAGAAGTCTGCTCTTGTTCAGCCCATAAACAGGAAGCGGCGATGTACATCATAAGTAAGGTCAGCAACGGATTATCAACTAGGATTGCGATTAATGACTTGAGTGAAGGCAGAAGCATGGTGTAGCTGAACAACAAGATAAGCAGGGAAATCGTGATCACTCTGGGAGACAAACCCTGACAGGCAAAGGGAATCGAGAAAGCCAGTAAACCGGCTACTGTGAGTATGTGTTTCACGGTTTCACCGCCTAGATACGTTATGTATCTATAATATACAAAATGTATCTTCTTGTACAATCATAATAAAATATTTATTTTCATTTTTCGCGACCTAGAGCAAGCCTTATTGTGCATATACTCAGTCCATGCTAAGAAAATGAAGAATTCTTCGGTATAGTCTGAAAGTATTTTCACGTTTTTAACAATGGGGGTGTTTGGGTGGCGGATTTTACAGACCGTTTGAAGTTGAATTTGAGTGGAACGGGCAAAGAGTTAACGCCTCAGCAATTAAATGACAATTTTAAAGCCATTGAAAAAGAATTCATGGAACGCAGTGTAAACGTAAGCTGGTTTGGAGCTGCTGGTGATGGTATTCAGGACGACACGGCAGCTTTGCAAGAATTGATTAATAAGACTCCCGATTACTCCATTCTTCACATCCCCAGTGGTCGATACAAAATAACATCTACCCTTCAGATTCGCAAGCAGGGTGTGCGCATTTTTGGGATTCATAAGGGCAGATACCGACAGGGTAAGGGAGTTACTTCGATTGAATATTATGGTACGGGTCCTTGTTTCCAAATTGGAGACGAAAGTCTGCCATCGTTTAGTGGCTTTCAAAATGTGCAGTTCCATGACTTATCGATCCGGTACGAAGGGACCGACAGAGCCACCTTAAATAATCCGTTTTCGCAGTCAGTGAAGCGCGGGTATTATGGCAAAGGGACTATGGGCATTCAGGACTGGAAGGGCGGCGGCGTTGTCCTGGATAACGTGTTGATTGAGCATTTTGAAACGGCTTTTTGGGGCTATGAAAGTGATGTGAACTTATTTAAATGCACGGAGATAAATTACAATAAAATAGGGATTCACTTGCAGAACAGAAGTTCACAGTTTACAAGCATTGCGCTTTTTACGCTCGGGAACGATACGGCGCTGGACCTGAATAGTTCTAACGGGGCGAGATTTATGGCTAGTCAGCACATTAAGGATGGGAGCTCCAGTGATATTCCCATTTTAATAAATGATTTTATGAATGCAGAATTTTTAGGCTGCTGGTTCGAAGGACTAAGCAGAGAACACAAGATGACAGTACCTTCTTTTATTCAAATTGGTGCTACAAAAGAAACCAAAAATGTTGCCCTGCGCGACTCTATTTTGGCGATAGCAGACAAATACGATGACACCCAATCGGTGTGCAATTATTTTGTGGATGTGGTCATTGGCAAGAAAGTTTTGGTGGACGAGGTGGGCGGATATCCCCGTAATCTCAAACAGCTTATTTGTTTCTCTGGCAGCTCCTCCACACAACAGGTGACACTTCGCTCACATTTGGATTTTAGCTATAGCAATCATCGTTATGACGAGAATCATGGGACAGGGCAAGCTTTGTTGCTCGTAGAAAAATATTCGAATAACGGTATAGAACATTTGAATGAAACCTTTGTCAAAGCCTATCTTGGTTCAAGGCAAAATATCCCTGCAGGTAACTGGCAGAAAGTAAGGTTTAATCAAATCAATCATGATGAGTTGACCGAATTCGATGGTTCGAATAGCCGATGGCGAGCCAAGCGAGCTGGGAAATACAGAATACAAGTCTACATTTCGACCGATCCCCAAATAGATGGTAACCGGACACGGCTGGCACTTCACTTGAATGATGAGCAGCTTACCGGAAGTTCTGCCTATGCTTATCTCGATGACAGGGTGATTGGCGGACTGAACTATGGTGCATTGAGTGGAGCAATGGAACTTAGACTCGAAGCGAATTCTTTTATTGATATACGGGTGTTTAGTGAAAATGCAGTGGATATTTTACCGGGTGGGGGTATTACATATCTTACCGTTAGCCGGATTTAGACGATTTTTATAGGTCATTTTTACAGACGATAGATGTTGTGTCGTATATATATCGGGAAATACGCACCATGCTGACTCAGCTTGGTGCTATTTGATGTTTTTATTCATATGGAATATTTTTCTTTCATTCTGACGACAATGGTTAGCAGCACGCGAATAGACCGGAGAGATCAGTAAATGGGCTCCGGCTCTTTACGCCAACATGTTGAGGAGGGGACCGATTGTGAAGAAAAAAGTGGTGGCGTTCATCCTGGCTTGTCTGGTAGCCTTGACTGCCGTCCCTGTCGGCGGTTGGGCCGAAGAAAGCAGACCTGAAAGCAAAACCAAAGTAGGATCAGCAGCTGAGCTGGCTCCCGAGGCCCTTTCGGCGATCTTGATGGATGCAGATACAGGCACAGTCATCTATGAAAAAAACAGTCGTGAAAAGCTTCCTCCAGCAAGCATCACTAAGATCATGACGATGCTGCTAACAATGGAGGCCATTCATGATGGCAAGCTCAAGCTGACCGATAAAGTGCGGGCCAGTGAGTATGCGTCTTCAATGGGAGGCTCGCAAATTTTCTTAGAGCCGGGAGAAGAAATGACGGTCGATGAGATGCTGAAGGGAATTGCGATGGCTTCGGGCAACGACGCCTCTGTAGCGATGGCTGAGAAAATTGCAGGTTCTGAACAGGCTTTTGTCGAGATGATGAACGCCAAGGTGCAGCAGCTTGGACTCAAAGATACGCATTTTGCCAATTGTAACGGTTTACCCGTAGAAAATCACTATTCCTCTGCGCATGATATTGCGGTTATGAGCCGGGAACTGTTGAAATATCCGCACATTACGAAATATACGGGAGCCTATCAGGACTATTTGCGCAAATCCTCGGTCAAGCCCTTTTGGCTGGTGAATACGAATAAGCTTGTTCGCTTCTATACCGGAGCAGATGGTCTGAAAACGGGCTATACGTCAGAAGCAAAGTTCTGTCTTTCCGCTACGGCAAAGCGTGATGGCTTACGTGTCGTAGCTGTCGTACTCGGTGAGCCGAACACGAAGATACGCAATAATGAGGTTTCTTCCATGTTCGACTATGCATTTTCTCAATATACAATGAAATCCATATATAAGCCAGGCGAAAAGCTGGGCAGTGTAAAAGTTGAAAAAGGTGTATTGCCAGAGCTGGAAATTCAGGCTGACCGTTCTTACAGTGTGCTGGTGAAAAAAGGCGGCAACAAACAAACGCTGCGTCACGAGCTACAGTTGACCCCAAGCCTTAAAGCTCCTGTCCGGGTGGGTGACCCCGTTGGTAAGCTGGTCGTCTATCAGAATGGACAACGTCTTAAGGAGTTTAATATCACTTCGCCTGTGGCTATCGAGAAGGCCGGCTGGTGGAAATTGTTTAAACGTACCATGTCGAACCTATTTTCTTTGTAGATTTAACGGGGTTTTCTTCTAGTTTTGTCGGAGGGCAGGAATCGTCTGCGACTACGTAGAAATCCTTGTCCAAGACCGGGAGGAGAGTGAGTAAGCATGAACCTGCAAATTGAAATGGAGCATCACCGGGGAGTACTTATTGTAAGGCTGTCTGGTGAACTTGATCACCATACGTCGGATATGGTCCGTATGCAAATGGATGAGGCGATTCAGCGCCGGCAATGCGAGCATATCGTGCTCAGTCTGAAGAATCTTCAGTTTATGGATAGTTCCGGCCTTGGCGTTATCTTGGGACGATACAAACTGATCAAGCAAAAGGGCGGGAAAATGGCAGTCTGTGATGTCAATCCGCCGGTACATCGACTGCTGGATATGTCAGGCTTGTTTAAAATCATGCCCATTTATGACAACGAGGTAAATGCGCTCACGGAACTGGAGGTTGTGTCATGAGAGAAGGCACGGGGAACAATTTCATGAGCTTGCAGTTTGCCGCAAAATCGGAAAATGAAGCATTTGCCCGCGTGGCTGTGGCAGCCTTTATTTCCAGGCTTGATCCCACAATGGATGAGCTTAGCGATTTGAAGACCGTTGTGTCTGAAGCGGTGACAAACAGTATTATTCACGGCTATGACAGTGATCCGTCAGGTGTCGTAACGATTAAAGTCGGAATTGAAGCGGACGTGATCACGTTGGTCGTTGAGGACGCAGGACGGGGAATTGAGGATCTGGAGCTGGCCAAGCAGCCTCTCTATACGTCCAAGCCTGAATTGGAACGTTCCGGCATGGGCTTTACGATTATGGAAAATTTCATGGATGAGTTCGAAGCAGTCAGTGAGCCGGGCGGAGGCACGTCGGTCCGGATGAAGAAAAGGATTGAATCCAAGAAAGCTTTATATAATTAGGAGTTGATCCTATGGAAGCAGGAGGAAAAAAAAACTTCGCACAGCTATTTGGAGGATACAGAAGTCAAGCGGCTTATCGCACTGAGTCAATCTGGTGATAATGATGCTCGTGAGACACTGGTCAATAGTAATATCCGGCTCGTCTGGTCTGTCGTGCAGCGCTTTATGAACCGGGGGTATGAACCTGACGATCTTTTTCAAATTGGTTGCATCGGATTGTTAAAATCGGTGGATAAATTCGATCTCAGCTACGAAGTCAAATTTTCAACATATGCAGTACCAATGATTATTGGTGAGATTCAACGCTTCCTTCGAGACGATGGTACACTCAAGGTTAGCCGTTCCTTGAAGGAAACAGCCAATAAGGTCCGCAAAATGAAGGACGAGCTGTCCAAACGGCTCAATCGCCTGCCTACAGTCAAGGAGGTTGCTGATGAGCTGGGAGTGACACCGGAGGATGTTGTTTTTGCGCAGGAGGCCAATAAGCCACCTACCTCCATTCACGAAACAGTGTTTGAAAATGACGGAGACCCGATTACACTTATGGATCAGATTGCCGACGAATCGCAGGAAAGATGGTTCGACAAGCTGGCGCTGAATGAGGCCATTGGCGGATTATCTGAACGGGAGCGATTGATTGTGTACCTGCGTTATTACCGGGATCAGACTCAGTCAGAGGTTGCAAGTCGTCTTGGCATTTCTCAGGTGCAGGTATCACGATTGGAAAAAAAGATTTTACAACTGATCCGCGATCAGATTGCCCAATAATGAAGACAGGATTTTAGTGAGTGAAATCCTTATACTAACGCATTCTAAAGAGTATTCCAAAGCCATTTTAATGGCCAGGAGTACTCTTTTTTGCGTGTGACAAAAGACAATACACAGAATAGGTTTGCTTGCTTCGCCCCATACTAATCGGTAATTACGAGGATAAGGAGGGAATCGGATGAATCATAGTCCGGCTCCTATTGTCTACTTGCGGCTCCGCAGCCGTGTGCGTATGATCCAAGGGCAGGATTTACATTTGGGCGATGTAGCCCACCTGCTGACGGAGCCCGAATGGGAAAAGGATCTGCTTGAGCTTGTTCTCAAGCGGCCGCAGAAGCAGGACGGTAACCTGATACTGGTGGACATGCTACAAATCATATCAAAAATTAGAGATCATATTCCGGGAGTCGTAGTTGAATCTCTCGGGAAACCGCATGTACTTGTGGAACTCGTGGAAAGACCCCGTAAGCCATCCAAAATACTGTTCGTGTTAGTATGGTTGCTGCTGTTTTTTGGCTCTGCGCTGACGATTATGAACTTTCATGCTGACGTTAGCATGATGGAGGTACAGGTTCGGATTGTGGAGATGATTACGGGACAAAAGGATGAGCATCCGTACTTGTTCCAAATTGCTTACTCGATCGGCATCGGCTTTGGCATGATCGTATTTTTTAATCACTTGTTCAAGAAAAAATGGAATGAGGAGCCGACCCCCCTGGAGGTGGAAATGTATCTGTATCAGGAAAATGTGGATCAGTATGTTGTGGCAGAGGAGTATGAAAAGATGGCTCGTTTGCAGACAAAGGATAAGAAACCATGATATTTGTACAGGCTGCACTTCAGATTATTTTGGGTATCGCTGGGGGGCTGGCGGTAGGTAGCGGTGTGATTGCTTTTTTTTATTGTGCTGGATATCATGCCGCGATTAGCACAACTCACCCGGACGTATAAAAAATCACGTGCATACGAAAAGGCGATGATTTTAGGTTCAGTGGTGGGAACCGTGGCCGATTTTTGGAACATTTGCTTGCCATTACCGGGCATGTTTACATGGATACCCGGGCTATTTTGCGGAGTGTTTATTGGCTTGCTCGCCGCGGCTCTGACAGAGGTGCTGAATCTCCTGCCCATACTGGCCAAGCGACTCCATATGACTGTATACATGTTCGGTCTGTTAATGGCAATGGTGCTTGGCAAGGTAACGGGTTCCTTATTTGATTGGTTTGTATACAACCGTTAATAGCGAAGAAGAAGGGGGCAAGAGATATGGATCACAGAACGGATCAGGATCAGCAGGAGCATTATCATGGAGACGGAGCAATAGGAAGGGAAAATAAGACTGATGGGGAAAGTTCGGGCTCCTGGAAGCAAAAGCAGGAGCAGGAAGCCGCTCGTCTTAAGCACAAAAAAGAAAGCGAGCGTTCTGATAATGTAGAGGAATCCATTCGTTATTGGCAGGTTGAGGATGATATTTCTCCAAAGATGAAGGAAAATCGTGAAACTCTTAAAATGGTATTGGGTTTGGGAGAGACCTTTGATGTTGTGTTCAGGGAAATGACAACAGGTGGCCGCCATATTGGGTATCTGTTCCTGAATACCTTTGCCAAGGATCAGATCATGCTTGAGGTGCTAAAGCGGCTTACCTATCTGACGCCGGATGACATGACTTCAGCTGGACTCCAAGCGTATTTTGAAAATTTTATTCCACATATACAGGTGGAGAAGACGGATAAGATGTCCGTCGTCATAAACAAGGTGTTGACGGGAATGAGTGCTCTCTTCATGGAAGGCGAGCGTTTTTCTGTTATTCTGGATACTCGTAATTACCCGGTACGGAGTCCAGAAGAACCTTCCTTGGAGAGAGTCGTGCGCGGTGCACGCGATGGTTTTACGGAAACGATGCTTACGAATGTAGGTTTAGTGCGTCGGCGTTTGCGAGACCCCGGACTTAAATTTGAGGCTATGCAGGTCGGACGCCGAACCCGAACAGATGTATGCTTAGGCTACATTGATGATATTGTGGATAAGGTCATGGTGGATACGGTACGAGACAAAATTAAAAATGTTAATCTGGATGGTATTCCTCTGGCCGATAAGCAATTAGAGGAGACAATTATCAATAAAGGTTGGAATCCATATCCATTAGTACGATATTCAGAGCGACCAGATGTTGTGGCTTCGCATATTATGGAAGGAAGGCTCGTTATTTTCGTTGATACCTCACCCAGCGTAATGATTTTGCCTACCACTTTTTTTTGACCTGTGCCAGCATGCAGAAGAGAATCGGCAAACCGCTTTTATGGGTAGCTATTTACGCTGGGTGCGTTTTTTAGGCATATTCGCCTCAATGTTTCTGCTTCCGATGTGGCTGCTAATGGTCATCAATCCCGAGTTAAAACCGGCGTTTCTCGATTTTATTGGTCCTCAGAAGGAAGCTCATCTTCCGCTGATTGCCCAATTTATCATTGTGGAACTAGGGGTCGATCTTATGCGAATGGCAGCTGTGCATACCCCGACACCACTGGCTTCCGCTATGGGTTTGATCGCAGCCATTCTGGTTGGCGATATAGCAGTTCAAACGGGACTATTCGTAAATGAGGTCGTCTTGTACATGGCTGTTGCTGCCATAGGGATGTTCGCAACACCGAGCTATGAGTTGGGACTGGCGAATAGACTGATTCGACTATTCCTGCTGGTTGCTGTTGCTATTTTTCACGTACCAGGCTTTGTCGTCGGCACGACACTGATCATTTTGATGCTGACGCTGCATCGGTCATATAATTCTTCGTATTTGTGGCCGTTCATTCCTTTTAATGCTAAAGCGTTAGCTTCCATCTTGTTCCGTATGCCTGTGCTTGATGCGCCTAACCGCCCGTCATTTAATAAAACGAGGGACAATACGCGTATGCCCCATACGGATGCCAACACAGATTCGAACTCAGGCAATGGACAGGAGCATTAATATAAATGATCTGCATAAAAATCCATTGTTCTTGATGTTTTTTTTGCTATACTGGTGTAAACATTCGATGGAATATGACTAGCTTGTTCCAGAAAGAGAGGCGCCAGAACATGTATTTGCATGGAAGCAGTAAAATTAACAGCAATGGACATTTGGAGATTGGTGGATGTGATACCACGCTTTTGAAAGAGCGTTTTGGCACGCCGCTATATATTGTAGACGAACAGTTAGTCCGCCGGCGTTGCCGGGAATTTATAGAAGCATTTCGTGAGACCGGTTTAAAGTTTCAAGTGGCTTATGCAAGCAAAGCATTTTGTGTTATGGCCATGTGCGCTTTAGCTGCTGAAGAAGGAATGTCGCTTGACGTTGTTTCCAGCGGAGAGCTGTTCACAGCGCTGCAAGCAGGATTCCCGGCAGAACGAATCCATTTTCATGGCAATAACAAGACGCCGGAAGAAATTGAAATGGCGTTAGAGGCGCACATTGGCTGCTTCGTCGTTGATAGCAAGATGGAATTGCATTTGTTACAGGCTCTCGCCTCTGAAAAAGGACAACAGGTCAATATTTTACTGCGGGTTACGCCGGGGGTTGAAGCGCATACGCATGAATATATGGCCACAGGTCAAGAAGATTCAAAATTTGGCTTTGACATTGCGAATGGTACAGCCCGTCAAGCGGTGGAACAGGCTATCAAGCTGGATCATCTTAATCTGCTGGGAGTACATTCTCATATCGGTTCGCAAATCTTCGAAGTCAATGGCTTCCAAATGGCTGCCGAGCGGGTCGCAGCTTTTTGCAGAGAGATTAAGGAGCAGCTTCAGTTTTCCTTCAAGGTGATTAATCTTGGTGGTGGATTTGGCATCCGTTATACAGAGGAGGACACACCGCTGAAACTATCCACCTATGTACAGGCTATCGGCGAAGCGGTGAAAACTCATTTTTCTGGACTTTACGATGAGCTTCCAGAAATTTGGATTGAGCCGGGACGAAGTATTGTAGGTGATTCAGGTACAACCTTGTATACGGTAGGAAGCATCAAGGATATTCCGCAGGTTCGTAAATATGTTTCCGTAGACGGCGGAATGACAGATAATCCACGTCCTGCACTGTATCAGGCCAAGTATGAAGCGATGCTGGCTAATCGAGCACAAGATGCGAACGAAGAAACAGTGTCTATTGCAGGCAAATGCTGTGAGAGCGGCGATATGCTTATTTGGGATGTAGAACTGCCTCGCCCGAATAGCGGAGACTTGCTCGCTGTAGCCTCAACCGGAGCTTATAATTACTCCATGGCGAGCAATTATAACCGGATACGCCGACCAGCAGTTGTATTTGTTAACAACGGTGAGGCTGAGCTGGTAGTGCGTCGGGAAACCTACGAGGATATTGTTCGCAACGATGTTTTGCCACAGCGCTTGGTTCGTGATCAAGCCGGCTCAGTGGTTCAGCCCAATGCCAAGATTACGGTTTCGTCCTGATTGTGGAATTCTAAAATCAAGCAGGCCATTGCATCGGTAAGAATGACCGGGGACAATGGCCCCTTTTTTTGGACAAGGCTTTGCTAAGCGCGCCAATTCATAGTAAACTGGAACTTGATGTTATTTAGTTCTCAAAACAGGTTGAAAAGGAGATACAAACAATGAAAAAAGGTAGAATAGATCTTGAAAACGGCGGTATCGTCGAAATTGACTTTTTCCCAGAAGAAGCTCCAAACACCGTTGCCAACTTTGAAAAGCTGGCAAACAGTGGTTACTACAACGGTTTGAGCTTCCACCGCGTCATCCCGGGCTTTGTTGCTCAAGGTGGTTGTCCGATTGGTAATGGTACAGGCGGTCCTGGATACACTATTGACTGTGAAACAGCTACGAATACAACCAAGCATGCCAAAGGCGTTCTGTCCATGGCTCATGCAGGGCGCAACACAGGTGGCAGCCAATTCTTTATTTGCTACGCTCCACAGCCGCATTTAGATGGAGTACATACTGTATTTGGTAAAGTAACCAAAGGTATGGAATTCATTGATGCTGTAAAACAAGGCGACAAAATGAAAGAGGTTAAAGTATTTGACGTGTAATTTACCATTACATGTATGATATGAATTCCTTTAAATAGCGTTGTACTTAAGCCGTTCTGTCTTTGGACAGAGCGGCTTTTGTTGTCTTTTGTTTGACGGTTTGCTGATTTTTACAATCACGTAGGTATTACAGTGCGTAAGATCACATTCGAAAAGTAAGTGTTGTGATAGCCTTTTCATAAGAATGCATTTTCCATTTATTTTATATGAGTATTCAAGCTCAGTAAGAGTTGGAAAAGAAGGGGGCTTATCACATTGTCTATTTTAACGCGCACAAATCGACTCGGATTCTTTGAAATCCGGCTGGAATCCATTGGTGGACTCGGCGCTAATCTGGCTGGCAAAATGTTAGCCGAAACCGGGGTGCTTGGTCTAGGGCTGAATGCTTCAAATTTCTCATCCTATGGTTCGGAAAAGAAGGGAAGTCCGGTTAAAAGCTTTGTTCGCTTTTGTGAGCCGGAGGTGGATATTCGGGATCACAGTCCGATTGAGCAACCGCATGTGGTAGGCATTTTCCATGAAACATTATACAAAACGGTAAATGTGATCAGCGGACTGCCAGCGGATGGGATTGTAGTGGTCAATTCCACACGTCCGGCAGAAGAAATACGGGCTGATTTGGGACTGGTATCCGGTACATTAGCAGTGGTCGATGCAATGGGGATCGCACTGGAAGAGCGAACCAAATTGAATACGTCCATGCTGGGTGCCTTGTTCCGTGTCTGTGATTTCTTGGACCCGGAAGCAATGAGATCGGTTATACGCAGTACCTTTGAAAAGAAAAATCCACAATTAGTTGAACCTAATCTGCGTACGTTTAACCGAGGATTTGAGGAAATGGAACTGCACGTATATCCGGTTACGGATGACGCGCAGGATCGGGTTTTTGAACGTCCGCAGCCTTTGCTGGGGTACGAAACGCAATTACTGGGGGGCGTTATTGCGACTCAGGGAAACAGCATGACGAGAGATGTTAGTGGTTCACGTCAGGGTTATGTGCCTGAATATGAAGCTGATAAATGTACCCATTGTGCCAAGTGTGATTCGATCTGCCCGGATTACTGTTTTGTATGGGAAGAGCAAGCAGACAAACGCGGAAGAATGATGCCGTTTTTGCAAGGGATTGATTACCAGTATTGCAAAGGATGTCTGAAATGTGTAGATATTTGCCCATCGGGGGCGTTAAGCTCGCGTCGCGAGCAATGGGGCTGGGCGGAGCAGCATCGTGTTGCCCACCAATTTCCGGTATATGAAGGAGGGCGTGCGTAATGGCAAAACTGGAGGAGGAACTCAAACAGACGGGCGCCGCACAAGTGACAACGTTCGAATCCGGTAATGAAATGGCAGCTACGGCGGCTGCGCAGATCAATTATCATATGATGGGATATTTCCCGATCACTCCATCGACCGAGGTAGCGCAGTATCTGGATCAAATGAAAACGCGTGGTCAGCATAATATTAAACTGGTTGCAGCCGATGGAGAACACGGATCGGCAGGGATTTGTTATGGAGCTGCGGCAGCTGGAGCGCGGGTTGTGAACGCCACCAGTTCGCAAGGTTTCCTGTACATGCTGGAGCAGTTGCCTGTTCAGTCAGGTACCCGTTTCCCTATGGTTATGAACCTGGTGACAAGAGCTGTCAGTGGTCCCTTGGATATTCGGGGGGATCATTCGGACCTGTATTATGGTTTGAATACAGGCTGGGTCATTTTGGCGGCAAGTACGCCACAGGCTGTGTATGATATGAACATCATAGCCCTGAAAATCGCAGAGCATAGCGATGTACGGTTGCCTGTAATGGTCGCATACGACGGTTTTTATACATCTCATCAAAAACGTAAAGTGCAATATTTTGCCGATGCAGAGACCGTGCGCGATTTTGTAGGCCCCAATCCGAACCTGAATTATCCGAATATTACGGATTTTGATCATCCTGTCACTGTGGGTGCGCATATGAACGGTGATGACCTGACGAATAATCACGTTCAACTGTCCGAAGCGTTGAAGCTTTCAGAAGGAGTATATGAGCAGGTAGCAGCAGAATATGCTGCTTTATCCGGTCGGGAATATCCGATTTTGGACCTGTATCATATGGAGGATGCTGAGGTTGCGGTATTTCTGCTGAATTCGGCGGCTGAATCGGCCAAGGATGTGGCGGATCAACTCCGTGCGCGTGGCATTAAAGCTGGTGTGATTCGTCCGAATATTATCCGGCCGTTCCCAGCCGCACAACTGCGGGAGACGTTGCGCCATGTCAAGGCGCTGTTGGTGGGTGAACGTGCAGATTCGTACGGATCAGATGGCGGTAATTTGACGCACGAAATTAAGGCGGCGTTGCAGGAGGACCCACTGAATCAAACCCTCGTATTGAGCCGTATCTTTGGCTTGGGAGGAAAGGATTTTTATGCGGAAGATGCAGAGGCGTTCTTCCAGCTTGCGATTGAGGCGGCAGAGGCTGGACGAGCGGAGAAGCCCTTTGATTATTACGGGATTAATCCGGGTTCAGCGGACAAGGTGATGCCGCAAGTCATGCAGCCACCACGTGGCAATGCATACCGTACGGGTCTGATTCAGGTTACGCCGGACGAGGCGACCGGGAAGCTCAAAGTCAAGGTACCACCTCTGCGTTCGTTAACAACCAAACCACGCCGTCTTACTCCGGGTCATGGGGCTTGTCCTGGTTGTGGAGCCTTGTCTGCACTAGAACTGTTTTTTAAAGGGATTGAAGGCGACATTGTCGTACTGTTCCAGACTGGCTGCGTATATGTGGTGACGACAGGGTACCCATATACATCACACAAGCAACCGATGATCCACAATCTTTTTCAAAACGGGGCCGCTACCCTTTCAGGAGCGCTGGAAGCTTATATGGAGATGAAGCGACGTAATGAAATTGAGATGTCGGATGATCCGACCTTTATCATGATCAGTGGTGACGGCGGGATGGATATTGGTATGGGTTCTGCGATTGGTGCGGCTCTGCGTAACCATAAACTGATTATGCTGGAATATGACAACGAGGGGTACATGAATACAGGTTCGCAGCAATCGTACTCCACTCCAATGGGGCATATGACCAGTACATCGGGTGTAGGGAAAATGCAAAAAGGGAAGCAAGGGCATCATAAGGATACCGTGCAAATTATGGCCGCCTGTAACATCCCGTATGCCTTTACAGCAGCCGAAAGTCATCCGCAGGATATGCTGCGCAAAGCCGCCAAGGCTCAATGGTACGCCAACAACGTGGGTACGGCATATGGTAAAATTCTGTGCGCCTGCCCACTCAACTGGAAATCCGAAGACAGATTGGGTACTAGTATCGTTGGCGCCGCAGTCGAGTCTTGCTTCTTTCCTTTGTACGAAATCGAGCAAGGGAGCACGACGATTACGTACAATCCGGAAGACAAGGGAAAACGGATTCCAGCCGCAGAATGGCTAAAATTAATGGGTAAAACGAAGCATCTTCTCAAAGAGGAAGCAACGCTGGCTACCTTTGAGCAGGAGATTGAGCGTCGCTGGACTATCCTGAAAAAGAAACATGAAATTTCGGAGTTATAATTCTGTTTTTTGCATAATAATCGTGTAACATTGTTAGCCGCTGTTTCGGCACCGGTTCGATTGAGATTCCTAGCGCTTGCTGCGCCAGGAATCTTTTTTTGCGTTTATGGGTTGAAGCATAAAAAAACAGGTAATGATTTCCGATATAGGAGTGGAGGCCTATAGAAGGTATGTTATAAAGTCTTCTTCTGAATTTTAAGATGCAATGAGGTGCAGGTAATGATTAAGCTGAACACAGTTGAAATAATTGAAATTATAAAGAAGCAAATCCCCAAGGTTATGAACATCACGCCAGTGGAACTCAAGTTTACGGATGATTTTGGACGGGCATCGCTGGCGGCAACAGAACACAAATTCACGCTGACGAACCAGCATTATTCTGCCAAGGTGATGGATTGCGTGTTAGAAACACAAGTGCGCCCTATTTTAATGTGTGAAATTATTTATTTTCTAAAATGCGAGTTTATTGATGGGCATGTGGATGTAAGACTGGATTATGAAGCATGTTCTGAGGGAGAGCGAGGACCTGTTGCTTCAGCTGTCATTACCTTTGATCATGATACGCAGCTTGGAGTCGACGAACTGGCCGATCTGATTGACCTGGCGCTTCATATGAATGATAAAACCTGGTTTGAGGAACTCTCCACTCAATATGTCAAAAGCAAAGCAGGAGCTTCGATTAGATAACTTGCTTTTTTTAGAAGTCGGTGCTAATATACGTAACAAGTTTAATGTTAATTCAATTAAATAAGAGCAAGATCCTTCGGGGCGGGGCGAAATTCCCCACCGGCGGTGATGACATGTTTGTGAATCGCTTCTGAGAACACAGCATGGCTTAGTCCGTGACCCGGATGCTGAACAATCAGCAGAAGGTGGACCTGGTGCAATTCCGGGACCGACAGTATAGTCTGGATGGGAGAAGGATACGAAGCGCATGTGCATGACGTGACATGTGCCAATTTTTAGCATACGTAAAAGTACGTACGGCTTATTTCGTTGTAGGACAGCATCGGACGACAGCTTTTATTAAGCTTTCTTTTTGATAGTGTTCTGAGCGTAATTGGCTGTATTGTCATCATGCTTTCTTTTGGCAGACCTATGATTTCATGTCATTTTAATACATGTATGAACTGCGCTTGTATACTACATATGTGACTCTCATCACCCCCATGACGGATTGAATCCCGACTGGGGGTTATTTGCGCTTACAGCTGATGAATTAGGGATAAACTGAAATGTAGTGGAAAGGAGTGAAAGCATGTTTACCGGATTGGTCGAGGAAGTGGGTCGCATTCAAAGTATTTCCAAAAGTGGTGAAGCGATGGTGCTGGGTATTTCGGGTTCTGTGGTATTGGACGATTTGAAAATAGGCGACAGTGTCTCGGTGAATGGTGTTTGCCTGACGGCAATACAGATTGGTACTAAAGATTTTAAGGTTGATGTGATGCCTGAGACTTTTCGCAGCAGTAATCTAAGGGAACTCAGATCCGGCAGTCGAGTCAATTTGGAGCGGGCGATGGCGGCGAGTGGAAGATTCGGAGGACATATCGTACAGGGACATGTGGACGGGACGGGTACGATTCGCGGAGTGACATCAGAGCAGAATGCGGTAGTGTTCGAAGTTGAGCCTTCTGATCAAGCATTATTTAAATATGTTCTTCTCAAAGGGTCAATTACAATTGATGGTATCAGCCTCACAGTCGCGCAGCGGACGAGAAATAGCTTTGCTGTATCTATTATCCCCCACACCTTAGCCGAAACGGCCTTACAAGCCAAACGTGAGGGAGATACCGTGAATATTGAATGCGATATATTGGGCAAATATGTGGAGCAACTTTTACATTACAGAGGTTCAGCGTCGATGGAGAGAGCCGATCAAGCCCCACTTAGTTTGGACTATTTGGCGAAACACGGCTTTGCCTGATACAGCCTGTTACAGAATAATAGAAAAATTGGTTCAGGAGCATTCGTGACACAAGACATAAGGAGGAGAGGGTTATGGATAGAGGCATCCAAACAAGTGCAACGACAAACATCATGGAGCAGGATGAGTTGCACCATGACGAAGAGATACGATTGGATTCCATCGAAGAAGCATTGGAGGATTTAAAGAACGGCAAAGTCGTTATTGTAGTGGATGATGAACAGCGGGAAAATGAAGGCGACTTTATCGCTTTGGCTGAAAAAGCATCGCCCGAGGTGATCAATTTCATGATTACAGAAGGTCGCGGATTGGTCTGTGTGCCGATCACACAGCACCGAGCCAAGGCATTGGAATTGCATCCTATGGTAGAGCAAAACACAGATTTTCATGGTACCGCCTTTACGGTATCGGTAGATCATATGAAGACAACAACGGGGATTTCAGCGGCTGAGCGCTCTTTGACTGTTCGTGCCTTAGCCGACGAAGCAATCACGGGAAGCGATTTTCGCAAACCTGGTCACATGTTCCCACTAATTGCTCGCGATGGTGGGGTCTTGCAACGTGCCGGTCATACTGAAGCGGCTGTCGATCTGGCCCGACTCAGCGGCTTTAAGCCTGCCGGGGTCATTTGCGAAATTATAAAGGAAGATGGTTCGATGGCCCGCTTACCTGATTTGGTCGTGATCGCCAAGCGACATCAATTGAAGCTGATTAGCATTCAGCATTTAATCGACTACCGTCGTCGTTTGTCATTGTAAATAATTTAAAAAAGAGAGGTTGATAAGCATGGCACGTTTTCTGGAAGGTAATCTCGTATCGAATGGTTTAAAGTATGGTATTGTGGTGGGCAGATTTAATGAATTTATTACAAGCAAACTGTTGAGCGGTGCACTTGATGCACTTCAACGACATGGTGCACAGGAAGGTGAAATTGATGTAGCGTGGGTGCCGGGTGCATTTGAAATATCGCTTATTGCACAAAAAATGGCCGCAAGTGGAAAGTATGATGCTGTCATTACGCTTGGCACGGTTATCCGTGGTTCTACTTCACACTATGATATCGTCTGCAATGAAGTGGCCAAGGGTGTGGCGGCAAGCAGTCTGAAAACGGGTGTCCCTATTATTTTTGGTGTAGTGACTACGGAAAATATTGAGCAGGCCATAGAACGGGCAGGTACAAAGGCTGGTAATAAAGGTTGGGATTCTGCGCTGGCTGCGATTGAAATGGCCAATCTCGGTAAGCAGTTCTAATGATATAAATGGCTGAAAGAACGGCATAAACTGCAAAGTGGAAAAGGGATTAGATTGTTAAGCAAGGCGATGACGTATATACTACAGAAAGAGGGATTGATAACGTAGAACATAAGTGCTAATGGGGAAAGGTATTGTTGAATGATGATTGGAGTAAGGCAGGGGGAAGCACATTGACAGTCGTAAATTACAAGCTGGAAACATTCGAGGGTCCGCTGGATCTACTGTTGCATCTGATTGATAAAGCCGAGATCGACATTCAGGATATCCCGATTAGCGATATTACTGATCAGTACATGGCTTTTTTGCACAGTATGCAGGAGCTGGAGCTGGACATTACAAGCGAGTTTCTAGTGATGGCGGCGACGCTCTTGTCCATTAAGAGTAAATTGTTGCTTCCCAAGCCACCTGTGATGGAATATGACGATTTGGATTTTTATGAAGAAGAAGACTATGATCCACGCGAGGAACTGGTTCGCAAGCTGGTGGAGTATCGTAAATACAAAGGGATTGCTCGCCATCTGAGCGAACGGGAGTGGGAACGTAGTCTGATTTATGGCAAGGAGCCGGAAGATTTGAGCGCATTCCTGCCAACCGAACCCGCAAATCCGGTGCATGGGCTGCATGCGAGCGATTTGGTCGCGGCCTTTCAGCGTGCATTGCGCAAAGCTGAACGACGTACGACGGTAACCCGTGTTCATCGGGACGAAATTTCAGTCAAGGACCGTATCCGGCAAGTTATCGGGGCGTTAGAGAAGGTGGGCAATGGAGGACGGCTGCTGTTCTCCAAGCTGATGCATGAGGATATGTATCGGCATGAGGTGGTTGTAACCTTTTTGGCTATCCTTGAATTGATGAAAATGAAGCAAATCTTCTGTTATCAGGAGAAGCTTTTCGATGATATTGTAATGGAGTGGAGAGGGGATTTACGGGTTAATGGATTATCTGAAGCTGAAATCAATTATTGAGGGGCTGCTGTTTCTCGCGGGAGAGGAAGGGTTGTCCACCAAGCAGATCGCCGACATTGTAGAACAGCAGCAAGAGCTGGTTGAAAAGTGTCTGGAGGATATGAAACAGGATATGGAGCAAGGAGGAAGAGGCCTGCAGCTTGTCCGTATTGCTGGTCATTATCAGCTTGCAACTTTATCCGAACATGCACCTTATTTTGAAAAGCTCGCCTACTCTCCGGCACGTGCTTCATTGTCTCAAGCTGCTTTGGAGACACTGGCCATTGTGGCCTACCGCCAGCCCATTACAAGAGTTGAAATCGAAGAGATTCGAGGTGTCAAATCCGAGCGGGCCATACATACACTGGTCAACAAGGAGCTCATTGAAGAGAAAGGTCGAGCTGAGGCCATCGGACGACCAATATTGTACGGAACAACGAAATCATTTTTGGATTATTTCGGTCTAGGCTCTCTTGAAGATCTACCGCAACCGGAGCAGTTCGAGGATTCAGACAATTTAGAAGAAGAGACACAGCTATTGTTCGAGCGTCTGGAGAGCAGCCAGCCTGCGGAGAACGATTCGGATCCGGAATCTTAAATTCAAAAAAACAAAAAATTCAAAAGCCAGCCAGTCCTTACGTCATTGAGGGCTGGCTGTTTAGCATTTTAAGATGCATGATTTTCCGCTGAAAGGTCATACTATTTTTGCCATGATATTCTATAGCAAAAGGGTAGGGAGGACTCGCCAGTGTGGAAATGGATCAGTATCGCCATCATCATCGTTATATTCATTGTACTGGCTATTCTGCTCTCTCGTATTCGATTGAAGCTGGAAATTGCCAAGCATGACAATGATGATCGGGCGCATCTAGAGATCAGATTTCTATACGGCTTGATCAAAATGGATTACGATATTCCAGCCATTCTCATAACAGGTTTGAAAAAAGGGCTTCTCTATCGGCTTGACCGCAATAAAAATATACATAAAACGGATGCTTCTGTGGATAGCGGAAATATTGATACCGAAAAAATCAAGCAATTTATACATGATATACGGATTTTGCTCAAGGGTACACAATCCTTACAGCGATGGCTGAGACATACATTGGCTCATGTAACAGTGTCGAAAATGGAGTGGTCTACCAATATTAGTCTGGCTGACGCAGCTTATACAGCAACCTCAACTGGTATGTTGTGGGGGTTAAAAACGACCTTGATCGGTTTTGCTTCCAGCATTGTGCGCATGGAATGTACCCCAAAGGTGTTTGTGGTGCCTTATTGGGTGGATCGGCTACGTTTTACTACCATCTTGAATTGTGAAGCAAAAATATCGTTCGGTTATTTAATCTTTTCCATGCTCAGATTAGCTTTCCGCATATGGCGCGTTCCGGGAGGCATAGAGGCATGGAAGCGGGTTATTTCCAAAGCTCCTGAGAATCATCAAGCCAACAGTAAAGAATAAACAGTGTAGAGGATTGACATACATATTTCCTGAACCTTTGCGCACAATAGCGAAAGAAAAGCAGTCTACGCTTGAGATAAGCAGAGGAGGAATAAAACATGTCAGATCATCCGATTCAAGGGCTCATGCAAACCGCGATGGAGAACATCAAGGCCATGGTGGACGTGAATACGATTGTGGGAGACGCAGTGGAAACACCCGATGGTTCCGTTATTTTGCCAATCAGTAAGGTAGGATTTGGCTTCGCAGCCGGGGGAAGTGATTTTAACGTAGATGAAGAGTCGCTTCATACTTCCTCATCGGGTAATCATAGTGGGAAGGAAGTACATCCTTTTGGTGGCGGTAGCGGTGGTGGTGTATCTATACATCCCATTGCCTTTCTAGTTGTCGGCAAACAGGGAGCACAAATCGTTCCGTTGGACAATCAAACGCATCTGTTTGAGAAAATCATCGACTCCACACCATACCTGATCGATAAGGTTCAGTCTATCTTCCAGAATTCAGGCAGCAACATGCAGACTCCACCTCCACAGGTACCTGCAAATTCTAATACGGATCAAAGTCAATCTGGACCGGCTTACTTGTAAAAGTTATTGAAATTAAAAGTGTTCTCTTAAGAAGGTATCCCCAAGCCAAAGAATGGCCTAGGAATACCTTCTTTTTAGTATGCACTCGGACCTATTCCTGAATATACTGCCTTCCGCCAATGACAGCATGTATACAGTGACTGAATTCTTGGTAATAAAATGTATTCACTGATAGTTCATTTTCTCGGTTTTCTTCGGGTGCGAACTGTGATAGGTAAACGAAGTCTGGGTAGATCACTTCATTTGTCAAATAAGCAGATACCGTGGCATCGGGGCGACGATGTTGATTAAGAGAATCAATAATACCTTGAGCCGGCAAGATGCCAATCCCATGGCCATAGAATGAATCTTCCTTCAATTTGACGACATTTTCTCCCTTCCATTCCAATGAGTCGGACGACACATCTGGATTGTTGAAATACAGGATGTCCCCAGGTACTGCTTTATGGCTGCCTTGCTGTTGTATAAGCCTGAGATCACTATCATAGTGCCAATCATACAACAGCATATCTGCAAAAATCTGATTAAACTCACTTTCCAGAATGGAATCCAGTACTCCTTTGTACAACACAATAACCATTGCTGTTGCACATTCAAAAGCGTATTGTTGACCGTTTATAAAGATATCTCTGATCCCCTGCGCGGGAGTAACACCTGCTTTGATCCGAAAACCGCCTTTTTCCGTTAACTCCCAAAATTGCGGGTTGCAATGCGCGGTAGCAAAAGTGGCAAAGGATACACCACTTTGATGTAATGCTTGTGCGGACTCTACAATCCGCGATCTTAAAATCATTTCAAACTGTAATCGCTGCATGTTGTAACCCCCCCTCGATTTCATATTTAACGTTAGTAACTAATATTATATGTGTTCAGGATTGCAAGTTGCTTGGTTAACGTAGAAAGAAAGCAAAACAGGAGCGGCTAATGACTGTCCTGTATAAGGAATTTTCTGTTATAAAGGTGGACATACTTTGAACAGCTTGGACATAGAATGGTACAAGACTTGCTCAAAACCGGAGGAATCCAAATGTTTAAAAAAAAACAACATATCCATGCGGACCACATCCATTATAAGAATAAGGCACGCGCATTTGTTTTGCCGCTAGCGCTTATGCTTATTTTGTCATTGCCGCTTACATTGCTGAGTCCACAGCCTGTTCTGGGAGCAATGAGAACAGAAGCAACACCGCCCACGTTAGGAACTCATGCCCAGGCTGCTTCTTTAATTGATGTCACTTCAGGACGGATCATATATTCAGCCGAAGGTGACCGGGAGCTCCGTATAGCTAGCCTAACCAAAATTATGACTGCGATTGTAGCCATTGAACATGGACGCTTGCAGGACCGAGTAAAGGTGAGTTCAACGGCGTATGCCAAAGAAGGCTCCTCGCTTTTTCTGCAAATGGGTGAACAAATGACGCTGGAAAATATGCTGTATGGCTTAATGCTCCGTTCTGGTAATGATGCAGCTTCTGCCATTGCCGAGCATGTGGGTGGAACAGAAGAGGGATTTGTCCATTTAATGAATGACAAGGCGGTTCAGCTTGGGCTAAACCATACACATTTTGCTAATCCTCATGGGCTGGATGCCGACGGACATTATTCCTCAGCCAACGATATGGCCCGGCTCACCGCTTATGCGCTGCATAATCCAACTTTTGCCCGTATCGTAAAAACAGAACTGAAAAAAGCACCGAACCCCAACGATTCCTGGGACTACTCATGGCATAATAAAAACAAAATGCTGCGGCTGTATGAGGGAGCTGACGGTGTAAAAACAGGCTTCACTAAAAAAGCTTTTCGTTGCCTGGTCAGCTCGGCCACACGTGAGGGGCGCCAGCTTGCTGCTGTTACCTTGAATGACGGGGACGATTGGAATGACCATGCCCGTATGCTTGATTACGGCTTTCGATATTATCCTCTCATTCCGATTACGGACAAGCAGCAGCCTATTGAGGGTTACCCCTTCTTGACAGGTGCGAGTTTTTCTTATCCTTTACATGAGGGTGAGAAGACTCAATTGCACAAAAGACTGGTATTGTTTAAAAATTCCGCTTCGGCAGATAGAGCTGACGTGTCTTTTGGTTTACGAGGACGGGTCGAATTTTTACTGGAAGGTAAATTGATCGGTTCCGTTCCTGTATATGAAAAAGGTAGTAAGCTGCCTGCTCAAACTATTGTGCAGCCACAGCAGGAGGCTCCGACTGCACAAGTTCCTGCAAACCATACTCAACAACGAGGTTGGACGAGCAAATGGAATGAAATTCTTGAAAATCTGTTCGGAGCATAAGGCAAGTAGGCTTGATGTTATAAAGCTGCGGTGTCACATCATTGGGAAAAGGGGGAATCAGTCATGATTCATCTCATATGGGTGGCTTTGATTTGTATAGGATTTGTATTTGCAGCCGCACAGGGGAATATAGAGGTGGTGACGAAGGCAGCTTTTGACGGGGCAACTACGGGTGTTACAGTATGCTTTGGACTGATAAGTGTGCTGGTATTCTGGATGGGTATGATGCGGCTGGCTGAAGACGGTGGGCTCTTACAGAAAATATCTAAGCTGCTTTCTCCTTTGGTCGCCTTTCTCTTTCCTGATGTTCCTCGTAATCATCCCGCTATGGGCTACATTTTGTCCAATATGAGCGCCAATCTACTCGGACTGGGGAATGCAGCAACACCTATGGGGATCAAGGCGATGCAAGAGTTACAAACACTCAATCCTGATAAGCAAACCGCTACACCCGCCATGTGTACGCTGCTCGCGCTGAATACAGCCAGCATTACGCTTATTCCTACAACGTTGATCGCCATTCGGCTAAATTTTCACTCCGCACACCCGGCTGAAATCGTCGGAACGACACTGGTGGCGACCGCAATAGCTACCTTTGCCGCCATTGCGGCGGATCGTTGGTATCGTAGTCGAGAATTGCGTCGCCGTCCTCCAGCGAATCCGCCGTCCCAGACTTCCTTGGCGCCACGTACCTCGCCTGCACCAACATCTGTGGTTTCTTCACATGTACCGCCCGCATCTTCACCTGCCGTACCGCGAACGGGAATCACAGCTACCAAGGGCAGGGACACCACTTGGAAAGGATGAGGGAGGCATGCTGAATTTTATTAACCTCGTATCGACTTGGGCCATCCCGGTTATTCTCGCTTTTATTCCTTTATATGCATATGCCAAAAAGGTGCCTGTCTACGATTCTTTTGTAGATGGAGCCAAAGACGGCTTTTCTACCGCCATCAGCATTATTCCTCATCTTGTAGGCATGATGGTGGCGATTAGCATTTTTCGAGCATCCGGCGCTTTGGACTATGTAATATCCTGGGTAACCCCGTGGATTAAAAACTGGGGCGTACCTGGCGAGGTGCTGCCTTTAGGTTTGCTCCGTCCATTGACGGGCACGGGTTCACTTGCGTTCACCACGGATTTAATTCGCACTTATGGTCCCGATTCCATGATCGGCCGGATTGCTTCAACGATTCAGGGCAGCACAGATACGACGCTGTATGTATTAACTGTATATTTTGGTGCGGTAGGTATCCGCAATGGACGATATGCCTTGAAAGTGGGACTATTTTCAGATGTGGTTGGTTTTGTGGCGGCTATTGCCATTTGTTTGCTTGTATTTTGAATTTTGCATCGTTTTTTGAACGGGGGTTGTGATTTTGCTCATGGATGGGTATCATTAGCATGAGGTGAATTAGCGAACATGGAAAGATTGCAGAAAATATTGGCCCAAGCCGGTGTAGCTTCCAGACGTAAATGTGAGGAGCTTATTCAGGCGGGCAGTGTGGAAGTTAACGGGGTTACCGTAACTGAGCTGGGAACGAAAGCAGACCCTGATCAAGATATGATTACAGTAAAGGGACGCCCGATCAAAACTGAGAAAAAAATCTATTTGATGATGAACAAACCCAAAGGGGTCATTACAAGCGCTTCCGATCCGGAAGGTCGCAAAATTGTGTCTGACTATCTGAAAGGCGTCAAGGAACGCGTATATCCGGTCGGACGTCTCGATTACGACACTGAAGGGTTGCTGTTGCTTACCAATGACGGAGAGTTCGCCAATCTGCTCACCCATCCCAAGCATCATGTGCCGAAGACGTATGTGGCTACAGTCAAAGGCGTTCCGCACGGTACTGAGCTGGATAAGCTGAAAAAAGGAATCGTGCTGGAGGATGGCATTACTGCACCGGCCGAGGTAGAATATAAGGATGTAGATCCGGACGGTAAGGAATCTGTGATCCAGATTACCATTTATGAAGGCAGAAATCGCCAGGTAAGACGGATGTTTGAGGCCATTTCGCACCCAGTCATCAGACTCAAGCGGATTGCCTTTGGGGATCTATTGCTGCAAAACTTGAAGCGTGGTCTCACCAGACCCCTAACCAAGGACGAAATCAACCGTCTCATTCAACTTGCCAAATCAGACAACACGAAAAAGAAACGGACAGGACGGGGGTCATAACCCCGGCCTTTTTGGTGTAAAGAGGCTGTTGGATGAGAGTAAAGTTTGACCAAGCACGGGAAAATAGTAAAATAGAGAGAATGCTTTTTTTTAGCGAAGGGGCTGGGAATATGTCAGAACAAAGCAACCGCATATTAATTGTAGATGATGAAGAACGCATTCGCCGCCTTCTGCGGATGTATCTGGAAAAAGAAGGATACGAAATTGAAGAAGCTGAGGATGGTGAGATTGCTCTCCAAAAAGCGACTGCAAGCGATTACAGTATTATTTTGCTCGATGTGATGCTTCCGGGTATGGACGGGATTGAAGTGTGTACACGTCTACGTCAAACCAAATCTACGCCTGTGATCATGCTGACAGCCAAAGGTGAGGAAGTGAACCGCGTGCAAGGCTTCGAAGTTGGAGCTGATGATTATGTGGTCAAGCCCTTCAGCCCGCGAGAGGTCATTTACCGGGTAAAGGCAATTTTAAGACGATCGTCGGAGACGGCTTTTTTAACGAAAGAGGCTGTGCCAAGCAATAGTATTGTTTTTCCAAATCTTATTATTGAGCATGATGCACACCGGGTAACTGCAGGCGGAATTGAAATCAGTCTAACGCCTAAAGAGTACGAGCTATTGCATTATTTGGCGGTGTCGCCAGATAAAGTCTTCTCACGCGAAGAACTGCTGAAAGATGTTTGGAATTACGAATTCTTTGGTGATCTCCGCACTGTGGATACGCATGTGAAACGGCTTCGTGAAAAGCTGAATAAGGTATCGCCAGAGGCAGCGGCTATGATTACGACCGTATGGGGCGTAGGTTATAAGCTGGAGGTTCCAAAATAACGTGAACTTCTGGAGATCGCTGGTAGGCAAGCTGTGGATCACCATCATTTGTCTTGTAGGTTCTGTGCTTATTTTTCTGGGGCTTTTTTTTATTGCCATATATCAATAGAAATTTTGCGGCGCATGAATCGACGGAAATCAAGCATTTATTCACCTATACATGTATCGTCGGATTTTTATTGACGACCTTTTTTGCTCTATTTCTTTTTACTAAAATCACACAGCCTATGCAGCTGTTGATTCAGGCGGCGAATGCCATCCGTGAGGGAAGGTATGATACTCGGCTTTCGCTGGTGACCAGCGATGAGATTGGAGAGCTGGCGAAAACTTTTAACCATATGTCTACGGAACTGGAAGCGACGATCCGCAGTCTGAATGAGGAGAAAAACCATTTATCCAGTGTACTGCGAAGTATGTCTGATGCCGTAATTACCTTCGATAGAAGTGGACAAATCATCTTGACGAATCCGCCTGCACAAAGTTTGCTGGACATTTGGAAAAAGCTGGAGTGGCAGGAACGTGATCTGGAGGAATTCGGAGCTTCTGTGCCTGAGCCTTTGCTGCCTTTGTTCCATACGGTTATGGACAGAGGCGAGGATGTCGGAGACTACATCCATGTCAAGAAAGGCTCGTGGTCAGTGCAAATGGCGCCGCTATATACAGATAACGCTATTCGTGGTGCAGTAGCTGTACTTAGAGATATTACGGAAGAAGTAAAACTTGAGAAGATGCGCAGTGATTTTGTAGCCAACGTATCCCATGAAATCCGTACACCCTTATCTATGATGCAGGGATACAGTGAGGCTTTGCTGGACGGCATGGCAGGTTCACCGGAAGAGTCCGAGGAGCTAGTACAGGTCATCCATGATGAATCATTGCGTATGGGAAGGTTAGTCAAGGATCTGCTCGACTTGGCCCGAATGGAGGCAGGTCATACAGATATGTACCGTCAGGAAGTGGATGTGAATGAACTGATCGAGCGTGTTCACCGGAAATTTACGGTTCGTTCCAAGGAACGAGGACTGACACTCGATTATTATGAGCCAGGTCAACGCTTAGTGTTGCCTGAGGCAGATGAAGACAGACTGGAGCAGGTGTTGACCAATTTGCTGGATAATGCGTTCAGACATACGCCCTCTGGGAAAAAAGTTACCATTGCGGCGGATCAAATTCTGGGAGAACGGAATGAGTTAATCCGCATTCGGATTAAGGATGAAGGTGTGGGCATTGCCAGTGAGGATCTACCTTATATTTTTGACCGCTTCTACAAGGCAGACAAAGCCAGAGTACGTGGTGAAGACAAAGGGACTGGGCTGGGGCTTGCTATTGTTAGAAACATCGTAGAGGCTCACGGAGGCTCTGTCTCAGCTTCTAGCGTACTGGGAGAAGGGACGGAATTTACTATTTTGTTGCCGATCTCCAATAAAACAAGGCTGGGCTCTGTAACAAGCTTATAACGACGGCTCATATATCCCAGTTTGCAGGCATCCTCGGAAGAGGGTGCTTTTTGTTGAAAAATCAACATTTATCTTGTTCAACGTGGAACATTCTGTTTCAAGATGGATGCTTCTATGTTAGATAAGGGTATAAGAAAAGACGCCTCGGTAGCCGGCGCCTCTCTTTATAAATAAAACCAAGGAATTTTTCAACACTGACTGGAACTAATCCAGTACTACTTCTTGGGCAGTATTCAGTTCTGGTAAGCCTACGAGTTGAATCAGCACGTCTTTAGGCACAGCTTTGTCAACGGTCAGGATCATGATGGCTTCACCGCCAACAATTTTACGACCTACTTGCATAGAAGCAATGTTGACGCTGTTCTCCCCAAGTAAGGTGCCGACACGGCCGATAATGCCGGGTTTATCATTGTGTGAGATAAGCAGGAAATGAGCCTCCGGTGCGACATCTACCGGGAACTGGTTCAATCGAACAATACGTTCACCATAACCTGCTAGCAGGGTACCGGAAACACGTTGCTCTTCGCCGCTTTGTGTTTTGAGCGTAACGGTAATCAGGTTGGTGAAACCCTTGGTGGCAGGCGCCTGAGAGACGATGAGATGAACGTCACGTGTTTTGGCAAGATGCACAGAGTTCACGATGTTCACATCGCTGCCCAGATGACGGCTAAGTACACCTTTCAAAATATAACGTGTGAGCGGCTGTGTATCCACAGAAGACAAATCGCCAGCATAATCTACCTGAATTTCACGTACAGCCTGATTGGTGATCTGAGCGGCAAAGCTGCCCAGCTTCTCTCCAAGCGAGAAATATGGCTGCAATTGCGTCATGACATTGGATGGTACTGGAGGCATGTTGACCGCATTTTTAAACGGCTCATCACGTAAAATATGCAGCACCTGCTCAGACACGTCGATCGCCACGTTCTCCTGAGCTTCGACGGTCGATGCACCCAGATGTGGTGTAACGATAATTTTTGGATGGCTCAGGAACGGATGATCCGGTGCTGGTGGTTCCGACTCGAATACGTCAAAGGCTGCACCGGCAACGATACCTTCATCGATGGCTTCAACAAGAGCCATTTCATCGATAACTCCGCCTCGGGCACAGTTGATGATGCGCATTCCTTTTTTCATCACTTCAAACTGCGGACGAGCAATCATATGCTTGGTTTCTGGTGTTAATGGCGTGTGTACGGTCATGAAATCTGCGTTGCGGATAATTTCGTCCACGCTGGCCAGCTTGATGCCCAGCTTCTCAGCGCGTTCTTCAGTCAGAAACGGATCATAACCAAGGATGCTCATGCCAAATGCTTTGGCGCGTTTAGCCACCTCACTGCCGATACGTCCCATGCCGAGAACTCCAAGTGTTTTGTTACGTAGTTCGACACCGAGGAATGTTTTACGATCCCATGTACCACCGATGGTTTTAGCGTAAGCCTGTGGAATATGGCGAGCCAGTGCCATCATCATGGCAAAAGTGTGTTCACATGTCGTAATTGTATTGCCGTCAGGAGCATTAATAACGATAATCCCGCGTTGTGTTGCTGCTTCAAGGTCGATGTTGTCCACGCCGACCCCGGCACGTCCGACAACCTTGAGGTTTTTACCTGCCGCCATGATGCGTTCGGTTACCCGGGTTTGGCTTCGGACGAGTAATGCGTCATAGTCACCAATAATTTGAACCAATTCATCCTCACTGAGACCTGTGTTCTTGTCCACCGTGACATCGTCTGCATCCATCAGCTGCTGAATGCCCAGGTCACTGATTGGATCGGATACTAACACTTTAAACATTTGGTTTCCTCCTCAAAGTTAACTTCTTTTATGGACAGGATGTACTTCGAACTGAAATACATTCCATAAAGAACATGAAAAAAACTTGAAATGCTTCTAAAAAGTACAGGAGAGCGGTCTAAATACTAGTGTGATAACGCATTGACGCAGAAAAGGAATAAAATAGTATTTTGCACCAAACTGATAACCAAAGGCCTTATGTGGAGTTGCTTTACGGTTTTCGGGCATCAAAAAAACTCCCGAATCACATACTATCTCCATAGTAAGGGACGAGAGTTATCGTGGTACCACCCTAATTCGCAGCCATTTCGCAATGGACTGCCTTCAGCGGTCATATAATGACCGAAAGGATAACGGTTTTCTGCCGATTGCATCTAATGTCGGAAAATGATTCCCTAGACCTCGATGCAATAACTCAGGAGCGCTGAAAGTAGTTACTTCGCCACCGGCTTCCACCCAAACACCGGTTCTCTGAGGACGAAATCAATACCTTTTCTCCATCATTGTTGTTGTCGCTAATAATTTTTTCATAATGTATCATGGCTTACATGGGCATGTCAATAGGACATGCGGCATGTGTGGATAGACGACTAGAAACATAGCTACAGAATGCGGAAAAATTAAGATTTAAGTCTTCTTGAATCCGCCCGACTTTTTGGCTATGATGCTAAAGAAGACTAAGCAGAGGACTAACTAACTATGAAAAAGCTTAAAGTGAAATGGAAAAGAGCGCAAATTCATCAATTGAATGACCGCTTGCTGCTTTACAATTTGTATCTAACTCAGGGGCTGACCCTGCTGATTGGCGTAATCTGGATTATATTTCAGAAAAGAAATGTGTTTGAACTGTTTGCATTGCCCAACACGCTACATGTCTTATGGTGGGGATTGGGTTTGGCAGCCGCTATGCTATTAGTGGATTTGCTGCTGTCTCGGATCATGCCTGAGGATGCCATGGATGACGGTGGTATTAACCAAATGCTGTTTCAAAATCGACCGGTTTGGCATATTATTTGTATAGCTGCTATCGTTTCCATCTGTGAGGAACTTTTGTTTAGAGGTGCGATTCAGTACAGCTTTGGTCCTTATTGGACAAGCATTTTGTTTGCGGTTATTCATATCCGATATTTACGGCACTGGATTCCCACGGGCTGGGTTTTCCTTAGCAGTTATGGATTGGGATATATATACGTGCAGACAGGTAGCCTGTGGGCACCGATTATTTGTCATTTTGTGATTGACCTTATATCTGGCTTAGCGTTACGTTTTCGGAGGTATGAAGAATGAATCAGGAACTTAGCAGGGTGCAGACCTATGGTAGCCGCCGAAATGGCCGCAAAGGCAAGGAGGAGGACAGGCCAAAGCCAAAACCGGTTCGCTCCCGTGCTTCACGGCCCATGCCAGAATTGGCAGACGTTGCCGCTGCACCAGAAGTTGCTGTGACAATGGAGGAGGACACTCCTGCCAGTGAGTACCGAACACGGACAGAGATGTTTCCGTCCCGTCGTATTCGGGTGAGTAAGTGGTTTTTGAATTTTTTAAGCACTCTTTTTGTGCTTATTACAGCCGCACTACTATGGTGGGGAATTAAGGGTGCACCACCCATTAGTGAAATGCTTTGGTGATATAAAGGCATTGTGATAGCTTGCGTCTAGTACGTGCGTGCAATATTATGCTAAAAAAGCCTCCAACTCCCACAAAATATGCGGAGAGGGGGCTTTTTACATCATTTAATTTTACATCATCTACATTTGACCTATGAGCAAGTGATAATTAACTGGCAGGAATCTCAATGCTTTGTGGATCGACAAATTGATAGCCCTTCTGCTCAAGGCGCGTCAATAGACTGTCCAGTGCCTCCGCTGTCCATGGCAGTTCATGCATCAAAATATTGCTGCCTGGATGAAGTTGTTCTGTTACATTTTTGAGAAGAGTTTCCGTTTTATGAGGTTGGTTTTTTTTCATGGTCCAGTCCAGAGAGCCTACGGACCATGTCATATACAAGAGCCCATTTTCCTTAGCAACCTTGCGACCTACGTCTCCACCAGCACCATGAGGCGGACGGAAGAATACGGGGGCTTGGCCTGTAGTGTCTTTAACGATTTTTTGTACTGTTTCAATCTGTTTTTTAACCTCAGCCTCAGACTTGTTCTTGAGAACGATGTGGTCCCAGCTATGGTTGCCAATGGGCTGTCCACGGTCATGGATAAGCTTGAGCAACTCAGGATGTTCTTTTACACGATAACCGTTTACGAAGAAAATCGCTTTTGCCTTGTGCTTATCCAATATATCTATGATTTTGTTAATCATGACCGCTTCTTTCGGGCCATCATCAAAAGTCAGCAATACCACTTTTTTTTTCGACACCTTGTTGATTAGGAATAACATTGTAAGCTTTGTCCAAGTGATACATCTTGTTAGTGGTAACCGCAGTTGTTGAAACTGTAGTCTCGTTGCTCTTAACGGCGGTTTTGTCATTTTGTGTATTTGTTGTACTCACTGATTTTTGCTCATCACTGTCTGCTTGCTTGCTGCTTCCTTTGGGGGAAGATTTACTGCTCTGATCTTTGGCACTGTTACTTAAATCAGAAGTTACTGAATCCTGATGGTTACTGGAATCCGCAGATTCCGGCTTCGTCGCAGTGCAAGCACTAAGCAGCAGACATGCTGTTAGCAAAATGGCTGCTGTTTTTGTACCCATTAATTCATCTCACCTTCCTGTATTTATACCGTATGAGTTTGTCTCTGCTGACGAACACTATGCTTGATTCTACCACAAAGGGAGGTTCTAATTGTGAAAACATCTTCATTTTTCCTGGGAATCGTCTTGGGGGCTGTCGCAAGCTCTCTGATCTCTCGTAACCGCAATGCGTTGGGCTTATCCATGGACATGGGCGGAAAAAAAGGCGGGAATTTGGTACAGAAAGCTCGTACAAAAATGATGGACGCCGCATTTCCAGGCATGGGTGATATTGCGCTGAATACACAAGACACCCACAAGGATCATGATCATCGTTCACAAGCAGATAAAACCGTTCATAACGCCCAAACTGCCAAGAGCAAAGAAGAGAATATGAAGTTGATTAAAGAGTTTATTAGCACAAGTCCCGATGTTAAACGTGAGGTCGAGCAAATACTGAAAGAAACTCATACAGCCGTACCGGGATTGTAACCCGAAACCTCTATTCCGAATCATTTTGCGGCTTTTTTGTTAAAGCCGTTCAAATGATTCTTTTTTTTATCATTTTTATTCGTGCATTTACGATTATAAAATGATAACATGATTACATAGAACCATTTTCATCACAGGCATCATATTTGAATCATAATCTGCTAATAACACTCGGCTGCCAGGAGGAGGGTCCAGTATGAAAATAGAAAGATTAAGTCAGGACAAGATACGGATTTTCCTTACCTTTGATGATTTGAGCGAACGGGGTATCCAAAAAGATGATATGTGGCAAGAAATTCCAAGAGTTCATGAGCTGTTTACTGAAATGATGGATCAGGCATACAGCGAACTGGGCTTCGACGCCACGGGACCGTTAGCTGTAGAAGTCTTTGCGCTTCCTGCTCAGGGAATGGTTGTTATCGTCACTCGGGGAAAATACGATCACCAGCAGTACGGTTCGGGTCCCGATGAGGAGCTTCCAGAGGAAGTCTACGAAATGGAAGTCACAATGGAGCACAGTGATTCCATCGTTTACGCGTTTAGCGATTTCGAAGTACTCATAGAAGCGGCTCATATGCTCCGCAGCAACACTACGGAAGCAGGTAAGCTGTATCATTATAGAGGAAAATGGATTTTGCATTTGGAGCCAGAAGAAGTAGAAGAGTCCAAGCTTGCGGCCTTAATCGCGATTCTGGCTGAATTTGGAGAAGGTTCATCCGTAACACCAGCTATGCTGGAAGAGTATGGAAAGCTGATCATTCCTGAACAGGCAGTTGCTGTCATCTGCACCCATTTTGACAGCCGTTCTTGATTTGGTTTAGAAAGTGATAATGAAGTTAATTTGTCGGCTCTGCGCTGAAAGCAGAGCCGACTCATTTTTATGGAGGGATGATCGGTGCTTCTGTTTTCTGTTTTAGCGGCAGCTACAGCGCCGGGTCTCGCCTTATTGATGTATTTTTACTTAAAGGATCGATATGATTCGGAGCCTCTGCACATGGTTATTAAAGTATTTTTGCTCGGTTTTTTGGTGGTGCTTCCGGTCATGATTTTTCAACGTGGGTTGCTGCTTTGGCTAGGAGATGACACTTTAATTCAGGTGTTCGGTATTTCCGCTGGAGTGGAAGAGTTTTTTAAATGGTTCCTGCTGTATCACATCATCTATAACCATACGGAGTTCGACGAGCCTTATGATGGTATATTGTATGCGGCCGCAGTCTCACTCGGGTTTGCCACAGTTGAAAATCTGTTATATGCCTGGGCGGGGCATGCTTCGATCAGCATGATGTTAATGAGATCATTGCTACCGGTATCCGGTCATGCGATGTTTGGCGTTATGATGGGCTACTATATGGGGAAAGCCAAGTTTTCGAAAGACCTGAAGAGTAAATATATGCTGCTTCTGTCATTAGTACTTCCATGGTTTTGGCACGGAGTGTATGATTTAATTTTGACGAAATTTTCACACGACTGGATTTGGTTTATCATTCCGCTGATGGCATTTCTATGGTATGGAGGGATGGCAAAAATCAGCCGAGCGAATAATCGTTCTCCTTTTCGAATGTTAAAACGGGAAGAAAAGGTTAATATGTAACGAAATGGGACACACTGATCTGACAAACCTGTTAGAGAAAGAGGTGTCTTTTTTGCGTATAAAAGTAAGAATTCATTGTAAAAGATGCGGAGAACGCTTTGTACTGAGAGGGCGAATGGAGCAAGGACAGATTCAAACCGGCTTTAAACGCTGTATTTGCGATAACTGTGAGTTTATTGTTGAAGTCATGGAAAACCATGCATAAGAGAGCTTTCTTCTTGTCACACTATCGGTAGTGTATTTGAAGAAAGGAGACTCCCAATATGTATAAACGACTTAGTGCCGTATTGTTCCCGGTGGTTACCCTGATTATGATAGGAGCATTTGTGTGGGGTTATCAGCAAAACCAGATGAGAAAAGAGGTGTCTTCTCAGGCAAATAGCATGTCGATTAAAGCGGAAAATCAATACCAGCGTGCATTTCATGATTTGTCGTTTCATATGGATCAGTTGCATTCCCAACTCGGTAACGCGGTTGCTGTCCATACTACTTCACACGCGATGCACCGCAAATGCTTGATGAACGTGTGGAGGATTGCAAGTGAAGCCCAAAACGAGGTTAATCAGTTGCCTCTCAATGTAATGCCTTTTAATCATGCTAAAGATTTGCTGTCACATCTATCTGCATTCTCGTATCAGACCGCTGTTCGTGATCTGGATCACGAGCCTTTAAACGAGAAAGAAATTTCGAATCTAAAAACGTTATATAACAATTCCAAGGAAATTTCGAAAAACATGCATGAGGTGCAGCAAAAGGTCATTAGCAAAAACTTGCGCTGGATGGATGTTGATATGGCGGCAGGTTCTCAAACTGGACCGAAGGACAACACCATTATTGATGGCTTCAAAACCGTGGACAAAAAAGTAGAGAACTACAAAGAACTGGATTGGGGACCGTCTGTTGCGAGCATTTATGATAAGCGCTCAGTGAAAAAGTTGAGTCTCCCGGCGGTGGATGCTGGACAAATTAAGCGTAATGCCGCTGAATTTACAGGAAAACCAGAAAGTCAGATTCGTGTGAACGAAAATGGCAAAGGAACAGAATGGGCGTCTTATACGGCTACGCTGTTAAATAAGCAACAGCCTGTAGCCACGATGGATTTTACGAAAAAGGGCGGCAAGCTCATTTCTTATCATGACATGAGAACAGTAGGTCCTAAAAAAGCAACTCGTAATGAAGCGGTTCGCTATGCAAGTGAGTATCTTGAACAAAAGGGCTACAAAGGAATGAAGCCCGTAGCATATGATGAAAGCGGGAATTTAGCCAACATTACATTTGCAAGCCAACAAGGGGATGTGATTATCTATCCAGAAAAAATCACAGTCAGATCAGGCTTGGATAACGGACAAGTGATTGGTTTCCAATGCAGCGATTATGTCTATGAGCACAGTCACCTCCGTCGCATTCCTCAGGCAAAACTGAATTTGAATGAAGCACGAGCGAAGTTGAATCCTGAGTTTCGCGAAACTTACCACCGCAAAGCACTAATTGAAAATGAACTGTCAAATGAAGTTCTGTGCTATGAATTTGGCGGTAAAATCAACGGTTCCATTTATCGAATTTACATTAACGCGAACACGGGAATGGAAGAAACGATTGAACAGGTAAAAGATTCAGATGAACCACAAGTTACGGCAAGTAATGCCTAGTTGATTACACTAAAATGAATCTATAGTCACTCTAAACCTCCTTTATAAAGGAGGTTTTTTGTGCTTTAGTCATGGTTCTAGCAAATATAATGCTTAATATAGGCACAAAGTCGTGGTATTATATACCTTAATTATAGTTTTGAATGGACAAGGATGGTGAATCGTTTGTTTCCGAAAATTAACGATGTGTTATACATACAAGTTGCCGGTACCGATCAGAAGGAGGAATCTTTTGAATATAAGTCACGTATTGCGGAAGAGGACCCACAGAACTTTCTAATCGAAATTCCCATGTCACAAACAAGCGGGCATTTGAAAAAGCTGTTTCTTGGGGAAGAACTGTCTATATTTTTTATGAGCGAGGGTGGGATTAAAAACTATTTTAATACCCACGTTACAGGCTTTAAAGAAGACGTCCTCCGGATGATTCGCATTCACAAGCCTGCTCCCGACAGCATCAGCAAAATTCAGCGTCGAAACTTTCTCAGGGTAAAGGCCAACTTGGAAATTGCGGTTAAACATGGTGCAAACGAATCTAGATTTGTAGCAGAGACGCATGATGTAGGAGGTGGAGGCGTATCTTTTCAGACTCAGGGTTCACATCATCTTGAAGAAGGAGAATCATTGTCTTGCTGGATTTTGGTTCCATATAAAAACGGCACTCAAGAACATGTTCCGTTCCAATCCGAAATTGTACGCATTCAGCAGATGGAAAATGGCCGCAAACTCATTATGTTGAAATATGAGAAAATCGCTGACCAGGAGCGCCAAAAACTGATTAAATATTGTTTTGAAAGACAGTTGGAGTTCCGGGGGAAATCGTAATCATCCGAAGCTTTTCTTTTTTAGTAAACCTGTCGCTTATTTTGCATCGCCTATAAATGTGTGGTATAATTTTCACGTCGCAGGCAATGCCTGCTTTTTTCTTGAGGTTAGGTTAGGAGGAATTCCCTGTTGGCAAGGCAACATGCATCTTCAATTAACAAAATAAATGTAGCCATTGATGGACCTGCTGGTGCAGGGAAAAGTACAGTGGCCCGCTTGGTGGCGAAAGCACTTTCCTATGTATATGTAGATACCGGAGCCATGTATCGAGCAGCAACATGGTACATGATGTGCAAAGAAATTCCTGCAGAAAATGTACAAAAAGTGCTTCAGCATGTACCTGAGCTGGTGATTGAATTAGTACCGGACCCCACAGGCCAAAAGGTTTATTGTAACGGGGAAGATGTAACCACTGTGATTCGTTCGATGGAAGTGACTAGCAATGTGTCACAGTATTCGAGTATTGCTGGTTTACGTACACGCTTGACCGAATACCAGCGTGAAATGGCTGCGCGTAAGGGTGTCGTCATGGACGGACGCGATATTGGAACAACTGTGCTTCCCGATGCGGAAGTCAAAGTGTTCATGACCGCAAGTGTTCAGGAACGTGCCTCACGTCGTTTTAAAGAACTGAGCGAAACTGATGATATCACTCTGGAACAGCTTGAACGTGACATTGCGGCACGTGATAAGTTTGATGAGGAGAGGGAGGTATCCCCGCTTCGTTGCAGTGAGGACGCCATCGTGCTTGATACGACCCATATGGGCATTCAGGATGTCGTAGATACGATCGTATCTTATTGCTTAACGGAGAAGGATGGAGAGATCAGCCAATGATATATACTGTATGCGCCAGTATTTTGCGTCTCATTTACCGCGTTCTGTTTAGGCTTGAGGCGGTAGGCAGGGAAAATGTTCCTGCTGAGGGTGGAGTGCTGTTGTGTTCTAATCATATTAGTAATCTTGACCCTCCTACAGTTGGCATTTTGCTAAAGCGAAAGGTTCACTTTATGGCCAAAGCAGAGCTGTTTAATGTTCCTGTACTAGGACCATTGATCGACAAACTGGGAGCTTTTCCAGTCAAACGTGGTGGTGTGAGTAAGGAATCTATTAAGCTGGCATTGAACATTTTGCGTGAAGGTAAGGTTATGGGGATTTTTCCCGAAGGCTCCAGAGGAGCTGGGGGAATTGGTAAAAAGGGTGCTGCCAGTTTTGCACTGCGTAGTGGAGCGGCTGCCGTTCCGGTCGCCATTATTGGTGATTACAAGCTTTTCCGTAAAACGAAAGTGATATACGGTAAACCTGTTAATTTGGACGGTTACCAAAAGGGTACCTATGTCGAAGGAGATCCTCTTGAACTGGCAACAGAAGCAATTATGTCACGTATTCGCACAATGAAGGAAACGGGTAAGCCTACGAATGATTGAACGGCTTGCATGAATTGTGTCTAAGCTTGGAAAACTAGAACAAAAATGTATTTTGTTTTGAACTCTGCTATGCGCAGGTTTAAATAAATGGTTTTTTTGAATTGAGGAGGGTATTGACATGTCGGAAGAAATTAAAAATCAAGAAGCTGCTGAAGCGGCAAATCAAGACGAGCTCGATCAAATCGTTTCCCTGAAAAAAGGTGACACCGTTAAGGGTACAATTGTGAAATTGGAAGATAACCAAGCGGTAGTAAGCATTGGATATAAATACGATGGAGTTATTCCAATTCGCGAATTGTCTTCTGGTCTGGACAATGCAGAAGAAGCAGTACAAGTAGGCCAAGAAGTTGAAGCTAGAATTATCAGCATCGACGACGGCAAGGAAAAACTTGTTCTGTCCAAACGTGCAATCGACAGTGAAAATGCTTGGGAAAAGTTGGAGCAACTGTTCGAAAGCAAAGAAGTATTTGAAGTTGTTGTGAATGATGTTGTTAAAGGCGGCATCGTAGTAGACGTGGGTCTGCGAGGATTCATCCCTGCATCCATGGTAGAACGCCATTTTGTTGAAGATTTCAGTGATTACAAAGGCCGCACATTGCGTGTTGTTGTAAAAGAACTGGATCGTGAAAACAACAAAGTGATCCTTTCCCAAAAAGACGTTCTGGAAGCAGAATTTGAAGCTAACAAGCTTAAAGTAATGGCTGAGCTGAAAGAAGGACAAGAAATCGTTGGTACGGTTCAGCGTCTTACTCAGTTTGGTGCTTTCGTAGATGTTGGCGGAGTAGATGGTCTGGTTCACGTATCTGAAATTGCTTGGACTCATGTTGATAAGCCTTCTGATGCTGTTTCCGAAGGAGATCAAGTGAAAGTGAAAGTCTTGAAAGTAGATCCTGAAAAAGGAAAAATCAGCCTGAGCATGAAAGCTGCACAGCCTGGTCCTTGGGAATCGGCTGCTGGACAATTCAATAACAATGATATCGTAACTGGTGTTGTTAAACGTCTGGTTAACTTCGGTGCATTCGTTGAAATCGCTCCTGGTGTGGAAGGTTTGGTTCATATTTCTCAAATTTCCCACAAACACATTGGAACTCCACAAGAAGTTCTGGAAGAAGGACAAGAAGTTAAAGTTAAAATTCTTGAAATGAATCCTTCCGAAAAACGTGTTAGTCTGAGCATTAAAGAAACTGAGGAAGCTCCTGAAGCTGCTCCAAAAGCAGAAAGAGCACCACGTGCATCTCGCGCACCTCGTGAGGAACTGAATAATCCTAACGTTTCCCTCAACAACTCCGGACTGAGCATTACGCTTGGCGAGCGTTTTGGCGATAAGCTGAACAAATTTAAATGAGTTTAAATCAATACATTTTATAATAAGCATAACGTACACCATCGGCGGACCCAGAGGGTTCGCCGATTGTTGTTACGTCACTATATCGCCAATAGGTATGTTTTTTGCTATGATGATAGCGGAAGAATTGACAGGAGGAGTGAATTTATGGCAAGACCCGTTGTGGCTATCGTTGGTCGTCCGAATGTGGGTAAGTCCACGATTTTTAATCGGATTATCGGGGATCGTCTGTCCATCGTGGAAGATAAACCGGGAATCACTCGTGACCGTATTTACGGTATATCAGAGTGGAATGGTAAGTCCTTCAGTATTATTGACACCGGCGGCATTGAGATTGATGGTGAGGATGTTATTTTGAAGTCCATCCGTATGCAGGCCGAACTTGCAATAGAAGAAGCAGATGTTATTGTATTCATGAGCGATGCAAAAGCAGGAATAACGCAAGCGGATGAAGAGGTAGCTCAAATGCTGTATCGTTCGGGTAAACCGATCATCGTAGCGGTAAACAAGGTGGACAACCTCAGTCGCGCTGATCTGATCTATGAGTTTTATTCTTATGGATTTGGTGATCCAATTGCTGTTTCTGGTAGTCATGGTACAGGGATCGGTGATCTGTTGGATGCAATTACGTCCAATTTACCTGAACTAGAAGAAGATCATTATGATGAAGACGTTATACGTGTCGCTTTGATCGGACGTCCGAATGTAGGTAAATCTTCACTCGTTAATGCCATTCTAGGAGAAGAACGGGTTATCGTTAGTGACATTGCAGGTACAACGCGTGATGCAATTGACACGCCTTTTGAAAAAGACGGTCAAAAGTATGTACTGATTGATACGGCAGGTATGCGTAAACGTGGTAAAGTATACGAAACGACAGAAAAATATAGTGTAATGCGTGCGATGCGTGCGATTGAGCGTGCAGATGTTGTACTGGTCGTTATTAACGGCGAGGAAGGCATCATTGAGCAGGATAAACACATTGCTGGCTATGCTTATGAAGCGGGTAAAGCCTCGTTGTTTGTCGTTAATAAATGGGATGTCGTAGATAAAGACGATAAAACGATGCATCAGTTTGAGACTAAAATCCGTGATCACTTTCTGTTCATGACCTATGCTCCGATTGTGTTCTTGTCTGCAAAGACAAAGCAACGTCTGCAAAAGTTGCTTCCAGTTGTACAGCATGTGGCACAGCAGCATGTCATGCGTATTCAGACACATCTGCTGAACGATGTCATTTCCGATGCGGTTGCCATCAATCCACCGCCAACAGACAAGGGCCGTCGTCTGCGTATTAACTATGTGACTCAGGTTGCTGTTAAACCGCCTACGATGGTTGTATTCGTAAATGATCCAGAGATAATGCACTTCTCTTATGAGCGTTATCTGGAGAACAAAATTCGCGCCGCCTTTAATTTTGAAGGAACTCCAATTCGAATATTTACACGGCGCAAGTCTGACGAAAGTTAGGAGCGAATAGGTTGATTTTACAGATCGTTGCCATCGTACTCAGTTACTTGCTTGGCTCTGTCAGCTTTAGTTTGCTGTATGGAAAATTAAAAGGAATCGACATTCGCCAGCATGGAAGCGGCAATGCCGGTGCGACCAATACGCTGCGCGTGCTTGGAAAAGGCCCAGCTATTCTGGTACTGCTGCTGGACGTACTTAAAGGGGTTATTGCGGTGCTGATAGGGCACTGGTTGGGTGGAGAATCATCCTGGTTACCGGGTTTGTGTGGCATTGCGGCGATTGCGGGCCATAACTGGCCGGTATATTTTCACTTTCGCGGAGGCAAAGGGATTGCGACTGCCATTGGTGTATTGGCATCTCTTGCCTTGCTGCCGGCATTATATGCCGGAATCATTGCGATACTTGCCATCGTAATAACGCGTTATGTATCCCTGGGATCACTAATTTTTGTCATTTTGACCCCTTGGATATTACTCGTACTTGGTTTTGCTTGGCCGTTATTTTGGACGGCTCTAATCATTTGCCTGTTCGCTGTGTGGAGACACCGTACTAACATAGTCAAGTTGGCACGGGGAAATGAGAATAAGCTTGGCTCCAAAGGAGGAGATCGTCTTGTCTGAGAAAATAGCTGTGCTGGTGGCAGGGAGTTGGGGAACAGCCTTAGCTTCCGTACTTGCGACCAATAACAACGATGTCTCTGTCTGGACGAGAAGCGAACAACAAGCTGCTGAGATCAATGAGAAGCATACGAATGAGCATTATTTACCAGGCTCTATTTTGTCTGATCGCATTTCAGCTACAACGGATATGCAGACTGCGGTATCTGGAGCTAAAGCGGTGATCATCGTATCTCCTTCGTCTGCCGCTCGGCAGGTTGCACGTAGTCTGAAGGCTCATTTCACCAAGGATATGCTGGTAGTACATGCCATTAAGGGTTTTGAAACAGAGACACTCAAGCGTATGTCCACGGTGATCTCGGAAGAGCTGGAAATCGCGGAGGATGATATTGCCGTGCTGTCAGGCCCGAGTCATGCGGAGGAAGTAGTGAAGAAATGTCCTACAACGGTTGTTGTAGCTTCTTCCAATGAGAAGGCTGCTCAGGCTGCCCAGGGGTTGTTCATGAACTCCTATTTCCGCGTCTATACAAACCGTGATTTACTCGGTGTAGAACTGTCCGGTGCTTTAAAAAATATTATTGCACTGGGCGCGGGAATGTCGGATGGACTTGGCTTCGGTGATAATGCCAAAGCGGCTTTGTTGACCCGTGGATTGGCTGAGATTACCCGTGCCGGAGTTGAGATGGGGGCTAATCCATTAACCTTTGCCGGACTCGCTGGTATAGGCGATTTAGTTGTGACTGCAACGAGTCGTCACAGCCGCAACTGGCGTGCAGGTTCATTATTGGGACAGGGCCAACAGCTTGATGCCGTATTGGAATCTATGGGAATGGTCGTAGAGGGGATTCGTACGACAAAAGCAGCATACGCTATCTCACAAAAATTGGGTGTGCAAATGCCTATTACAGAGGTGTTGTATGGAGTGCTGTTTGAAGGACGTGACGTCCGCAAAGCCGTTGAGGCATTAATGGGTCGCGATCCGAAAACCGAGATGGAAGTCATGCCGCTTCAAACTTGGGAGCAATGGCATTCATAAGAGTACAGAGGAGCTTCTAAAGTATAAAGGTTGTCTCATGAGTAGATCTTTCTACGATGAGATAGCCTTTTTTAGTTAGGCGTTTGGCATGTCTTTTGTATGCTTAATCACCTTTTGTCTCCGTCACTCATAGACTGAGTTGAGCAATGGCGGAGGAGGGGAGATTGTGAGTAAAAACTTTCCGAAAGATGCATTGAAGGCCATTAACAAAAAAGGCGGCAAAAACATATCCGAAAATGCAGTGAAAAAGCTGGCAGGCACGGTAAAGCCGGACACGCTTCAAAGTGAAGCGCAGTTGCGTCAGCTTATAAAACAGGTGTCTGCGATGGCTAACATTCCGGTATCGGAAGATACAGTCAGGGATATTGTCGGAGCCGTCAAAAAGAGTGGAATGAATCCTTCCAATATGGAAGCGTTAATGAAAATGATGATGAAAAAATAAAACACTGGCCGTATGATGGTTCGTTTTATTCACCGTGAACCGGGAAGGTTCGCGGTTTTTTTTTATATTTTGAGGCAGTAAAGTGCTTTTTCAGTACACAAAATGTCGAACTGCCATGTCGAACATGTTATAATGATGCCCATCAGGAAACGGGTGGAAAGACAGCAAAGGAGGAAACGATGTTGAAGGAGGCAATATCATCAGTGTTAGTGGACAGGCTTCCTCACGATCTGGCAGTTGCGCTGGGTAGCTTGACTGAGAGCTGGTCAGCGGTGTCGGTTCCGTGGATGCTGGGGGGGAGCTGTGCACTACTTGTGCAAGAAGTTGAACTGGATCGTCTGCCTCGGGACATTGATATTTATGCGGATATTCATGCAGCGAAGCTGTTACACGCGCGTTCGCCGGGTGTAAGTATAGACCCACAGCAGGTTGACCGTAGCGGATCTTACGTTTCATTGCTAAGCCACTATGAACTGGAGGGATTTCCAGTCGAATTGGTGGGAGGATTTGAGGTTTTATGTGATGGAGCTTTATATCGTTTAGAGGTCGAGCGGCTACTCTGGTCGGCTGGGATTCAGCTTGATCTGGAAAATACCTCATTGCGTTTGATGCCTCTCAGTCACGAGTTGCTATTCAATCTGTTGCGAAATCGTCCTGACCGCTATCAAGCGATTGCAGATGTCATGAAGCGAGACCCCCAACAACACATAGGGATACTAACACAGCTATTGGTCCGTAACATTTGGAATAAGGAGCAGTTGGGCAAGCTTATAGATCTTCTCCCTTGGCCAGAACTTCACTCCTTAATCGGGATGAGTAATGAAATATAGGTTGCGTGCGTATTATGAGGAAAGGTGAATGGAGGACCGTTTATGAATGTACAGATTACGTTCCAGCCGTCAGGCAAGCGTGTACAAGTCGGTCAGGGCACGTCATTGCTCCAGGCTGCCCGTAAAGCAGGTGTGTATATTCCCACTCGTTGTGATGGAAAAGCAGCCTGTCTGATGTGTAAAGTGCAGATAGCACCGGAACGGGCTGAGCTCGCAGGTCACCCTAATGATGCAGAACAGCGTAAGCTGGGACCTTTACTGAATGAAGGAATACGTTTATCCTGTCAGGCCCGCGCTCAAGGTGATGTAGAGGTAACCATACCGGAGGATAGACTTAAGGCAGCTATTAGGCGGCAACTGGAGCGTCAGGCACTGGATGACGAACTGTGGTAATATCGATTTTAATAATTAGAACAAAAAACAAAGGATATTTCTCGACGGCTAGAACCGGTCAGAGACATATCCTTTTTTTATTTAAGTCTAGCAACAAAGTCATGTGGAAATCTTGCTGCGCATATATTAGGTGAGTGGACCCAAACGTAAAATATCGTTTCTGCAATGATCGCTGTGACGTAATCTATTTTTAAAAAACTAAACATATTTTACGGAGGGGATACATATGATGGTATCAGTCCAAATGCATGTACGAGTTTACGCCGTTTCGCCGATTCCATCAGTCTCCTGAATCTCGGCGGCGGACGACTTCCGGGCATTTTAAAGGCTGTTCTGCCGCATCTGGGATCAAGCAGTTGGTTGAACACGAAGCGGATGCTCTTTAAGCATTTTTCCTTCGGAGACTTTTGAGGAGGGGATTTCATTGGAGAAAGTGGACATTTTTAAAGACATTGCCGAACGCACCGGAGGAGACATCTATCTTGGGGTCGTCGGCGCAGTCCGAACAGGAAAATCAACATTTATCAAGCGGTTTATGGAAACGATTGTACTGCCCAACATTACGAGTGAGGCGGACCGTGCCCGCGCCGTAGACGAGTTGCCGCAAAGTGCGGCAGGGAAGACGATCATGACGACGGAACCTAAATTCGTACCGAATAATGCCGTCCAGATCAAAGTAACGGAAGGACTGGACGTGAATGTACGTCTGGTTGACTGTGTGGGATATGCAGTAGAAGGTGCAAAAGGCTACGAGGATGAAAATGGTCCAAGGATGATCTCTACACCATGGTTTGAAGAACCCATTCCTTTTCAGGAAGCGGCAGAAATCGGTACACGTAAGGTTATTCAAGAACATTCGACACTCGGTGTGGTAGTCACCACAGACGGCACCATTGCTGAAATCCCGCGTAGCTCTTATGTAGAGTCGGAGGAACGCGTCATTGAAGAGTTGAAGGAAGTTGGCAAGCCATTTGTTCTGGTTATCAACTCCACGCATCCACGCAGTGATGAAACACTCCAACTTCGCAGTGAACTGGCTGCCAAGTATGATATTCCAGTCATGACACTCAGCGCGGCGACCATGACGGAAGATGATGTTACGGGTGTACTTCGTGAAGTATTGTATGAATTCCCGGTGCATGAGGTGAATGTGAACCTGCCGAGCTGGGTTATGGTATTGAACGAAAATCACTGGCTGCGTAGCAACTATGAAAATTCCGTTCGTGATACGGTTAAAGATATTCGACGCCTGCGTGATGTAGATCGGGTGGTCAGCCAGTTTATGGAGTATGAGTTCATCGATAGAGCCGGATTAAGCGGTATGAATATGGGGCAGGGCGTAGCGGAAATTGATTTGTATGCGCCTGATGAGCTGTATGACCAGATTTTGGTTGAAGTCGTTGGGGTAGAGATTCGTGGCAAGGATCATTTGCTACAAATGATGCAGGATTTTGCCCACGCTAAACGTGAATATGACCGCTTTGCCGAGGCTCTGGAAATGGTCAAGACAACAGGTTATGGTATTGCAGCTCCGTCACTGGCCGAGATGGCACTGGACGAACCGCAGTTGATTCGACAAGGTACAAGATTTGGCGTGAGGCTTAAAGCGACAGCCCCTTCCATTCACATGATTCGTGTCGATGTGGAATCGGAATTTGCTCCGATTATCGGAACAGAGAAGCAAAGTGAGGAGCTCGTACGCTACCTGATGCAAGATTTTGAGAATGATCCAATCAAAATATGGGAATCTGACATTTTCGGACGTTCGCTGCATTCTATTGTGCGTGAAGGTATTCAAGGCAAGATTGCCATGATGCCGGACAATGCACGCTACAAGCTTCAAGAAACGCTGGGTCGCATTATTAACGAAGGTTCTGGTGGTCTTATTGCTATAATTCTTTAAGGCTAAGCTATAACTAAAAATGTGTAAGGGAAATACCGTAGAGAGCTGACTGCTCTTTGCGGTATTTTTCTATATTTAATAAAACCTATTTACATACTTGGTTTAACGCGATATATTAAGTATCAAATTTAAAACATATTAGTGCTTGGAACGAGGGGGAAACAAATCATGTATATCCAAAAAGGGCTCCAAAAAAACAAGAAGCTAGGGCTCGGAGCCATCATGCTGCTGGTGCTGATTATACTGGTCACAGCATGTGGCGCGCCGAAAACAGAAAGCGGCGCTCAAGGGACAGGCACTGCAGGAACGAATACAGGAGATGGAAAAACAGATAGTTCGAATCTAAAGGGTAAACGGGTTGCTTTGATCATGGAGTTTAATACAGGTACGTTTTCGCAGCAGTATGTTCAAGGTGTGGAAGATGAGGTTAAGAAATTTGGCGGTACGCTGACCAAGTTTGTTGCCAATAACGATAAGGCTAAAATGGCTTCTTTGCTAGATAGTGCGATTAACCAGCAGTTTGATGTTATTTTGACTGACCACGGTGACGCATTGCTGGAGCCAGGACTCAAAAAAGCAATTTCCCGCAATATTCCAGTTATCGTGTTCGATGCTGCGGTCAATGTTCCGGGTGCGGTAGTGCTTTCACAGGATGATCAAAGCATGGCGGAGCTGACGCTTGAGCAAATGAAAAAGGACATCGGTGGCAAAGGAAACATTGTGAAGGTATGGGTTGCTGGGTTTGCACCAATGGAGCGCCGTCAGGTTGCTTATGACGCATTTTTGAAAGCCAATCCAGATATTAAAGAGATTGCAACTTTTGGTTCGGCTCAGAATCCTGCTTTGGATACGCAAGCCAAAATGGAAGCTGTGCTAAAGCAATATCCTAAGGGTGAAATTACAGCAGTTTGGGCGGCTTGGGATGAATTTGCCAAAGGTGCAGCTCGTGCGATACAACAAGCTGGGCGTACGGAAATTAAAGTTTATGGGATTGATATGAGTGATGAAGATTTGCAAATGATTCAGGACCCGAAAAACCCGTGGGTGGCTTCAGCAGCCGTAGATCCAACAGATATCGGGCGCGTACAAGTGCGCTATGCATACCAGAAGTTGCATGGGGATAACCCTGAGGAGAAAGTTGTGCTGAAGGCAGTATATGTACAGCGCGAAGAGTTGCCAGATAAGCAAATTTCCACATCCGAGTTGTCTCAATTTGTGAAAGGATGGGGCAAGAGTGAGCAGGGCTACAAGGATTGGATGAAGGAATATGAAACGTCCAAATAAAATGGATGCATAACGCAAATGCAAAGGCGCGCTTCGGCGCGCTTTTATCATAAGCGGGAGTGAGGGGACATTCATGAGTACACAAGTATATACATTGGAGATGAAGAAGATCAGCAAACGGTTTGCTGGTGTAGATGCGCTGAGAGCCGTGGATTTTACGGTGCAGGGTGGCGAAATTCACGCTCTGCTAGGTGCCAACGGGGCAGGGAAGAGCACATTAATGAAAATCTTGTCAGGTGCGTATCGTTTCGATCAGGGAGCGATCGTTGTGGATGGCAAGGAGCTGATTATTCGTTCACCGTGGGAAGCCAAAAGAGCCGGAATTCACTGCGTGTATCAAGAAGTCGATTCGGCACTTGTGCCTCAGTTAACCGTCGCGGAAAATATTGTAATGGACGATTTGTCTGTACCTGATGGTCGATGGTGGGCTGCACCAGCGTCCATGCGCAGGCGAGCACGTGAGGCATTAGCGCGTCTGGAGGTTGATATAGATGTACGACGATACGTGTCAGAATTGACGTTGGCAGAAAAGCAGCTTGTACTCATCGCACGGATTTTGACACAGCAGGCGAATACTATCATTTTTGACGAGCCAACGGCACCGCTGAGCGAGGAAGAAACGAGGCGTTTGTTCCGCACCATTCATACCCTCAAGGATGAGGGAGTAGCATGTATTCTCATCACGCACCGATTGCCGGAGGTCATCGCGCACAGTGACCGTATTACGGTGATGCGTGATGGTGAGCGCGTGTTCTCGGGACCTGCTTCTGATTTAAATGTAGGCGACATTATCACGTATATGCTTGGGAAAATATTTGATGAGGAATTTCCGAAAACAGAGGTACCTATTGGTGAAACGGTATTGGAAGCAAAAGGACTCCGTAAGGGATTGCGAGTTCACGGCGTTGATTTGCAGGTCAGACGCGGTGAAATTCTCTCTATTGTGGGTTTGGTCGGTGCGGGCAAGACGGAGTTGTCACGACTACTTACAGGGGCAGACAAGCCCGATGTGGGGAAGCTGACCTTCAAGGGGCGCTTCATTCGTATGCGTGAGCCAGCGGACGCGGTAGCTCAAGGAATTGTGTCCATACCCGAGGAGCGGCGTAAGCAGGGGGTCTTGATTGAGGAGAGCGTGGAACGAAACCTTAGTCTTCCGCTCTTGGGCAAGCTGAGTGTCCTGGGTTTCATCAGTCGGCATAAAGAACGTAATAACGGTAATGGGGTTGTCGCCTCTCTTGGTATTAAGACGCCTTCACTGCGCCAGAATGTTAAGTATTTGAGCGGTGGGAATCAGCAAAAGGTTGCGATAGGAAAATGGCTTCATTCCGGTGCGGATGTATTCGTTTTTGACGAGCCAACCAAGGGTGTGGATATAGGGGCAAAAAGCGATATTTTCCGTATCATCGGAGAATTGGCTGCACAAGGAAAAGCAATCATTTATCTTACCTGTGAATTCGCGGAAGGTATAGGCATTGGTGATCGGATAGCAGTCATGTATGACGGTAAAATAATAAGGGAATTTGCGCGAGGCGAAGTCGAACAGGAACAGCTTCTGTTGTACGCCAGCGGTGGTGAAGAGGTGCATTCATGAAGGAAAAATGGTTAAATGTCTCGTTTCGTTACGGTGCTGTAGTTGTCATTATAGGTGTGTTGGCGTTTTTCTCAGCCACATTACCTTATTTCTGGACGTATGATAATTTGATGGATATTCTTGGCTCCATTGCGATTGTGACTTTCGTGGCCATTGGTGTGACGTTATCACTTATTGTAGACGGTTTTGACCTGTCGGTTGGTGCAACGGTATCCTTGACGACGGTCGTCTCAGCCTCGTTGATGGTCTGGTATGAACAGCCTGTTGCAGTGGTTATTATTGTATCTCTGATTGTTGGAGCTTTGGTTGGGCTGTTGAATTCACTTTTGATTATTAAACTGCGTATCCCCGATTTGCTCGCAACTCTAGCCATTATGTATATCGTTAGCGGGATTCACCAAACATACGCACAAGGCTATACCATCTACAATCATATGCAGTTTCCTGATGGCAGCAAGGCGCCAGGCGAGATATCTCCAGCATTTCTTTTACTGGGGCAGGGTAAATGGTTGGGTATCCCGATTTCGGTTATTTTACTGTTGCTAGCTGTGGCAGCGGTGCATGTTTTCTTGACCTACACAAAGCATGGGCGTCAAATGTATGTAACTGGCGGGAATGAGGAGGCTGCTCGTCTGTCAGGTATACGGGTAAAAAAGGTCCGTACACTGGCCTATATCGCTTCAGGCGTATTTGCGGCAATTGCCGGTATTTTATATGCCTCGCGTGTAGGCTCGGGTCAAATTGACGCTGGCTCTCCCTTACTTATGGAGGCAGTAGCTGCAGTATTCGTCGGTTTTTCAGTGTTTGGTGCGGGTAAACCCAATGTTATTGGTACATTTATTGGTGCGGTGTTAATCGGCGTATTAGTTAATGGACTGACCATGATGAATGTGCAATATTTTGCCCATGACATTGTCAAAGGAGTAGTGCTGGTGCTTGCGCTGGCTGTTACTTTTTACGTACTGAACCGTCGTCGTACTTGAAATTGTCTGTCGACTGTATTACTATAAACCTTGTTCCACGCAAGAAGGGTGCCATAAAACGCCAGTTTCGGCCTATATGGCGGTGGTTAGGTATATTCTATGTATATTTAACGACGAAACGGAAACAGATGATAACATTATGGAAGGCAGTATGCCGCCCGGGTTATTTTATACAGGCGACTTCATTATCGGTGGAGCACACCGATAACCTTAATGCTGGACTACACTTGAATTGGGAGGTGAATATGTTGAATAAAACGGATTTGATCAATCAGGTTTCTGAGAGCACTGAATTGTCCAAAAAGGACGTAACCAAAGCAATCGATGCAGTATTTGAAGCGATCGCTGGAGCACTGCAAAACGGAGACAAGGTACAACTGGTAGGTTTCGGGAACTTTGAGGTTCGTGAACGTTCCGCACGTAAAGGACGTAACCCGCAAACAGGAGAAGAAATCGAAATCCCTGCGAGCAAAATTCCGGCATTCAAACCGGGTAAAGCGCTCAAAGACGGAATTAAATAAGATTTCTTACATATTCCCAATGCGCTGAAAGGACCGTGAATTTGATTCACGGCCTTTTCTTTTTGTCCTATTTACTTTGTGGTAGAGGTGCTATGGACTGAAGAAGAGGAAGGTGTCTTGCCGTTTCGCGAGGCATAAGCAATCAGCACCAGGGGTTCACCTGTCAGCTCGGCAAATTCATGTTCCAGCCGTTGAAGCTGCTCTATCTGAGCAGGACTGAGATTGGCGGGACGATAGTTTTCCATCCGATCCGTTCCTTTCGTTAATAGATGGGACTGCACAGATAGTATGGCACAGGAAGCACTAATTGTTGCAGGCGCGAGGAAAGCATGTAGTTGACAAAACAATCTTAAATCTCCATCATAAAAATATAGCTTCGGCTCTCAGGGAGGAAAAGGACATGGAAGATAACGTGACGGGCAGCAGTGAGTACGTCGTAATTAAAGCAAAAAGCAACGGATGTCAGGTTTTTGGTCTGACCAGAGGTCAGGATACACGCCTGCATCATTCAGAAAAATTGGACAAGGGTGAGATACTGATCGTTCAATTTACGGATCATACTTCTGCCATCAAAATTCGCGGCAAGGCCATGGTGATGACCAAGCACGGTGTTGTAGATACGGAGGAGTAAAATGCAGGCATAGCCTGCTTTTTTTTTGTTGTACAATGAGAGTGAGGACCTTTACCGTAGCAAACCCACATTATGGGGTAGGGGTCAGGGGAGGCTCTGATGAAACCTTGGATTGTACTCGGTGGTTCCATTCTCATAACCACCGCAGCAGCAATATTGCTGCCGTCCTTACAGATGCTGGACTCGGGTACCGCAGCAGTTCGTGAAACACAGGCAACAATCTCGCCCCAGCAACGAGTGTTGCTGACGGATGACAATCTGGTAGATACACTGAACGAGCTTCCATTGACCACACCGATTGCAAGTGCAAGCTGGGAACATTCTGTCCTGACCCTGGATGTTAAGCTGTCCAAGGAAGAAACCACACCTCTGGAGATTTATCAAAACATGGCGGAGCTTGCCGCCTTTAGCTTTTACGGAACGACGAATGTACGGCAATTGCTGTTGCGGGTGGTGACGCAGGACGAATGGTCAGGAGAACGCCATTTGCTGCTGGCATCCGATATACGCCGGAACGAGTGGACGAACGAGGCATTGGAACAACTTAGAAATCGGGAAGGCGCTGAACTGCCAGAAGATTTGAAATCTCGTTTCCGCATTACAGTAACGCCTATGTGGCAAAACAGGTTTAGCGGTGTATATACAAACTAGATGTTTCTACCGCTGGACCTACAGTACTTTAGTCGCGAATCATTTTAAATTGTGATATAATATAAGGCATTGCAATTATTTGAGTATACCAGAAAGTCATGGCTCGGAGGCTTAGGATGAAACCGTATCGCGTACCTCAATTAGTAAGGAAATATGTGGAATACGACATGATTCAACAACATACGGAAATGCCGGCTTTTCCTGACAGCCGTACCCGTTTGCTGTTTGAGTTTTTGAACCGGAATGCGCAAGGGCTGCATGCCAGTGAGGATGAACTGTACGCTTTGGTTACATCACTTGTGCAGATGGGACTGGATACGCATGATATGATTGATACTTTATCCGGTATACGAAGTCCGGAAGAGATGCGATCCAGACAGCTGAAAGTGTTAGCAGGTGACTACTTCAGTAGCCGTTTTTATCAGCTACTTGCACTAGCAGGCCGAATCGAGGCCATTTCGAAGCTGAGTGACGCTGTATGTGAAGTGAACGCAGGGAAAATGAGCTTATACTGGGAGATGAAGCATTTTCGATTGAATGCCGCTCAGTATTTATCTCAGATGGTTTGCTTCAAACAGGAGCTTTTTTTATCATTGACTTCACTTATTGCAGAACAGGATCAGGAAGTCTGGAAGCAGCTTCTTAATGAATTCGCTCTCTGTGACACGCTGGTGGAGGAATGGGAGAAACGGGCAGAACCAGACAAGTCCCGTTTCGGATATATGTTCTGGCATATTTACGGTAACGGAGACCAGCATGAGCAGGCACTGCTTTCAGAGGGTGGTAATGAAACAGCAGTTTGGCGTAAGCTTGTGCTGAAATACAAAGCCGAGGATGCGATACTGGACAAGCTTCGCACGGCTGTTACACACATCCGGCAGACCCTGTCAGATGAACAAAACACGGGGATTGAGGAATTTGAATGCATGCTTGAGCCTTTCCTGAAGCTGCTAAACAGTTCGCACCCGGTTGTGAGGGAAGGTTAGGTGAACGTCATGGGATCAAGCGACACCAAGCCGAAAGAGCAATTCGTTCATGGCGTGTTTGAAAGTATAGCCGGTAAATACGATTTGATGAACGATATACTGAGCTTTCGCAGACATAAGGCTTGGCGGAAATTTACAATGAAAAAAATGAACATGCATCACGGCGATACGGCAATCGACCTTTGTTGTGGGACATGTGACTGGACGCTTGCGATGGCGCGTGCAAGTGAAAGTGGTCACATCGTAGGATTGGATTTTAGCCAGAACATGCTAAATGTTGGCGAGCGCAAGATTACATCAGAATCCCGCGAAAAGCAAATCAAGCTTGTACGAGGCAACGCGATGGATCTACCTTTTGAAGACAATTCATTTGATTATGCGACGATTGGTTTCGGTCTTCGCAACGTACCTGATTTGCGCCGCGTGTTGCAGGAAATGCAACGTGTCGTCAAGCCTGGTGGGCAGGTCGTATGTTTGGAGTTGTCCAAACCTACTTGGCAGCCGTTCAAGGGAATTTACTACGCATATTTTCAACACATCTTGCCCATGCTCGGCAAATTGTTCGCCAAACGTTATGAGCAGTACAAATGGCTCCCTGATTCGTTGGCGCTTTTTCCAGGAAGGGATGAACTGGCTGACATCTTTCGTGAAGTCGGATTGAAGGATGTTCAGGCTCATTCTCTCACCGGAGGCATTGCGGCATTGCATATTGGAATCAAGGAGAGTCAGCATGTTTAAGAAAATTGCCATTTTTTTGGAAATGATTAAAATTGAACATACTTTATTTGCGCTCCCATTTGCATTTATGGGGGCTGTATTGGGGTCAGTTGTCGTGACGGACAACCTTCCCTCATGGCCGCAGATCGGTTGGATCTTGCTGGCTATGGTTGGCGCACGTAGCGCAGCCTTCGGCTTCAATCGTATGATTGACCGTGTGATTGACGGGAAAAATCCGCGTACAGCAGGACGCGCTATTCCGGCAGGGCTGCTCAAATCGAGCGAAGTGGTGATTTTCATCATCGTTAGCTTGTTGTTGTTGTTTTGGGCCTCATTCAAGTTAAGTCCGCTGGCGTTCAAGCTGTTCCCGCTGGCCTTTTTTATGCTTGTTTTTTACTCTTACACCAAGCGTTTTACTTGGCTGTGCCACTTTGTACTTGGTTTGACCATTGGTTTGGCGCCGCTAGGCGCGTGGGTTGCAGTGACGGGACAAATGGATTTAACTGCTATCGTACTTTATCTCACGATTGCATTTTGGACCGCTGGATTTGATGTTATTTATGCTTGTCAGGATATTGATTTTGACCAGAGCGAAGGGGTTTATTCTATTCCTGCCCGTTTTGGTGTAGCAGGTGCTCTGAACATCGCCCGTGTGTTCCATGTCATTACGGCGATCGGATTTATTGTGCTGTTCTTTATCGCAGATTTAAGCTGGTGGTATCTGGCGGGCATGATTATTTCATACATTATTTTATTTTATGAGCACTATATCGTATCTCCAAAAGATTTGAGTCGTTTGCAGACAGCATTCTTTACTATGAACGGTGTACTTAGCATTGTCGTATTTGCTTTTACACTGATTGATTTGGTGGTGCGTCAATACTAATGAATAATCAGGTGAGCAACCATCAAGGCAAACGAATCGTTATTGGCATTACAGGTGCGAGCGGAAGCATTTATGGTGTACGACTAGTAGAGACACTGCTGGACTTGCAGTATACAGTTCACCTGATTGTTTCTAATGCTGGCTGGCGGGTATTGAAAGAGGAGCTGGGCTGGAATGTGACCGACCGGGAAGGAGCTTTGAATGAACAATTCGGAGGCCGTCCCGGTTCTCTTGTATACCATCCGTTCACAGATATTGGAGCTTCAATAGCGAGTGGCTCTTATTTAGTAGATGCCATGATTATCATGCCGTGCTCGATGGGGACGTTGTCAGCAGTAGCCCACGGTTCGTCTGATAATCTCATGGCACGTGCAGCAGATGTGATGATGAAGGAAGGTCGTCCGCTAATCCTTGTGCCTCGTGAGACACCGCTGCATGCCATTCATTTGGAAAATATGCTTAAGCTTGCGAGACTCGGCGTCAAAATGATTCCGGCCATGCCAGCTTTTTATTTTCATCCGAAGACGCTGGATGATATTGTACTGTTCCTCGTAGGCAAAGTATTAGACAGCTTGCGTATAGAACATCAATTGTTTACGAGATGGGGGGATTCCGATGCCGATACCGGACACCAAGACAATCACAATCGGAAAAATTAAATATACAAACGCCTGGCCTATTTTTCATTACTTTAATCCTTCAGAGCTTCTCCATTCGGCGGAGATGGTTTCCAAAGTTCCGGCTGAATTGAATCGAGGCATGCTGAAAGGGAGTTTGGATATGAGTGCGATGTCCTCCTTTGCGTATGCATCAGGTGCTGAGGAAATGCTGCTGTTGCCCGATTTATCCGTTAGTGCAGACGGTCCAGTCCAATCCATTTTACTATTTTCACGCAAGCCGCTAAATGAAATCATTAACGGCACCATTGCACTGACGAATACTTCAGCCACATCGGTGAACTTGTTGAAAATTTTGATGCAAAAGGCATGGGAAGGTCAGCCTACTTACTTTGATTGTGAACCGGATCTTGATTTGATGCTGGAACAGGCAGATGCAGGGCTGCTGATTGGAGATCACGCGATCAAGGCATCCTGGCGGAGTGAGGGCCTGTACGTAACCGACCTCGGGGAAGAGTGGAAACGCTGGACGGGCTATAGTATGACTTTTGCTGTATGGGCAGTTCGACGTGCTGTTGCTGCTCAGAATCCCGCTGCGGTGGCTGAAATTGCGAATGCGTTCCGCGTAAGCAAGCAGCGTAGTCTGTCTGACCTGACACCTGTTATTTCTGAAGCTTGCAAGGAAATTGGAGGTTCAGAAGATTATTGGGAGCGCTACTTTACGAATCTGTGTTATGATTTTGGAGAGAAGCAACAACAAGGTTTAGAGCTTTATTTTAAGTATGCATATGAACTGGGGCTGCTTGACCGACGAGTGAAGCCGCTTCTCTGGAGTGACAATACGCTGACACGGGTGAAAGAATGAAACGATTGGATTTGTTCGGTTTATTAAAAAAGGATATGAACTTCATAGAAGAAGAGCTGTACCGTAGCATTGACAGTAGGGAGCCGTTGATTAATGATACGTCGCTTCATCTACTTAAAGCAGGGGGCAAGCGTTTGCGTCCCGTATTTGTATTGCTGGGAGGCAAGTTTGGAGAATATGATCTGGACAAGCTCAAGCGCATAGCGGTACCTCTGGAACTGATTCATTCTGCCTCTCTCGTTCATGACGATGTGATTGACGATGCGGAAATGAGACGCGGCCAACCCACCGTGAAGTCCAAATGGGACAATCGGGTGGCTATGTACACCGGAGACTACATATATGCACGCGCACTATCTATTGCTGCTGGGCTGCCGAATCCCGATATTCACCGAGTGCTGTCTAAGGCGTTGGTGCAGATGTCGATTGGTGAAATGGAACAAATACGTGATTTTTTTAATGTGGATCAGAGTGTGCGCAATTACTTGCTTCGCATTCGGCGCAAAACGGCATTGTTGATTGCGGTCAGTTGCCAGTTGGGAGCTATGGCTGCAGGAGCACGGGAAAGAGTCAACTCTCTGTTGTACAGCTATGGCTATAACGTAGGTATGGCTTTTCAAATTCAGGATGATTTGCTTGATCTGTGTGGAACAGAAAAAAAAGATCGGCAAGCCTCCAGGCAGCGATATGAGACAGGGCAATATTACGCTTCCGGTCATTTATGCGCTTGAACAACCCGAACTGCGAGATGATCTGCTGGCTGAAATTCGGCGAATTCAGGATGGGGACGGGCAAGGAGACGCCCGTAAAGCGGTGGATATGATCAAAAAAAGTGAAGGAATCACTAAAGCTGAAATTCTCGCCGACCGATATATTAATAAAGCGCTGAACGCGCTGGACTTACTACCAGATGTCAAAACAAAAAAGACGCTGCGCGATATTGCTCATTTTGTGACACGCCGCTCCTACTAAAGTTGTATTTTAGGTTTGCTGTGACAAAATACTTTAACCGTTTCCAATCTTTCTGTTACAATACAGATTAGTACTGTATAAATACATTAGATTGGATTGGGAGTGAGCCGATGGATCGTACGTTTTTGATGGTTAAACCGGATGGTGTACAACGCGGACTGATTGGACGTATTGTCAGTCGTTTGGAAGACAAGGGCTTCAAAATGGCGGCTGGCAAGCTTGTGCAGGTATCTAGAGAACAAGCAGAGCGGCATTATGCGGAGCATGTGGGCAAGCCTTTTTTTGAAGAGCTTGTAGGCTTTATCACATCAGGACCTGTATTTGCCATGGTTTGGGAAGGGGATAACATTGTTACGCTTTCCCGCTTGCTGATTGGTAAAACACAAGTAACAGAGGCTCTTCCGGGCACCATTCGTGGAGACTTTGCTGCACATACACCGTTTAACCTCATTCATGGTTCAGATTCACCGGAGAGCGCAGAGCGCGAGATTGCAAATTTTTTCACACCAGAAGAATTGGTTCGGTATGAAAAAACTGTAGCGACCTGGGTGTAAGTTTAATTACGTATGAAGAAGGATGGTAGCATGACGGATCTGGAACTGGGTCAGACGGACCCCGATTACACAGCGTTTATCCGCAAAATCAAGGACAGCACAGGTATTGATCTTGCACAATACAAAGAAGCACAGATGAAAAGGCGGTTAACGACGCTTCGCAACAAAAACGGGTTTCCCAGTTTTGTTTCTTTTTATGATGCCATGATGAAGGAAAAACCTCTATTCTATGAATTCTTGGATCGTATGACGATCAATGTTTCCGAGTTTTGGCGAAATCCCAATCGGTGGGAAGTGCTGCGGGATATCATTTTGCCACAGCTGCTTGTGGGAAAGCAGAAGCTTAAGCTGTGGAGTGCGGCCTGCTCGACTGGTGAAGAGCCCTATAGCTTGGCTATGGTTCTCGACGGTAAAGGGATTTTAGGGAATTGCTCTATTACAGCTTCCGACATTGATGATGGTGCATTGGCTAAAGCCAAGGAAGGTAAATATTTGGAGCGTTCGCTCAAGGATGTGCCTGAGCAGGTAGCTAGCAAATATTTTAAACCAGACGGTGCCATGTATCGGATTGATGACCGTTTAAAACAGGCTGTGAAGTTTCAAAAGCAAAACTTGCTGCTGGATCGATTTGAGGATGGGTATGATCTCATTATCTGTCGAAATGTTATGATTTATTTTACAGAAGAGGCCAAACATGCGTTGTATCAAAAGTTTGCTGCCAGCCTTCGTCCCGGCGGTGTTTTATTTGTCGGCAGTACCGAGCAAATCTTTTCTCCTAACCAATATGGGCTGGAATCGACTGAAACCTTTTTTTATCGCAAAAAAGCATAAGCCTGTACATATCATCCATCGTTTCGTAGGAACTTATTTCTATTCTTAAGTAATGGATGGCTGGCTTATCAACAGCGCACGTCCTTTAGCTCTTCTGGCTGAGGGACGTGTTTTTTTGTTTATCTGCCTCAGACGTGGCTTTTCTTGTCAAAGAAAGGTGCGTATACTATAATGAAGCACAGTTAAAGATTTTAGCGATGCACAGTTTAACAGTTTAAAGGGGGAACGCGTCATGAGTTTACGTTATTTAACCGCGGGGGAAACGCATGGTCCCCAGCTAACTGCCATTGTAGAGGGTATGCCGAGTAATTTAAAATTGGATTTTGAGGAATTGAATTTTCAGTTGCACCGTCGTCAGAAAGGATATGGACGGGGGCGGCGTATGCAGATTGAAAAAGATACGGCGAAGATTGCTGGTGGCGTACGTCACGGATATACCACAGGTGCACCAATTGCACTAGTTGTGGAAAATAACGATTGGAAGCACTGGCAGAATATTATGAATATTGAGCCTATTGAAGGCAGTGATGAAGAAAAGCGTCGGGTTCATCGACCGCGTCCGGGCCATGCAGATTTGAATGGCGGAATGAAATACAACCTGAAGGATCTTCGCAACGTGTTGGAACGCTCCAGTGCACGGGAAACAGCAATTCGTGTGGCATGTGGCGGGTTGGCTCGTCAATTGCTGGCTGAGTTCGGGATCAAGGTGGCAGGTCAGGTCATCCGCATTGGTGAAATCGAAGCTCCTTATCGCGACTTGCCGATTGATGAACTGATTGCTGTAACAGAAGCTTCTTCGGTGAGAGTAACCGATCCGGAAACGGAGAAGAAAATGGAAGCCTACATTGACCTGATCAAGCAAGAAGGTGACTCCGTCGGTGGTGTAGTGGAATGTATCGTGGAAGGTGTTCCGATTGGTCTGGGCAGTCATGTACAGTATGATCGGAAGTTGGATGCACGTATCGCACAAGGAGTCATGTCGATCAATGCATTTAAAGGTGTGGAAATCGGCATCGGGTTTGAAGCAGGAGAATTGCGCGGTTCACAGGTGCATGACGAGATTTTATATGATGAGGAACGTGGATATCACCGTCGTACGAATCGTTTGGGTGGTTTTGAGGGTGGCATGACCAACGGAATGCCAGTGGTGGTTCGTGGCGTTATGAAGCCAATTCCCACACTTTATAAGCCGCTGCAAAGCGTTGACATTGATACGAAAGAAGCGTTCACTGCACAGGTTGAGCGTTCGGATGCATGTGCGGTACCAGCGGCAAGCGTAGTCATGGAGCATGTGGTAGCTTGGGAGATAGCCAAAGCTTTACTAGAGAAATTCGGCGGGGATTCGATTGAAGAAATCCGCGCGAATATTGCATCCTATGAACAACAACTGGAGCGGTACTAAGATGAGCACGCTGACGGTACAGCTTGGCGAACGTTCTTATCCTATTCTTATCGGACGTGGGTTGTTGCATCAAGCCGGAGAGTCGTTGAAGGAACGAGGAATTGCACAAAAAAGCCCATTATTGATTGTTTCAGACGAAAATGTAGCGGGATTCTACTTGGCAACAGTGGAAAGCAATCTTCAAGAGGCGGGGTACAAAACGGTATCATTTGTCGTTAAGCCAGGTGAAACATCCAAGTCGCTTGCTGTATTTGAGCGGGGTATAACAGCAGCCATTGAGGGCGGTTTGGATCGCAATTCAGCTGTTATCGCTCTTGGTGGTGGTGTGGTGGGTGATTTGGCTGGATTTGTGGCGGCATCTTTTATGAGAGGCATCAAGTTCGTACAGGTTCCAACTACTATCCTTGCCCATGACAGCAGCGTGGGTGGTAAGGTCGGCATCAATCATCCTTTGGCGAAAAATATGATAGGAGCCTTTCACCAACCGGAACTCGTACTGTATGACGTAGATACGTTGTCAACATTACCTCCTCGCGAGGTATCTGCGGGGCTTGCTGAAATGATCAAGCATGGCTTGATCTGGGATGCTGATTTTGCTCAGTGGTGCCGTGAACATGCGACGGATTTGCTCGGACTGGATGCGACGGCATTGGAGTACGGACTGGAGAAGGGATGTTCCATTAAAGCCGAAATTGTATCACGCGATGAACGAGAAAATGATTTGCGCGCTATTTTAAACTTAGGCCATACGATTGGGCATGCGATTGAAGCGATTGCGGGATATGGTGAGTTTTTACACGGGGAAGCCATTTCTATTGGTATGGTTGGCTCGGCACTACTGGGTGTGAAGCTGGGGGCAGATCCTTCTTTGGTAAACGAAACGAAGGAAATGCTGTCATCGCTGCGCTTACCGACTTCTCTTCCGTCACATCTCGATACAGATCGATTGCTCGAAGCGATGATGCATGACAAAAAATTCAAAGAAGGCAGCATTACTTTCGTTGTCCCACGCAGTATTGGGCGTGTGGAGGTTGTGAAGGATATTTCCGTCTCTTACATCCGGGAAGTCATTGAACAGTTAAAAGAGGAGGCGTAACGATGTACAATCGTGGAATTCGTGGCGCGACGACCGTGACGAATAATGAAGCAAACGAAATTTTGGAAGCAACAAGCCAACTACTGGAGGAAATTGTATCCTACAATGAAATTCAGCCGGAGGATATTAGTAATGTATGGATAACGGTGACCCATGACCTGGATGCTGCCTTTCCAGCCATGGCCATCCGTCAGCTTGACGGCTGGGACATGGTTCCGCTCATGTGTGCATTAGAAATTCCTGTAGCTGGTAGCTTGCCCAAGTGCATCCGTTTGATGGTACAGGTGAATACCGATAAATCTCAGCGTGAAATGAAACATGTATATTTGAACGGAGCACAGATGCTAAGACCGGATCTGGCTTCCCAAGGGAAATAATCGTCCATTTTTTAAGTTGATGGTTGCCAAAGTAACATTCCATGAGATATAGTGTGTGTAGCAGAGTTGAGTTGAGTAGAGTTAGCCAGAGCAGAGTTGAGATGAGAAGAGTGTAGTCTAGCCAATTCCATATGAGATTACAGAGACCAGCGGTAGCGGGTAAGCTTTTGTCCGTGAAGAGACCTTCTTCATAAAGAGAAGCTTATTTGAGGTAACCTGCGCGGTTATGCAAAAGGGATAAGTGTATGCTTTTCTATTTGCTGTGATCATTTTACATATGGAGCATTCTTATAATTTCAATAACTGACAGCCTCTACCTTACGGGTAGAGGCTTTTTTTATTCTCTCCATTGGGTTCTGCGCCAATTTGGAAAGGAAGTGATCTCATGTTAACGCCGCATGTGGAGCAAGTGATAGCGATGGCGAATGAATTTAACCTGATTCCTGTGTACAAAAAAGTGCTGGCTGATATGGAGACGCCGATTCGGATTTTCCGTCGGTATGCTGAGCGGGACCGTGCCTTTCTGCTGGAGAGTGTAGAGGGAGGCGAGCAGTGGGCGCGACATTCCTTCATCGGAACAGACCCATTTCTGATGGTCTCAGGTAAAAAAGGTCGATTGATTTTGGAACAACACGGTAAACGGCAAATATTAAGCGACAAGCCGATTGAAGCGCTCAAAGCATTACTTCGTAAATACCGTAGTCCGAAACTGAAAGACATGCCTCCATTTACAGGCGGGGCTATCGGATTTTTTGGATATGACCTGCTTCAATACTACGAAAAGCTGCCAGAGCACTCGGTAGATGATTTGAATATGGATGATATTCGTTTTATGTTTTGCGATCAAGTCATTGTCTTTGATCATGTGAAACAGCAAATTTTGCTGGTTGGCAATGTTCATATAGGTGAAGGGTTCCGCGAGGAGGACATTCGTGCTGCTTATGCAGATGTGGAACGCAAGTTGGAGAACACGGCGCAGTATCTGCGCAAGCAGTCCCCACCGGAGCGATTAGGCTCTGCCTCCATTCCTGATGATGTGGAACTGGGTGAGATCCAATCCAATGTGACAAAGGAACAGTTTATATCAAACGTGGAGCAGGCAAAGGAGTATATCCGCTCTGGTGATATTTTTCAGGTTGTACTGTCCCAGCGTTTTCACATCGATACAGAGGCCTCTCCACTACAGGTATACCGCGTGCTGCGCACGATGAACCCGTCGCCATATATGTATTATCTGAAAATGGATGACGAGATCATCGTAGGCACTTCGCCGGAGGCACTCGTCAAGGTGGAAAACGGCCGTGTAGAGACCCGACCGATTGCAGGAACGAGACCGCGTGGCGTAACGGAAACCGAAGATGCGGCGCTTGCTGAAGAATTGTTGAAGGATGAAAAAGAACGTGCAGAGCATCTGATGTTGGTAGATCTGGGAAGAAATGATCTGGGACGTGTATCCCAGTTTGGCACCGTAAAATGCGATACATTCATGGAGATTGAACGCTATTCCCACGTGATGCACATTGTATCGAATGTGTCGGGCGAACTGCGTGAGGACAAAGATTTCTTCGATGCTTTCCTGTCTTGCCTGCCGGCCGGCACCGTATCCGGAGCTCCAAAGCTACGGGCGATGGAGATTATTGCTGAGCTGGAGCGGGAAGCACGCGGAACCTATGCAGGAGCAATTGGATATTTGGGCTTCTCAGGCAATATGGATGCTTGCATTACGATTCGCACAATTGTGTTTAAAAAGAACCGGGCCTATGTCCAGGCAGGGGCTGGAATTGTGTGGGACTCGGTACCGGAAAGCGAGTATCAGGAGACGGTGAACAAAGCAAAGGCACTGCTCAAAGCAATCCGCACGGCCGAAGCGATGTTTCCAGCAACGACACAGCCTTACAACAGCGTCATCAACCAAGATTATTTGTACACTCCGTAACACAAAAATCTGATTCTGAGGAGGAGACGACAATGGAACGACATGACATGATACAAGTAGGGTTAAGCCGGATCATTGAAGGACAGCATCTTTCGCGTACGGAGGCCCGTAGCGTGATGGAACAGATTATGAGTGGGAGTGCTACACAGGCGCAAATCGGCGGGCTCCTGACGGCTCTTCGCCTCAAGGGAGAGACGGTAGATGAAATCACCGGTTTTGCCGAAGCAATGCGCAATTACGCTAGTCCAGTGCAAGCTGGGGAAGGGAACAGTCGTCTACTGGATACATGCGGCACCGGGGGTTCGGGTATTCACAAGTTTAATATTTCCACCATTTCCGCTATTATCGCGGCTTCGGTTTCTGTACGGGTAGCCAAGCACGGCAACCGCTCTGCAAGTGGCCGTGCCGGGAGCGCTGATGTCCTGGAGGCACTCGGAGTCAACATTCATTTGACAAGTGATCAGGCTCGCTCGTGTCTGGACCGCATCGGTATCTGCTTTTTATTCGCACAGCTGTATCATCCGTCTATGAAGCATGCCGCAGCACCGCGCCGCGAGCTAGGTGTGCGGACGGTATTCAATATGCTCGGTCCATTGACGAATCCGGCTGGTGCGGATCGGCAGTTGCTGGGTATTTATGATGCTGGCAAAACGGAAGTGATTGCCGAGGTATTGAACCAGCTTGGCTCCAAACGAGCCATGGTCGTCAGCAGTTTGGATGGGCTAGATGAAATTAGTATTTCGTCCGCCACACGAGTATCCGAGCTCAAGGACGGCAAGGTTCACACGTTCGAGCTTCATCCGTCCGATCTGGGCTTGCAGACACATTCTCTCGATCAGGTGTTGGGCGGCGATGCTCAGGTTAACGCAGAGATCATACGGCGAATTTTGAACGGAGAGCATGGAGCTTATCGTGATGTTGTGCTAGCGAATGCAGGAGCGTGTATTTATGTCTCAGGCGCAGCAGCTACCTTGACAGACGGAGTAGCGCGAGCGGCAGAAGCTATCGACTCTGGATTGGCTCTTTCCAAGCTGGATCAATTAATACAGGCAACGGGGGAATATCAATATGTATCTTGATAAAATTGTGGTGACGAAGCGACAAGAAGTGGAGCAGCTTAAGCAGCATTTTGAGATTAATAAAGCCGAACGCTTAATTGCAGATTTACCTGTGACGAGAGGATTTGAAAATGCGATCGCCAGCGGACGCAACCGTCCGCTCGGGCTGATTGCTGAAGTAAAGAAGGCTTCTCCGTCCAAAGGGTTGATTCGACCCAATTTCCATCCGGTGGATATTGCGCGTGCATATGAGGGAGCAGGAGCCGATTGCATTTCTGTACTGACAGATGTTACGTATTTTCAGGGGAGTCCTGAATATTTACAGCAAATTGGCGATCAAGTGAAAATTCCGCTGTTGCGAAAAGATTTTATCATTGATGAACGGCAAATCTATGAAGCTCGTCTATTGGGAGCGGATGCGGTACTGTTGATTGCCGCGATATTGGAACAGAATGTATTAGGTTCATTCTTACAAATCGCCAAGGATCTTGGGCTGGATGCGTTGGTAGAGGTGCATGACAGTGAGGAACTTAAAGCAGTGCTGGATCTGGGTACAGCGAACTTAGTTGGTGTGAACAATCGCAATCTTCGGACATTTGAGACCCGTCTCCAGACGACAGAGGAGCTGATCTCACTGATCCCAAAAGGGGTTACATTCATCAGCGAAAGCGGCATTGCAGGACCGGAAGATGTTAAGTATCTGCATTCGGTAGGTGCGCACGGCATTCTGGTAGGGGAGCATCTGATGCGTAAGGAAGATGTAGGACAGGCTGTAGTCGAATTGATGGACGGGGTTAAAGCATGAACAAAACGGGCGTAAAAATTTGTGGACTTCAAAGCGTTGAAGTGCTAAAATCTATGGTAAACTTACCGGTCGATTATATAGGTTTTGTGTTTGCTGACAGCAAGCGCCGGATTGACGGCGCACATGCTGGAGAGTTGCTTCGCGTATTGGATGAATGGGCCTCGGGCAGCAGACCGCGCAGCGTGGGCGTATTTGTGAACCCTGACGATGCACTGTTAAACGATGTGATGGAGAAAGCACCATTGGATGTCATTCAGTTGCATGGACAGGAAAGTCCACAGCGCTGTCGGGAGATTAAGGAACGTTTTGGCATACAGATATTCAAGGCTTGGTCTGTGGACAGCCAAGGGCAGACAGAGCAGGGGAAGACCGAACACCGAGCAGACGAATTAGAGGCTTATGTCGGAACAATTGATGCTTTACTGCTGGATACATACGATCCCCTGTATGGCGGCGGTTCTGGAAAAACGTTTGCGTGGGATCGAATTCCCGCCTATCAGGCTTGGACTCATCAACACGGAATCCCTCTGTTTGTAGCTGGGGGGCTGACTGCCGATAACGCAGAAAAGCTGATTAGCGAGTATCATCCCGACGGGCTGGATGTTTCCAGCGGTGTAGAGACGAACGGAGTCAAGGACATTGCAAAAATCACAGCATTCGTAGAAAGGGTGAAGCAGGCATGACACAATTACCTGATAACAACGGACGTTTTGGAACATTTGGCGGACGTTTTGTACCGGAAACGTTGATGAACGCACTGATTGAATTGGAGGAATCCTACCGAAAATACGCGGATGATCCTGAATTTAAGGCAGAGTTGAACGGACTCCTGAAAGACTATTCGGGTCGGGAAACGCCGCTTTATCATGCGGAGCGTCTGAGTCAACATCTGGGCGGGGCTAAAATTTACTTGAAGCGCGAGGATTTAAACCATACTGGCGCCCACAAAATTAATAATGCATTGGCTCAGGGATTGCTGGCAAAGCGTATGGGAAAACAGAAGGTCATTGCCGAAACAGGTGCAGGACAGCATGGTGTCGCAACGGCTACCGTAGCTGCATTGCTCGGATTGGAATGCAAAGTGTTTATGGGCGAAGAGGATACGGTTCGCCAGCAGTTGAACGTATTTCGGATGCAGCTTTTGGGTGCGGAAGTGATTCCGGTGACATCGGGTACACGTACACTTAAGGATGCCGGGAATGAAGCTTTACGTTATTGGGTGAGCCATGTTCATGACACGTTCTATATTTTGGGTTCGGCTGTCGGTCCGCATCCGTATCCGATGATGGTGCGGGATTTCCAGCGTGTGATAGGCGATGAAACACGCCGTCAGATCTTGGAGAAGGAAGGCAGACTTCCGGATGTTGTTGTGGCAGCGATCGGTGGCGGAAGCAATGCTATCGGTATGTTTTATCCTTTCATAGAGGATCAAGGTGTTGCTTTGATTGGCGTGGAGGCTGCTGGAAAAGGCGTCGAGACGGAATTCCATGCAGCTACCATGAGCAAGGGGACGCAAGGAGTCTTCCAAGGCTCTATGAGTTATCTGCTTCAGGATGAGTACGGACAAGTACAACCTGCGCATTCCATCTCGGCTGGACTGGATTATCCAGGTGTTGGACCGGAGCATTCATACCTAAAAGATATTGAGCGGGCCCAATATGTCCCGATTACTGATCAGGAAGCGCTGGATGCACTTCAGCTCCTTTGCCGTACCGAAGGAATACTGCCTGCATTAGAGTCGGCACATGCCGTTGCACAGGTCGCCAAGCTTGCACCTACGTTGACTTCAGATGATATTATCGTTATTTGTTTGTCTGGGCGTGGGGATAAAGATGTGGACTCCATTATCAAGTATTTAGGGGGAAATCCGTCATGAATTTAATTGATCAGGCGTTTGAACGCCTTAAACATGAAGGCAAAACGGCATTAATTCCTTTTCTGACGGTAGGCGACCCGGATGTGGATACCACGATAGAGATCATTCGGCAGTTAGAGTCAGCCGGAGCCGATATATTGGAACTAGGCGTACCTTATTCGGACCCGTTGGCTGACGGCCCTGTGATTCAGCGTGCGTCTGAACGTGCACTGAAACGGCAAATTTCAATCCGCACCTGTATGGAGACAGCGTCTCTGGCTAGGGCGGCAGGTTCAAGCCTGCCTTTTATTCTGTTCACGTATTATAATCCTGTATTGCAAATGGGGATGGATGCTTTCTTTGCAGGCTTGCAGGAGCACGGTATCAGTGGTCTGATTATTCCGGATCTTCCGCTTGAAGAAGCAGAGGAGCTGGGAGGACGGGCAGCAGAGGTAGGTGTGCATCTGATTCCGCTGGTAGCCCCAACGTCTGAACAACGGATCGAACGAATTGCCCGTCAGGCCCGAGGATTTGTGTACTGTGTATCTTCGCTGGGTGTAACCGGAGAAAGAGCTTCTTTTTTTGAAGGTATAGAGGGCTTTATCGCGCAGGTCAAACGGCATACGGATGTTCCGGTGGCGATAGGCTTTGGTATTTCAAATCGTGAGCAGGTTGTCCGGTTTTCAGACATTTGCGATGGAGTTGTGGTTGGCAGTGCCATTGTGCGACAGGTGGAGGAAGCCATTCCATTGCTGGAGGATTCTGCACGCAGAGAAGAAGGACTTTTGCAAATTCGCGATTTTGTGGCACAATTAAAGCAGTAATGGGTGTCAAATATAAATTATTTAATTTAGTTCTGATTGGATAGAGGAGGAAGGGGCATGCAGCCTAAACCGCATATTGTACATTTGCCAGTATATCAGCCCGGTAAACCGATTGAGGATGTGAAACGTGAGCTGGGACTCGATGAAGTAATCAAGCTCGCCTCAAACGAGAATCCGTATGGCAGCTCTCCCAAAGTGTTGCAGGCCATTCAGCAGGAGTTTGCTAACATCAGTGTATATCCTGATGGAAGTGCAGTTGCTCTGACACAGGCACTAGCTAAACGGACGGGATTAAAAGAAGAACAATTTATCTATGGCTGTGGCTCTGACGAAATTATTGCGTTGATTACGCGTGCATTCCTCCTTCCAGGGGAAGAAAGCATCATGGCTGATCAGACATTTTCCGTCTATAAAAGTAACGTGGAAATTGAGGGAGCAGTTGCAGTTGAGGTGCCTTTGCGTGACGGTGTACATGATTTGGATGCCATGCTGTCTCATATCAATGACCGTACAAAAATTATTTGGATCTGTAATCCAAATAATCCGACGGGAACGATTGTACCCGAAGCTGAGCTGATTGCGTTTCTGAACCAAGTGCCAAAGCATATCATGGTGGTGCTGGATGAAGCCTACGCTGAGTTTGTAATAGATCGTTCGTATCCAGACGGTATTCGCTTGTTGTCAGCTTATGAAAATTTGGTTGTACTGCGTACCTTCTCCAAAATCTATGGTCTGGCTTCACTACGTATCGGATATGGTATGGGAGCCGAGGCAACCATTCGCTTGATCAATCAGGTTCGTGAGCCGTTTAATACTTCACGGGTAGCACAGGCTGCGGCCATTGCTGCCTTGGAAGATCAGGAATTTGTTCAGGAATGTCGGGATCGTAATGCAGAGGGTAGAGCTTATTTGCAAAATGAGCTGAAGCGTTTGGGGCTGGAGTCTTTCCCGGCACATGGTAATTTTATTATGCTGGACGTACGTCGTCCATCCGGTGAGGTATTTCAAGAGTTGCTTCGTAAAGGTGTGATTATTCGCGCAGGTCATCACAAATATCCGACATATATTAGGGTGTCGGTTGGATCACAGCCGCAAAATGAGTTGTTTATTCGTGCGCTGGAACAGGTCCTGGGGGCGGAAGCGGCGAAAGTACGCCTATAATTTCCGCAGATGGGATTTGATAATAGATGAAGATTGCCATTTTCGGCGTGGGACTGATTGGCGGGTCCCTCGCACTTTGTTTTAGAGGGAAGCCGGATATTAATGTGGTCGGTCATGCTCATCTTCCTGAACTGATAGAACCGATGCTAAGCCGTGGTGTCGTGGACACCGCGACTCTTTCGGTTGAAGAGGCGGTCACGGATGCCGATTTTATTTTTTTATGCGTACCGGTTGGTTTACTGGAGCATTATCTCGAATTGTTAAGCAAGTTACCGCTTAAAGCGGGGTGTATTATTACCGACGTAGGTAGCACGAAATCGGCGATTGCCAAAAAGGCATCAGAAATATCTTTGCACAATGCTTACTTTATCGGGGGTCATCCGATGGCTGGCTCGGAGCGTTCCGGTGTCAAGGCCGCTTCTGCGTTGTTGTTTGAAAATGCATATTATGTGCTTTCCCCTGCAGAGGGTGTGCCTGAGGAAGCTTACAGCTCGCTGGAGCGCTTGTTGAAATATACCGGTGCTCATGTTGTGCGTGTCCAACCTGATATGCATGACGATATTGTCGGTGCGATTAGCCATCTTCCACATATTATTGCAGCAGCGCTGGTGAATCAGGTACGAAAGCACAATGATGAAAATCCGTTGTACCGTACATTGGCTGCGGGTGGGTTTCGTGATATTACACGGATAGCCTCTAGTGATCCGGTTGTGTGGCGGGACATTTTGCTGAGTAATCGTGATGTTTTACTGGGCCTGTTAGAAGAATGGAATGGGCAGATTGAGCGTTTTACTCACTTGCTGAGAACACAAGACGGAGAGGGAATTGCTGACGAATTTTTGACAGCAGGGCATTTCCGTAGTGAACTGCCAGAGCGTCGTAAAGGAGTTATTGTCTCTACGTTTGATCTGTATATTGATGTACCGGATACCCCAGGGATTATCGGAAGAATTGCAATGGAACTAGGAAATCACAGCATTAATCTGAGTAATATGCGAATCATTGAAAGTCGGGAGGATGTTCCTGGCATCATGAGGCTTTCCTTCCGTCAAGAGCAGGACTGGGAGCGTGCCAAAACCTTACTGGATTCGATGGGCTATAAAGTGGTGGTATAAAGGGTGAAGAAAGTATGTGTGTTTGTTAAGGAGATACTCCGCTCCGCGATTCATTTGATCTTACGATCGCTGTTGCAGGGGGATTCTTTGGACGATTTGAAATCTTTAAAGGAAAGAATCCCCCTGCAAAGGCGAGCGCTACGCTTCTCCAGATTCAAATGAATCGCTCCGCTACGGACGCCTTAAAAGCATCATACTTTCTGGAGTGAAGTAGTAAGAAAAGATTTAAAGCGGGCGAAGGTTCTCTTCCCGCTTTTTTGTTATTTCAAGAGTCGATGGAATGGTCCTTTACTACTTATTAATAAAGAAAAAAAAGACCACCCGGGTAAAGCCCCGGGTGGTAGCTACTTTCAGTAAAGTAGCTGAGTAGGATAGGAGTGGAGAGAAACCATACTGTACTTTTATTATATGTATACGTTTTCATTTTGTCAATATTTTTTTAAAGCGTTTTCTTTTTGTTTAATTATCCTTATTGGTGCTCTAAATGAAACACTTTAATTGGATTTGTCATTTATCTTGAATAAACTTAAAATCCATTGAAAAGCGGTTTAAATGAATTAGCTGCCAGCGTTAGGGAGCCTTTGATGGAAATCGTGGGGATTTTGGACTTTTTTACTGGCGGCCATTTTGTGGTACAATGGGTAAGTCCATTTTGGATATTGAATATTGTTGGGGATAGCACCGTTAATGTTGGCACTACATAGGGTAAGAAAATAACAAATGTTCCATGATGCTGTTTCATCCATTTGCGCAGAGGGCGCAACTTTTTTTGGCCTGTTCGGTATATATAGACAGAATCGGACGGGAAAACAGCACATGTATGGGCGAGGAGGGTCTCACTCGGATGATGACAGATTCCCAGATGATTCAGGAAATCAAACAAGGTAATGTTGAGGTTTATTCAGAATTAATGAGGCGGCACCAACGTAAAATTTTAGCTTTTGTTTATCATATGCTGAAAAGTTCGAACCTGGAAATGATTGCTGAGGACTTATGCTCGGAGACGTTTTATAAAGCGTATCGGAGCCTGCATTCTTTTCGCGAGGTAGATGCATCGTTCTCCACTTGGCTATATACAATTGCACGCAATACGGTGCTAAGTGAGCTTCGTAAGCACCGTAGTGGTCAGGTTCCATTGGAAGAGAGCGGTTATGTACCGGTAGCTCCATCGGATGTAATTCCGGAGCAGGCTGTTCTTCGCGGTGAGAAGGTAGAGATGGTTCGTGAAGCAATCAACAGATTGCCTGAGAAGCAGCGATCTGCGCTGATTTTGCGTGAATATGAGCAATTAGATTATCAGGAGATTGCGACTATTTTAGGACAGACGGTCAGTGCGGTGAAGTCATTGCTTTTCCGGGCAAGAACCAGTGTGAAGACGCAGTTGGAGCCTTATTTTTTTGAGCCTCTCTATGAGGAAAACGAAGGGATGAGCAGCCAATGAAATCCAGGGACGCTGAGGATTTGTTCGCTACAGGCAAAAATGTATCGAAACAAGACTCGGAGCGCAGACGGGCCAAAAGCTCGTCTGCCGGGTGGGAGCATGGTTCGGAAGAGAATGATTGGAATTTGTCAAAAGAAAGTCGATCGGCTATTCGTGATATTTCCTTTGAAATAACAGATGATAAGCTAGAGGCAATGAATCGTAGAGTCATGGATCGAATTTATGAAGAATCACCGTGGCTTGTTCCGGGCGAGCATCGACGTGCGCGTGTGAACCCAGCAGCCCGTAAGTATATGTCTGTATGGATCGCCGGCTTCTTGGCCGTATTTTTGTGCAGCTTTTTGTTTTTGAACTGGAATGGAAGCTCCTCTCAGGAAAATCCCCCCCAAGCGGCTCCTGTCATGGACACGGGTATTTTACCGACAGGCCTGCTGGAAACTACAAGTACATCTCCACAGTATCAATACCACATTAAAGATGTGAATAGTGGCATTATGGATCCGCTGGTTGCAAGCATTGTTCCTACTTACCCGCAATACTGGATGTTGTTGTCTGTATTGGCACTTGCGCTTGCTTTATTTTCTCTGGGCTGGATCCATCGGACGAGAAGAGTTAGAAATTAGCTGGCAGATGGGCTCCATATAAAATTCATTATATGCCTGAATAACACAACAGCGGAGGACTGACACAATGCTTATTGGCTTGATCAGACATGGATTGACGGATTGGAATGCGGTAGGAAAAATCCAGGGGCACAGTGATATTCCGTTGAATGAGGAAGGGCGTCGGCAGGCACGCTTGCTGGCAGAACGATTGAAGGAAGAGCCTTATCAATGGGACGGGCTTATTACAAGTAGTCTCTCCAGAGCGAAAGAGACGGGGGATATTATTGCCTCTGCCCTGCATTTGCCATTGCTGGAACCTGATGATCGACTAAGAGAACGTGCTTATGGTCAGGTCGAGGGGATGACACAGGCCGAACGTGAAGAGAAGTGGGGAGTTGACTGGCATCTGCTGGATTTAGGGCAGGAAAGCGATGCAGATCTTCAGCTTCGTGCGCTAGCTTTTATGGAGGCTCTTTGGACGGAAAATCGGGACAAGAATCTGTTGATCGTTTCCCACGGGGGTTTCTTGGCTAATTTGTATAAGGCTCTGTATCAGGAAAAATTTACAGAACGAATTGGCAATTTGTCACTAAGTGTACTCCAGCGTGATGATGCGGACTGGGAACCGCTTTTATATAATTGCACGAAGCATTTGCAAGAGAAAAAGTGACTGCAGCTCCAATACTTTGTGAAAGACCACGGCTTCTACTCATCGTAGAGTCGTGGTCTTTTTTGTTTTTTAATTATACCTTTGCAAAAAAAGAGGTTTAGAGTCTGAAGATTCCGTCAAAGCTGTGGGTACAACAGGTAAGAATCATTTCCGGATGACAGTCCAGTGACGAGGCGATGGAACAATGAATCTGGCGGATATGCTGACATTTGCGGATATTGTGCATTTGAACAGAATCGCAGTGTATTACGATTGTGACTGCAAACCTAATTCCAAGCATGAGTTGATCCAAGGGATTTTGACAAAGCTCGGCAGTAGTAGTTTTTTTGAGACGCAGGTCAAGGAGCTGAGGTTGTCAGAGGTAAGGTTTTTGAATGCGCTATTGTTCGATGACCGACCTTATTTCAGTATGGAGGAATTGATTGCGATTGCCAAACAGTCTGTCGAGCAGGACGGAGATGTTGGTGAGCGACCACGAGATATTGTGACCCGTCTACGTTCTAGCGGCTGGTTGTTCAATGGTTCAACGCACAATACGAGATATTTGTACCAAATTCCTTCGGATATGAAGGAGCGCTTTCGGCGTGTTATGGTACATGACTTTCAAAACGGAATGATCCGGGTAAGTGAACCGTCGTCGTACCGGGATGAAGGGCATCTACTGGCGGAGGATTTACGGCTTTTCCTTCAATATATGAGGCAGCATGAGGTTCTGCTTAACCCTGAGGGAGCTTGGTACCGTCGCAATCAGCAGCAACTAATGGAGCATTTGCACATTGCGGAGCCATTATTGGGTAAAGGAGGATGGCGTTTTGGCTATGGTTCCTCTTTTAAGTTTTATCCGGATCGAATGGCATTACTGTATGATTACGCCCGGCACTCCAAGTATATTGAGGAGAAGGGAGACCGGGTTGAGCTGACCGCAAAAGGGGAGGCGCAACAGGAACTCGCAATTGAGGATGAAATGATACAGCTATTCAGGTTTTGGTTAAGATTGTATAAAGGAGCCGTACCCAATCTGCTTTCACTAGTCTACTGGATTGGAGAATGTGCCAGGCCATGGACTTCCTCAGAGTCGCTTTTTGTGCATATCGGCCCACTGATCCGACCGTTTTACTATGATACCTCCCGTTCGGTCTTTGATCAGAGGATTATACGAATGATGCTTCACTTGGGTATGCTTCGACAAGGTGAGCATCCGACAGGACCCTCTGTACAAATGACGGCCTGGGGGCAGAAGTTGGCGGGAGAGTGCCGTCTTGGGCGAAACGACTCGGGTATACAGCTCCATTGACAAGCAGTACACATATTGATAGAATTTCACCCAAAATATGAGAGGGTGAAGTTGATGCTAATTCACTACAACGGAAACTTGCCACAACTCCATTCATCTGTCTATGTGGCAGAAGGAGCAAAAATTGTCGGAAAAGTAACGATCGGCCAAGATTCCTCCGTATGGTTTAATGCCGTACTGCGCGGGGATATGGCGCCTATCATTATCGGTGAACGCTGCAATATTCAGGACGGTGTCGTGGGACATGTGAACACGAATCAACCCTTGTTGCTGGCGGATGATATTTCGGTAGGACATGCTGCCATTATCCACGGTTGTACGATAGGCAAAGGCACTTTAATTGGTATGGGGGCCATTGTACTCAACGGAGCGGAGCTTGGTGAATATGCTTTAATAGGAGCAGGGTCGGTCGTTACGGAAAATACCAAAATACCACCCTATACTCTTTCTATCGGTACACCTGCCAAAGTGGTGCGCGAATTGACAGATGCAGATTTGCAGCGGATGTCACGAACGACACTCAGCTATGTGGCGAAAGGAAAAGAATATAGGATCTCTTAAACTCATGTTGGAGGTGCATCCTATGGATAAAATGAAGGTTACTTATGAGGTAATGTTGGGCCTGTCTGCTGAGATGGTTTTGGACGAGGCATTACGTAAACACCGGAGTGAAAAACTCTACAAGGATATTGATGAGGCGTTAGCCTCCGGAGATGAAGTAGCTTTTCGTCATCTTACGGATGAGCTGAAAGCAATGAGTTAGAACGCTTTTGGTAAGCTTAAGGTGGTCATTTTGACCAAGCGCCAGTTCGAGATTATATCATCAAACCTGACTGTAACGGCGGTCAGGTTTTTTTGATACGCTTGGATATGATATAGTCATTGTAGGATAGTGCCTGTACAAGGCAACTGTCGTATGAACGGAGGATGAAGGACGTGTCGTTATCTTATTTGTGGAGCCGGTCGTTCTTGACGAGCCGGCCCTTTTTGTGGCTGCTGTTCTGGTGTAATTTAGTTGGAACGGTGTATGGGTACATATGGTATGGCGGACAGCTGGAATATACACTGAATTATCACCCGGCGTGGCAGATTGTATTTGTGCCTGATAGTCCGACGGCCAGCCTATTTTTTACAATTTCTATAGCATTTTTGCTCTATCCTCCGCATTTCAAAAGCTTGAAGGTCATTCGCCAGATCATGGAAGCGTTGGCTGTCGTTACGAGTGTAAAGTACGGCATTTGGGCTTCGGCTATTATTTTGTGGGGAGTTGCGCAGGGGGGAACTATGGTATGGCAGGATTGGATGCTGATAGCATCTCACACGGCAATGGCGGTCGAAGCGTTACTGTTTGTACGATTTTTTAGCTGCAAATGGATTGCTTTATGCTTAGCCGCACTTTGGACATTGTTAAATGATACGATGGATTATACCTATGGCATATACCCTTATCTTCCCAGGACGCTAACGGATGATGTGACGCAAGTGCGTACTTTTACCTACATGCTGACCCTTGTTAGTATTGTAGCGGCATGGCTTGCCATGCTAGCACGCAATCGAAAGGTATCGTCTTATCGTGAACTAGCTTGAGTCTTTTGAATGGAGAAATAGAGATGCATATCGTTATAAATCAGAAGGAATATGTATTCCAAAAAGGCATCCGTGATGATCACAAAATAAAAGCAAGCTTTAATTTTTTAGCAAAACAGAGTTTTGGTTTTGATTTTGAAACCTGGTTTCAATTGGGGGATTGCAAACTACAGGAATCAAGGTTTGAGTCGGTTTTTAGTAGAGCAAGCGCTGAAAGATTGGCATGGCAATTGTGACGGTATCTGTGACGGTATCTATCTGTTTGGAAATGATATTGTGAAGGATTTTTATCCTAGATTCGGCTTCGCTTCGGCACCTGAGTATCAATGTAGTCGGAAGGCACCTACCAGCAACCTAAACATAAAGATTGATCAATTAAATATGGAAGAAATGCCGAATTTGCAGTTGTTGAAAATGAAGAGTGCTGACTTCAATCCGTATTCACTTTTTTCTGCGGAAAACAATGAGTGGTTGGTTTTATTTTATAGTACGTTATTTTATAAAGACAAGTTTTGGCACATACCTCAATACGATACGATTGTTGTTGCAGATTTCGAAGGAGATACGATGAACTGTTACGATATTTTTGGAGCGGGCGACATTCCTTATACTACACTGTTTTATGTGACTAAACACCCAAACAGATGTAATGAAAATCCACTTATATTTCCTATTTTGTCCAGAGGATAGCCGGTTTCACCTAAAGCCAGTTCTAGTCCCGTTAACCTTGCCATACAGTAAGGTGAGGAGGGATGTCCCATGATTAGGGGTCGGGGGGTTTATATTACGTTACGCTTTGTTTCGAGTATTGTGTTATCCATGGTCCTGCTGCTGTCCGTCTGCGTCCCTCCAGGTATGGCAGAAGCGCGCGATCAGTCAAAACTCGAAGGTAATAGCAAGGAAATTGAAGAACTGGATCATGCTGCTGCGACACTGTACCGTGACGTAATGGACGGGAATATTGAAAAAGCGCGCGCGGATGTAGCCGAGGTGAGCAGATGGTTCAGCACTGGACAGGTACAGGCCACGCTATCTGTAGAGGCCATTCATGCTCTATCCGGTAGCATCCTGGAGGTGCAGCAAGCTACACAGTCGGTTCAAGCATCCCCGGATGAGTGGGTGAAGGCAGCGGCCAATTTACGGCTTGCGACAGATGCGATTGCGCACCCACGCCAGCCCTTATGGCAGCAGTATTATAAGATTTTAAGAGAAGATGTTAGCGGTTTGAATAACCAGTTTGCAAAAGGGAACATGAAGGGATTCAAAGCTGGTACCGAAGTGCTGGAAGACCACTATGAAACGATTCGTACAGCAGCATTGATCCATGGCAGAACAACTGAGGTCGTGCGGACTGATTCCTGGATTTCCTACGTCAAAGGATTGGGGGATCAGCAAAATGCAGATGCCTCAGCGATTAGAGGAGCATTGGACCAGGGCAACCCGACGTTGAATGCCTTGTTTGGACGTGAAAAAGATGCTACCGCACTGGCGCCATTTATCCCGCGTGAGAGTGAGCGCCGGGCTGAATTGACTATCGGCATGATTGTGCTGTTGGCGCTGGCCTATGCAGGTTATCGTAAATATCGGGCTGGCTTCACTGGGTAATGATGAAAGTTTGAACATTCGCGTCGTTGGCTGTGGAACCATTCATAGATGTCAGCCCATTGCCCGGATTACCGGGCTATTCCTCTTTGAACCCCTCGCCATGTACATCATGCACATCCTGAATGATGATAAACGCCCGTGGATCAACTGATTTAACAATTTGATGCAGTCGTCTTATTTCCTGACGGGACACGACACAATAGGCAACATGCTTGGCCTGTTTGGAAAATGCACCTACAGCCGGAATAATGGTAACTCCGCGATCCATGTCCCTGGTAATAATATCTGCGATATCCATCGTGTGGTCGCTGATAATCATAAAGGCTCTGGCAGAGTACGCCCCTTCTTGTATAAAATCAATAATCTTAGACGCGATGAACACAGCCACTAATGTATATAGAATTTTTTCTTTGGGTATGTAAAGTAGTGAAGCACCGATAATGACAATATCAATGACCAGCAGAATCCTTCCCATACTCCAGCCAAACTTCCGGTTTAAAATACGAGCGATAATATCCGAGCCTCCAGTAGTGCCGCCAAAGCGGAACACAATACCTAACCCGGCCCCAAGCGTAACCCCCGCATATAATGAAGAAAGTATAAAATCGTGTTCAGTCTGAAAGGTCCCCATCCATCCGAGATGAATCATTTTTTCAAACAACCACAAAAAGAATGTGAGCGACCCGATACCAACCCCCGTGTATATAATCTGCTTGCCCCCAAGCATTTTCCATCCAATCAAAAATAATGGAATGTTCAGTAACAAAGTGGAGAGAGAAGGTGAAATCGAAAAAGCATAATTTAGCAGCAGGGTGATCCCTGTAATACCGCCTTCCATCAGTTTACTGGGTATAATAAAATAAAGCAGACCGAATGCATAGATGGCGGTGCCAAATACAATGGGCAAAATCAATTTAAGCTGTTCCATAGACTTGGATATTTTCATATGATCCCTCACAGTAGCAGTTTAAGGATGGCGACTACATGCAATTTTTGCTAAATCGCAGCCCCTTATGTTTAGTATACCTTTTTGCGACAGCTTTAAAAGACAGATGACTGCAAATTGGGTTCGTTAGTTCACAATTAAAAAAATTTGTTTTAAAATGTGCTTTACGATAACATATGAATAAACCTGCACATGGGGGGATTGCGTGTTTCATGGAAAAATCGTTAGATGAAATTCAACGTGAGGTAGACCAGTACATCTCTCAATTTAAGGAAGGGTATTTCAGTCCTTTGGCCATGTTGGCCCGGATGTCCGAGGAAGTCGGCGAACTGGCAAGGGAGGTCAATCACTCCTTTGGTGAGAAGCCGAAAAAAACGGATGAGGCGGACAATTCCATTGAGCTGGAACTGGGGGATATTTTGTTCATCACTGTTTGCTTTGCGAACTCACTGGGTATCAATTTGACTGAGGCACATGATAAGGTTATGCATAAATTTAACACGCGTGACGCGAATCGCTGGACCAAAAAGGACACCGATTAGGCGTTTTGTACATATGCTGTACCAAACCGGTTACCCGGAGGTGCAGTGTCATGAAGGCGGAGGAATACGTTCAGAAAGCTTATCAGTGCATTTTGCAGAACGATTTTGAGCAGGCGGTGGAATGGTTTGAAAAAGCGATTTCAGCCCAGCCTGATCATGCGGAGCATTATTTCCGTTGCTCGGTTACCTATGCTCGCAGTGGACGATTGGAGCAGGCCCTGGCATATGCAGAGCATGCGGTCCGTCTCGCTCCACAGCAGGATGAATATGTTCTCCATCTGCATGCGCAGGAAGCCAGGCAGTATACAGAAAAGGCCAGAAAAATGCTGGAGGTCGACAGAGCTACGCCACAGATGCGCCAGGATGCGATTTTGCTGCTCGAACGGGCAATTTCCCTTGATCCGTTATGTGGTGACGCATTTTTACTGCTCGCATTGATTTATGACGAATTAAATGAATATAAGCTGGCTGTGCAGGCTGCTCGTGAGGCTGCAGCGCTGTTTCCTCACAATGTGCAGCTTGCCAACCTCATGAAGAAATTATGCCAGCAGATGAATGAACAAATCTAGCACAAATGGATGCATAAGGAGTTGTAGGGATATGTCAGAACCAATAAAAGTGGCTGTCGTTGGAGCAGCAGGACGTATGGGCCGTGAGGTGGTCAAATTGGTTCTTCAGGATGAGGAACTACAGCTTGTAGCCGCAGTGAACAGAACACACGCCGGCAGTGATGCCGGCCTTCTCGTTGGACTACCGGAAGCTGGTATCGCTATTATGGAGGATGTAGAGCAGGCTTTACTGGAGAGCCGAGCCGATGTCATGGTTGACTTTACGGGGCCGCGTTTTGCGTACGCACATACAGCGCTTGCTATTAAGCATGGAGTTCGTCCAGTTATCGGTACGACAGGGTTTACTCCTGAACAAATTGATGAACTGGACAAGCAGTGTCGTGAGCAACAAATTGGTGGTCTAATTGCGCCCAACTTTTCGATCGGCGTCATTTTGATGATGCGGTTTGCGGCTCAGGCAGCGAAATATTTCCCACATCTAGAAATCATCGAATATCATGGCGACCAAAAATTGGACGCGCCCTCAGGTACAGCCATTAAGACTGCTGAACTGATCGCCGAGCAGCGTCAGGAGCTACGACAAGGCAACCCGGAAGAGGAAGAAACGCTAGAAGGATCGCGTGGCGGTTACTATCAAGGCTTCCGCATTCACAGTGTCCGTCTTCCCGGTGTGTTCGCACAGCAAGAAGTCATATTTGGAGGATTTGGACAATCTCTGAAAATTCGTCAGGATTCATATGAACGGGCTGGATACATGCCTGGTGTTAAAATCGGTATCCAGAAGGTAATGGAGCAGCCGGGGCTTGTATATGGTTTTGAGCATTACATTGATTAAGAATATACGAATGAATTGATGAATGGAATTATAGAATGAGGCAGGAGGAATTTCGAATGTTAAAGATTGCATTTATAGCGCATGATCGCAAAAAGGATGAAATGGTTAATTTTATTACGGCATATGAGCATGTTTTTACAGATCACCAATTATATTCAACAGGTACAACAGGTCAGCGCATTATGGAGCAAACCAAGCTTCAAATTCACCGCTTCATGTCTGGGCCGCTTGGTGGAGATCAGCAAATCGGGGCTATGGTTGCGCAAAATGACATGGACTTGATTATATTTTTGCGTGATCCACTCATGGCACAGCCGCATGAGCCGGACATTAGCGCATTATTACGTCTGTGTGATGTACAGGGGATTCCTTTGGCAACCAACGTTGCAACTGCTGAAATACTGGTTAAAGCGTTGGATCGTGGCGATTTTGCTTGGCGTGAGCTGGTACATAAATATAAACCGGGCATTGACCAGCAGGGTGATGTAAAATGACGCTGGACATCCTGATTTTCGGAGCCCATGCCGACGATGCAGAAATAGGAATGGGAGGCACGATTGCCAAGCATACAGCCGCTGGGTTAAAGGTGGGGGTGTGCGATTTGACACGGGCTGAAATGTCATCTAATGGTGATGTGGATACTCGTATGGCAGAAGCTGAACACGCTTCAAAAGTGCTCGGGCTGGCTGTGCGGACGAATTTGGGTCTGCCTGATCGTGGGTTATATGTAACTCCTGAACATGTAGCTGCAGTTACAGCAGAAATCAGACGCCATGCACCAAAAATTGTATTTGCTCCTTATTGGGAGGATCGGCATCCGGATCATGTCATGTGCAGCAAGCTAGTAGAGGAAGCTGTGTTTAACGCCAAGTTGAGACGCTTTATGCCAGAAAGTCCTGCGGTACAGGTAGAGCAATTATATTTTTATTTTATTAATGATATCGGCAGAACGGACTTGATCGTGGACATTACCGAGCATTATGAAGCCAAGGAACAGTCGTTGTTGAGTTATGCTTCGCAATTTCAGGCAGCGCCTGGGAAGGATACGGTATCCACACCACTGAATCAGGGGTATGTGGAACGTGTAAAAGCTCGGGACTCGTTGTTGGGTCAACGTAAACTGATTTCATATGCAGAAGGATTTGCGTCCAAAACGCCATATCTGGTTAAGCTATTCAAATAAGGACTATATACTTACGCATGTTGTCGAATGCTGAAATACATGGGCATACGAGTGATTATGGATGGACGGAAGGAGGCAGCTTAGCTTGAATGACAAACTGAAAATTGGGATTACCTGTTATCCGTCGCTGGGTGGCTCTGGCGTTGTGGCTACGGAACTGGGCAAGTTGCTGGCAGAAAAAGGGCATGAGGTTCATTTTATTGCCAATAGCATTCCGTTCAGATTAGGCGGGGCGTTCCAGAAGAATATTTTTTATCATGAAGTTGAAGTTAACGATTATTACGTGTTTAGATATCCGCCATATGATTTGTCGCTAGCGACAAAAATGGCCCAGGTGGCTCAAATGAAGAATTTGGATGTACTCCATGTCCATTATGCTGTCCCGCATGCAGTATGCGCTTATTTAGCGAAGGAAATGGTGGGCGATCATTTGAAAGTGGTGACCACCCTGCACGGTACAGACATTACAGTGTTGGCACAGGATGAATCATTAAAGGATCTGATTCGACTGGCTATTAACAAAAGCGATGCTGTGACAGCGGTCTCTAAGGATTTGATTCGTGAGACGATTGATGCGTTGGAAATCACACGACCTATTGATTTGACTTACAACTTTGTAGATAAACGAGTATATTATCCACGAGATGCTGCTGCGCTTAGGAGAGATTTTGCCCAACCGCACGAAAAAATTATGATGCATATTTCCAATTTCCGTCCTGTCAAAAGGGTGGGAGATGTGCTGGATATATTCGACAGAGTGCAACAAAAGGTACCTACGAAGCTACTGTTGGTGGGAGAAGGACCGGATCTTCCGAAAATTCGTTGTAAAATCGAAAGTTTAGGCTTGCAGGACAAAGTCTTCTTTTTAGGTAAGCAGGATCAAATCGCAGAAGTGATTTCTATGGCGGATGTGCTATTGCTTCCGTCGGAGAAAGAAAGTTTTGGTCTAGTTGCGCTGGAAGCCATGGCTTGTGGAGTGCCAACAATCGGTTCTCAGGCAGGAGGAGTACCTGAACTCGTCGTACATGGAAGTACGGGGTATCTGGCTGAAATCGGTAATACAGAGGCGATGGCAGAATATGCAGTAGAACTGTTGTCCGATGAAGCAATGGCGGAACGTTTCCGTGAAGCGTGCCTGACACGCGCACGTACCGTATTCTGTGATAAGCTGATTACTCGTCAATATGAAGAGATTTATTACCGTGTGTTGGGACGCGAGGTGCCGGATCTTAAACCGATCAGCGTTTAAGGGGGCGGACTCGCGTCCGTTTTTTTATTGAATACTTGCAAAGGGGGAAACCCTGTGAATACAAATACTTGGCAACATGCTGACCCAGAGATGGCTCTTCACGGCAGAGAGGTCATACATACACTAACCACAGCAGGCCACGAAGCTTATTGGGTCGGTGGGTGTGTGCGGGATGAGCTATTAGGACGTGCTATTCATGATATGGATCTGACCACCTCGGCTGAACCTGAAGAGGTCTTAGCGCTATTCCCTCATGTTATTCCGACAGGAATCCAGCATGGGACGGTAACGGTCATGCAGGACGGTCATGCGTTCGAGGTGACCACTTTTCGTACGGAAAGCGGTTATACCGATCACCGCCGTCCGACGGAAGTATCCTTTGTGAAGGACATCCGTGAGGATCTGATGCGGCGGGACTTCACGATGAACGCGATAGCGATGGCTGAACATGGGGAGCGAGTGGACCCGTTTGGAGGGGAAGCAGATTTGCGAGCCTCTCTCGTTCGTTGTGTGGGACGAGCTGAGGAACGTTTTGAGGAGGACGGGCTGCGAATGCTGCGCTGCATCCGTTTTGCCTCTGTATTTCGGTTCCGAGTGGCCTACAATACTTGGAAAGGTATGATTCGTCGCAGAGAGGGACTTAGATACATAGCCATGGAACGGGTGCGAATCGAGTTAGAAAAGATGCTAGCGGGACCTGATCCATTACGTGGGCTGGAGATGCTGGGCCGTAGTGGATTGCTGGGCTGTACGAAGGTTCCGGTTCCCTGGGAACAATGTGACGCACAGGCGCTCCAGGAGATCGTGCAGCTGCCAGCAGAGCTGCGGTGGGGTTTGCTCCTTATGTCTTGTAGACTTAGCTCAGAGGCAGCGGACGAGCTATTAAGAGCTTGGACCTTCTCCAATGCTGTACGTCTGCGTTTAGTTCATTTATTGGAATGGGAAAACGAGCTCATCGGTCATGCTGTTGCCATAGCTGGCAACTCAGTTTCGAGGGATCCTGACCGTATCAACGATGAGGAATTACGTCGTAGCTGGATTCGATTGTTAATTAAGCTGGGAAAGGACACAGCTTCAGACTGGCTGGAGCTTTACAAGACACTGCCTTCTTCGTTTCGCGGATTACCGCCATGGGTAGAAAAGCATGTGAAGAAAATTGCCGAACTGGCAAACTCGTGGACACAGCAGGCTGTCGTCGTTCGTATCAAGGATTTAAATATTACTGGAAATGAACTGGTTCAGGCAATGAATCGACCAGGTGGACCTTGGCTGGGACAGATGATGGAACGGCTTTTACAAGCGGTCGCTTGCGGAGATATCCCGAATGAAACAGAAACATTGCTTCAGGAAGTGAAACGGGTGATGAGTAGTGAATAATCATGAAAGATTGTTAGGCATACTGGAGGAAGGTTCATCCGATTACGTATCCGGGGAGGAGATTAGCCGACGACTGTCGGTTAGTCGTACAGCGGTATGGAAGCAGATCAACAAACTGCGTGAGCTGGGTTATAATATCGATGCCTCCTCACGGCGGGGCTATCGGCTGATCTCTCAGCCAGACCGGCTGGAAGTCTCCAAATTGGCAGGTATGTTAACCACTCAATCGTTTGGTCAGCGTATCGTTATTCTGGACTCAACAGTATCCACTCAGCAGGATGCAATGCGTTTGGCAGAAGAGGGTGCGCTGGAGGGAACGTTAGTGCTTGCGGAGGAACAAACGGCAGGTCGGGGACGTCTGGGGCGGAAATGGTATTCCCCTCGCGGCAAAGGTATCTGGATGAGCATTGTATTGCGCCCCACCCAGCCCTTGGCCTTTACCCCCCAGCTAACGCTGTTAACAGGCGTGGCGGTGTGTAGGGCTATTCGCCGACTGACGGGTGTAGAGGCAGGCATCAAATGGCCCAACGATCTGCTGATTCATGGTCGCAAGGTATCCGGTATTCTGCTGGAATCTGCAACAGAGGATCAACGGGTTCGGTACTGCATTGCAGGGATTGGCATTGACGTTAATTTGAATGTAGAAGATTACCCGGAAGAGTTATCCCATGTAGGGACATCTTTGAAAATAGAGGCAGGGCTTGAAATTGACCGTACTGCGCTGATTGCTGCTGTTTTGGAAGAAATGGAGCAGCTAAGCAAGCTATATGCCGATCAGGGGTTCCAGCCTATAGCCATGCTGTGGGAGGCGTTATCCGTGACGATGAACCGCAGCGTACGGGCACATACGGGACAAGGGATGGCGGTAGAAGGTACAGCGGTTGGCTTGGACCCTTCAGGAGCACTTGTAATTGAAACGGACCACGGTGAGCGAATCCAGGTCATATCAGGGGATATACATTTGTAGAAGCGACCCTAGCTGAGCATACGACCACAATCTTTCTGTTTCCTGTGTAAAACTTCACGTGAAAAAGCTGATATTTTTTGTTATACTGTGCAGGAGGCGGCATCGGACGGTCCGAGCTGCACTCCAAGGGCACATGCTCTACTTTAGTAAGTTTGTAAGACCATCATAACTTCATTTGAAGGTTACGTTGGATTCTGCTCTGAGCCGAACAGGACCGAGACAGAAGGGACGATCTCAAAATGAGTGTCTTTTTTGGCTGTTCGGACCTTTTGATGACGCAGATGTACAGGCGTTCATAAAAGGTTATTTTTTGTGCCAAAAAAAGATGGAAGGGAGCCATTCACAATGGCAGGAAAACAAGCACTGAATATTGTAAAAATGAAAAAAATGAAGCAAGAGGGCATTCCGCTCAGTATGCTGACCGCCTATGATTATCCATCGGCAAAAATAGCCGAGGAGGCGGGAATTGATATCATTCTCGTGGGTGATTCGCTGGGTAACGTAGTTCTTGGTTACGATTCGACTATCCCAGTGACCCTGGATGATATGGTGTACCATTCCCGGACAGTGGCAAGAGGCGCCGAGCATACGTTCATCGTAGCGGACATGCCTTTTATGACATATCACGGCAGCATATCTGAAAGTCTTCAAGGCATCCGTCGTCTGATGCAGGAAGGACATGCGCATGCTGTTAAATTGGAGGGCGGAGCTGAAATTGCCGATGTCGTAAAAGCGACTGTTCAGGCAGGTGTACCTGTGCTAGGACATATCGGACTTACTCCGCAATCGGTTAATCAGATTGGAGGTTATCGCATTCAAGGTAAGGACGAAGCAGACGCACGCCGCTTAATGGCTGATGCCAAGGCGTTAGAGCAGGCGGGTGCCTTTGGTATTGTACTGGAATTGGTGACTGAGGAAGTGGCAACGGCGATCTCTAAAGAACTTTCCATTCCAACCATTGGAATCGGTGCAGGACGTGGATGTGACGGTCAGGTACTTGTTTATCACGATCTAATTCAATATGCATCGCCATATTTCAGTAAACGTTTTGTTAAAACCTATGTCGATGTAGGCGGCTTGATCCGCAGCAGCATTGAGCAGTATGTGAGCGATGTGAAAGAGCGGGCATTCCCGGCCGCAGAGCATGTGTTCAGCGCGGATGATCGCGTTGTGGAGTCCCTGGAGTCCTTGTACGGTCAGGCAAAAGGACAAGCGCAGGAACAAGCTAAGGAAAAGGTGGAATCACAGTCATGATCATCGTAAGAGAAGTGGCTCAACTGCGTAAGGTTATTGCCGAGCGTCGGCAGCTTGGGGCCAATGGAGCAAAAATGCTACACGATTCTGCCTCTGTACAACAACATAAAGTCGGCTTTGTACCAACAATGGGATACCTGCACGAAGGGCACGCGAGCTTGATGCAAAAGGCGCGTGAAATGGCAGACACAGTCGTGCTTAGTATTTTCGTTAATCCGATACAATTTGGACCTACCGAGGATTTGGACAGCTATCCTCGTGATGAAGTTCGTGATCTGGAAGTAGCACGGCGCGAAGGCGTGGATATTGTCTTTTTGCCGACTGTAGCAGAAATGTATCCACAGCCAACTCAAACCAAAATTCGCGTATCCGCTTTGACAGACCGCTTGTGCGGCGCTTCCCGTCCTGGCCATTTTGATGGTGTGACTACAGTGGTAGCCAAGCTGTTTAACATGGTAGGTCCTGATTTGGCCTTCTTTGGCATGAAGGATGCGCAACAGGTTGCTGTGCTTCAACAAATGGTGACTGATCTTAATATGAATGTGACCCTCATACCTTGTCCTATCGTTAGAGAGGCCGATGGTTTGGCCCTTAGCTCCCGTAATGTCTATTTAAGTGCGGAACAGCGAGAGCAGGCGTTAGTGCTGTCCCAGTCACTGCGCAAGGTGCAAGAAGTGAGCGAAGATATTGTACAGAACACCATTACGATTGAGCAGTTGCGTCAAATGGTGGAGTCGACCATCGCCTCATCTCCTTTGGCAGATATTGACTATATTGAAATATTAACATTTCCTGGCCTGGAGCCCCTTCGCCCTGAGCAGCGCCTATGTGATGTGCAAGAAGATGTCATTGTTGCGCTAGCCGTAAAATTTGGGAATACCCGACTGATTGATAATATAAGAATACAGAAAGTGGAGGTACTTTCCCATGTTTAGAACTATGATGAAATCAAAAATTCACCGCGCGACGGTTACCGAAGCTAACCTGAACTACGTGGGAAGTATCACCATAGATGAGGATTTAATGGAGACATCGGATCTACTGGAGAATGAAAAGGTTCAAATTGTAAACAATAATAATGGAGCTCGACTGGAAACCTATGTGATCCCCGGACCGCGTGGGAGCGGCGTGATTTGTCTCAACGGTGCGGCAGCCCGTCTGGTCCAGCCCGGTGATACAGTCATTATTATTTCCTATGCTTCCATGTCAAATGAAGAGGCCAAAACATACAAACCAACTGTGGTATTTGTGGATGAACATAATAAACCAGCCCAAACGATGAACAAGGAAGTACATGCAACGATCATGTAATGAATGGGAATGCGGATGAAACCCGTCTTTTAAGCGAAAAATGTGAGTGTATTAATCCATCTTTCGTAAGGGCGGGATGCACATGTTCCAGCATGTATTCGCAGAAATGAACAGCATGTTAGATGATATCGTGAAGCATTACCCATCAGCCCAGGGCCCCCGCAGACAGGAGCTGCTACAGCACTGGAGTCTGCTGCGGAGAATGAGTGACGGAATTATGGATGAGTGGCTGGCCTTTGAGGAAAAAATGGTTTACCTGCGTGCAGCAGGATTTTCTGCAGAGGCCGACATGTCTGACGCTGAGCTGCCTGAAAAGGAGCTACCGGCATTTAACAGGGGGCAGGGGTATTATCGCTTACTTATGTACCCGGAGGCAATCCAGCAATTTGAGCAGGTGCTACAGCATTTTCCGAACAGCTGGCAGAGTCACATGTATATGGGAATGGCTCATTTTCAACTGGATGATCCAGCAGAGGCTATAAGCCAGTTTCAAAAGGTGCTGCACCTGACTGAACAGCCAGGGCTAAAAGCGGTCATCTATAATGCGCTGGGTTGTTTGATGGCAAAGCAGGCTGACGTAAAAGAGGCGCAAAAATATTTTGCTCTCGCGCATCAGTTCGATCCAACGTTGCCCGAGCCACTGCACAATATGCAAGCCTGTTTGTCCGGTGTCGAAAAGCTTCGCTACGACAGCTCCATGTTGACCTGGATGTAGTTGTCAGACACCGAGTAAGACGATGCATGCCCACCTCCTTAGGCGGCGTGTGCATCGTCTTTTTTGGCTGTCTTAATTTCCAAACAGGCAATCTTCTGCTATGCTATTATACAGAGTTATTATTATTGTATGTGTCATAAGAAAGGATTAAGCTCGAATGAAATTTGCGGTATTGGATTTTGAAACGACAGGCACCCAGTCCGCGGATGACATCATTCAAGTCGGACTTGCAATTATAGATCATGATAACAGCATTTCCCGTGTTTACGGCTCTTATGTAAACCCTGGCAGATCTATTCCACCTTTTATCACCGGATTGACCGGAATTACAGACGATGACGTCAAGGATGCACCTGCACTCGAAGAAATGATGATGGAGCTCGTGCCTATGCTGGACGATGTCGTACTCGTCGGTCATAACGTGGCGTTTGATTTTAATTTTTTGCAAAGCGCTTTGGACCGGTGTGGATATTTACCCTTTAGCGGTAGAATTTTGGATACGATGGATTTTCTGAAAATTATGTTTCCATCATTATCTTCTTATCAGCTAGGTTTTGTTTCCTCAGAGTTTGGGCTGGCGCATGACCGCCCTCATCAAGCAGACAGCGACGCGTTGGCTACGGCTGAGGTGTTTTTAAAGTGTCTGGGTGAGCTTCAGGCATTACCTCTGATAACGATACAGCGGCTCAGCGATTTGTTCGCAGAGGAAGACAGTGACCTGGGTTGGTTTCTTGACGGCATACGAGAAGAGAAAGAGCTAGACCCTATTCAGGATTTGGAGAAACATCAGTTTTTTCGTCAGCTTGCGCTTAAAGTGGAAGATTGGACCGAATTGGCTACTCCACGTAGAGAAGATGATCCTAATCCACTCTCAGGCGTTTCCTTTGAGGAGTATATGGATGATGTGCGGGACAATTTGCGTTCATCCTTGAGCCAATATGAGGAGCGCGAGGCGCAAACACAAATGATTGAGGGTGTAAATCAAGCCCTGAGTCAAGATAAGCATTTGTTGATCGAGGCGGGTACAGGAACAGGGAAGTCCCTAGGCTATTTGCTTCCGTCACTGTATCACAGTGTAAAATATGGGCAGAGGGTCACAGTAAGCACGCATACCATTAATCTGCAGGAGCAATTGCGAGAGCGTGATATTCCGATGCTGACAAAAGTGATTCCGTTCCCGTTCCGGGCTGCCATTTTTAAGGGTCGGGGGCATTATTTGTGTCTGCGTAAGTTTGAACATAAAATAAACAGAAGAGACTTCGCGACACCAAAGGAAGACTTGATTACAGCGGCTCAAATGATTGTCTGGCTGACTCTGACAGAAACCGGTGATGATGAGGAACTGAACCTGAGCAACCGTGGAGGGGATTTTTGGGAAACAGTAGCTAGTGATTCCGAGTCCTGTCTTGGTCGTTCTTGCCCATGGTTCCGCAAATGCTACTATCATCGTGCACGTCATGAAGCAGGAACAGCGGATGTGGTTATAACGAATCACTCCAAGCTGTTCACCGACGTCAAAGCAAGTCACCAGCTATTGCCCAGCTATGAACATCTGGTAATTGATGAAGCACATCATCTAGAGGAAGTAGCCGGTAAGCACCTGGGCATGCATATGAAATATTTCACACTCGTGCATACGCTGACTCGATTGTTCAAGGACAGTAAGAACGGACAATTGCCTTCGCTACGTCAGCAGTTGGCAAAGTCTGGGCATGAGAAGTCGACGGAATGGGCCTCGACCATTGATCAGCTGTACCCACTCGTGTTAGAGGTTAAGGAAACTTGGGATCTGCTAAGCGATAAGCTGTTTGGCATGTTGCCAGAGCGGTCTGATGCCACACCGGGTGAAACAGGACAATTTTCTTCGCGTCTCAAACCGTCGGCCAAGCCTGCAAAGTGGGATCAAGCGGCGGCGTTGGAAAATCAGCTTTATGTAACGTTGAGTGAAATTTTGCGCAAGGGCGACAAGCTGATGCTGGATGTCAAGGAAGAACACGACGATTATGCGGCGGATAGTCTCATTACAGATATCACGGGTCTGCTTAAGGATTTGGCGGGGATTAGGGAAAATTTACGCTTCTTTATACGACTCGATGATGAAACAACCGTATATTGGCTCGAAGCGAGTGGGCAATTCCGTAGTAAATCATTGCAATTTTATGCAGTGCCCGTCGATGTGAGCCGCCAGTTGAAAGAAATGTTTTTTGACAAAAAAAAGAAGTATTATCCTGACATCTGCTACTTTATCGGTAGATAAGTCGTTTCAGTACATGACCGATCAACTCGGCTTGCAGGAGGCCGCGGATCAAGGACGATTAATGACGTCACAGCTCCCATCACCTTTTAATTACAGGGATCAGGTGTTGCTAGTCATTCCGCGAGACTTTCCGAGTGTGAAGGGCAGTGTAGGGGATGCACATTTTGTAGAGATGCTTGTTAGCTCTCTAGGAGCGACTGCCCAAGCGACGCGGGGGAGAATGCTCGTTCTGTTTACTTCCTATCGGATGCTCCGGCAAGTGTATGAGCCACTCAAAGAGGCGTTAGCATCCAGCGATATTACCGTGTTAGGACAAGGTGTAGACAGTGGGAGTCGGAGCAAGCTAACCCGTCGTTTTCAGGAAGCCAAGGCTTCTGTATTGCTGGGAACCAGCAGCTTCTGGGAAGGCGTCGATATTCCAGGGAAGGCTTTGACTTGTCTGGCCATCGTTCGCTTGCCGTTTCAACCGCCCAATCACCCGTTACTGGAGGCAAAAAGCGAGCTGCTCCAGCAGCAGAAGAAGAATCCATTTATGAAGCTGTCTGTACCACAAGCAGTTATTCGCTTCAAACAGGGATTTGGGCGATTGGTACGTACAGCGAGCGACCACGGAGTCGTTATCGTTTACGATACGCGTGTGATCGAATCCTATTACGGAAAGCACTTTTTGTACTCGTTACCGGGACCAAAAATGGAGCATATGCCATCGGAGCAAATGGTGCCCCGCATCGCCGAATGGCTCCAATCCGCCCCGGAGACAGAGGCACAACGGACGGACACCTAAAGTCCGTTACAATTAGGGGGAGCAAGTATGAAATCAGATAAAATTTCAGAGGCTGTCGTACGGAGATTACCCGTATATTTACGTTATCTGAATGCACTGCACAAACGGGAGGTGGCTACGGTCTCTTCTCAAGAGCTGGGACAGAGGTTAGATTTGAATCCGGCCCAAATTCGTAAAGATCTTGCCTATTTTGGCGATTTTGGTCGGAAGGGCATCGGTTACGATGTTTCTTATCTAATTGAGAAAATACGCCATATCCTGAAAATCGACCAGCAAATTAATGTAGTATTGGTCGGAGCGGGTAATCTGGGTCAAGCCCTATCGAACTATAATGCTTATTTAAAAGACAATATGAAGATTGTGGCGGTTTTTGATGCGTTCCCGGATAAGGTTGGGACCAGAATCAATACTTTGGTCGTACAGCCGATGGATGAACTGGAAGCGACTGTGAAAGAAAAAAATATACGAATCGGGATTATTACTGTACCTGATTTTGAGGCACAGCACGTAGCTGATAGGCTGATTGAGAGTGGAATTGGAGCGATTTTGAACTTTGCACCTATCATTCTTAAGGCACCGGCTAACATTCGGATACATGCCACAGACTTTACAACTGATTTGCTTAGCCTCGCTTATTATCTGGAGGACGGAAAGGAAGAAGCACAATATGACAGTGAATAAATGGATGATTAAAAACGGCTCGTTTGCCGTGAATGGACCCGAGGCTGGGGTAATCCATGGTTTTATGATTGTGGAGGATAGCCGTATTACTTACATTGGCGAGACTTTGCCTGCGGGTGAGGAAGAGACAGAAGCAATCGACGGCAAGGGGTTATTGTTTTTACCTGGTCTGATCAATACTCATGGTCATGCGGCGATGTCTCTGCTGCGAGGGTATGGAGATGATTTGGCACTTCAAGTGTGGCTTCAGGAAAAAATGTGGCCTATGGAAGCCAAGTTTACATCTACGGATGTGTACTGGGGAACTTCTTTGTCAGTGCTGGAAATGCTGAAAGGTGGAACCACGACTTTCCTGGATATGTACGATCATATGGATGAGGTGGCTCGTGTAGCTGAAGAGTCGGGCATTCGTGCAAGCTTGATGCGTGGAGCCATTGGACTCTGTTCAGAAGAAGAACAGCGGATTAAGCTAGCTGAGGCCGTGACTTTTGCGCGTAACTGGCATGGAAAAGCAGACGGACGTATCACAACAATGATGTCTCCTCATGCCCCATACACATGCCCGCCTGCGTTTATTGAGAAATTTGTTCAAGCAGCACATGATCTCGATTTACCATTGCATACGCACATGTCCGAGACGATCGCCGAAGTTGAACAAAACGTACGCGACTACGGCTTGCGTCCAGTTGCACACTTAGATAAGCTTGGCTTTTTCTCCCGTCCTTCACTTGTTGCCCACGGCGTTCACTTGAACGACGAAGAAATAGCTTTATTGGCGGAACGGGGTGTGGCGGTATCGCATAATCCAGGCAGCAACTTGAAGCTGGCAAGTGGTGTAGCTAGAGTGCCTGAATTGCTGCGTGCAGGAGTTACTGTTTCACTTGGAACAGATGGTCCTGCCAGCAATAATAACTTGGATATGTTCGAGGAAATGCGTCTGGCGGCACTCATTCACAAGGGAGTATCTGGCGACCCAACGGCAGTTCCTGCAAATGAAGCACTACGTCTGGCAACAGAGTATGGTGCAAAGTCGATTGGTTTAAAAGAGGTAGGAGCGCTGGCGGCAGGCAATAAGGCTGACTTTATCGCGCTAGATCTGGATCAGGCCCATTTCTTGCCGCGTACAGATCTTATTTCGCATGCCGTATACTCTGCAAGTGCCAAAGACGTGGCTCATGTGTGGGTAGACGGCCGTCAGATTGTGAAAAATGGCGAATGCCTGACGATGGACGAGGAACGTATCAAACATGAGGCACAAGCCGCCTTTGAAGGGCTGCTGTCGCGCTAATTTAGGTGTCACATCCCCTTAGAGAGGAAGCACAGGTTTGAAAAATAAGAAGAAATGGATAGCGGTCGCCATTTTGGCCGTAATACTGATCCTGGTCAGCATTTTCTGGTATTATTCGTATGTTACTCAAGACCAGGTGGCTGAGAAAAATGCCGCTATCATGAAGGCCAAGCAATCAGGTGGTCTGGTTAGCACGACTCAGACATGGAAGTCTGTGTGGGATCAGATATATTGGGTAGTTCAAGGAAAAAACGCACAGAATGAAAATATAATGGTGTGGGTTCCTTTTCAAAAAATGGAGGGGCAACCTAACATACCTGCCGCAGATCCAAGTGGTGTTCATACCGAGCTGATGAAAAACGGAGTCGACGAGCAAAAAATGACAGCAATAATTCAGCAGCAACTTCCAAATGCAAAAATTGTAAGGCTCCAACCGAGTGTGTTCAATGGCGAATATGTATGGCAACTGTTTTACGATGATGAAAGCCATCACAACTATACCTTTTACCGTTTCTCAGATGGAGCATCGACGGGGATAAAGTATACTTTGCCTAATTACTAGCGCGATGTTAAGAGTGTGGATTTGTGGCTTGGGAGTACCCAAGAGCGTTAGGAGCGCTGCGTATTCCATTTGATCTTACGATCGCTTCGCTTCTTCAGATTCAAGTGTTCCACTCCGCTGGCTGACAACCATGGGGCCATTCCAAATAACTTTTATACTCAGTCTATATAGCTTGGAATGATTGAAAGTAATAAAAAAAAGACGCAAATACGATCTAATTCGTATTTGCGTCTTTTTACTTATTGCTCCGCAAAGCTGGACTAAAAGCCAGAAGCATCTTTTTGCCTTATCACAACTCCTCCACACATTGCCTTCGATATTAGATTTACGTTATGATATACTATATTTTATAAGTGATAGACAAAAATGATAGATAAATGAGTTGCTGATCATTATAAGATCATGCAATTTGGTTGTTTGTTGACATTCGTCCCGTTTCTTCTGGGTTTTACATTTTGAGAGGAGGATGTTGTTTGAAATTGCGTGCAGTTCCTATTGTTGTGGCGGCCGTTTTGGCAGCCTTGTTAATGTTTGGAGGATGGTTCATTTACCGTCAGGTTACAATGCAAAGTCCTCTGGAAAAACTGGTATCTCAATATCCAGGCGTGACAAGCGCTCAAATAGATATTAAACAGGATCAGGTGGTATTGAAACTAGATCTCAAACCGCAGGCGGATGTGGCCGGATTAGTCGATGTGGTTAAGCAAAAAGGCCAATCCATCATTGGCAGCCGCACCATTAAGCTGGATATCGCAGATCGTTCCAATTCAGCACTGAATCAATGGTGGTCTGAGGCTATGTTTCCTGTAGCCGAAGCGATGGAAAATAAAAAGTATACTCAAATTTCATCTACAGTTGAGCAGATGAAAAAGAAAAAGACAGGTATCAAGGCTGATACCGATATGGATTCGAACAATGTCTATATCCGACTCAGCGAAGGCAATGCGACGAAGTTTATCGTTTTGCCACGTCAATCTCAGCAAATGGGGGTATGGCCTAATGCCTAGATGGATCAAGGAAATATTAATCGGTATTGTGCCGGTGGCCATTATATTTCTCGTTTTTATTGGGGTGAACATTATCCCTCTTCTTGTTGCAGGCGTGATGCTCAGTGGCTTGTTAATGCTCATGCATGCTCGTGGCGGCTTGGCCGTAGGTGCCGGGCAAGAGCGCAAACGTAAAAAAAATGGTCCGGACAAGCTGACTTTTGAGGAAATTGGTGGACAAGAAAGCGCTAAACAGGAATTGCGTGAAGCCTTGGATTTTTTGAATCGTCATGATGAAATTTCCAAGTTTGGCATTCGTCCATTGAAAGGCGTTTTGCTTACAGGCCTCCGGGAACAGGGAAAACGCTGATGGCGAAAGCAGCTGCACACTATACTAATTCTGTGTTTGTTGCAGCTTCAGGCAGTGAATTTGTTGAAATGTACGTAGGTGTTGGTGCAGGTCGTGTCCGTGAGTTGTTTAGGGAGGCTCGCACTCGTGCAGCCAAGGAAAAGAAAGAAAATGCAATCATTTTTATTGACGAGATTGATGTTATTGGCGGTAAGCGTGAGGGTGGACAGCAACGAGAATATGATCAGACTTTGAATCAGTTGCTGACAGAAATGGATGGCATTTATTCGGCAGATACGCCGCGGATATTGCTCATTGCGGCAACAAACCGCAAAGAAATGCTGGACAGCGCCTTAACGCGCCCAGGACGTTTTGACCGTCATATTCAAGTAGATTTGCCTGATAAGAAGGGCCGTCTTCATATCCTTAAAATTCATGCCAAAAACAAACCGATCCAGGAAGATGCTAATTTGGACAAAATTGCAGAGGAGTCTTACGGTTTTTCCGGTGCACAGTTGGAGAGCGTCATGAATGAAGCAGCCATTTATGCAATGAGACAGGATCAGCAAATGATTGCGCAAAGTCATCTGTCCATGGCAATTGACAAGGTGATGATGGGTGAGAAAACAGACCGAGAATCGACATTCGAAGAGAAAAAACGTGTAGCGATTCACGAGCTGGGACATGCTATTATGGCTGAAATCGTCCGTCCTGGTAGTGTAAGTCAAGTGGCGCTCAGCCCGCGTGGGAAAGCGCTCGGTTACGTGCGTCACAACCCACAGCAAGAGCATTATTTATATACCAAGCAGTACCTGGAGGAGCAAATTATGATCTCGCTCGCAGGGGCTACAGCAGAAGAAATGTACTACGGCGGTCGAAGTACTGGTTCAAGTAATGATTTTGAGCAGGCACTGAACATCGTTCATACGATGATGACTTCCGGTTTGACTTCTCTTGGGATTATTAATATGGAAATGGTTACAAAAGAGGAACTCATGCGGGAAAATGGCGAGATTATGAATGACCTGCATAACCGCACTTTGGAGTTGTTGGAAAAGCATCGTCCTGTGTTCGACAATTCTCTTGACATCTTGATGAAGGAAGAAACGCTGTCCGGAGATCAATTTAGATGTCAATTTAGTGAAAATGCTTTATTACCAGCATAATTTTTTATGCTGGTTATTTTTTTTTACTTTTAGTCCGTGCTAAGATATTATTATCTATTGGGACATAAACATGTATTTTTCGACAAAGAAGGATACAATATATGAGAGTGACCAGGAAAGGGTGGAGTTAAGAACCATGCAATTTAAAAAAATCGGCGTCATTGGCGGCGGCACCATGGGACAAGGTATTTCTGAAATGCTTGCGTCCAAAGGAATCGATGTGCTGCTAGTAGAGCAGACACCAGAAAAACTAGACTACGCTTATAATATGATTGAAACAAGTCTAGATAAGCAACTGGAAAAGTGGGCAATTACCCAAGCAGAGAAAAAACTGATTTTATCTCGCATTGAAAAAGTATCCCATCTGGCGGAGCTCGCTAGCTGTGATATGGTCATTGAAACCATTACAGAGAATCTGGATGAGAAGAAAGTTGTTTTCCAAGAGTTGGATCATGTATGTCCAAGCAACATCATCCTTGCAAGTAATACATCCACGCTGAGCCTGACCGAGCTTGCCAGCTCGACCAAGTATCCCGAGCGTGTTATTGGTATGCACTTTATTTATCCAGTATCCCGTATTGATCTTGTAGAAATTATTCGTGGTTTGAAAACTTCAGATGATACCTTTGAAAACACGAAAATGTTCGTGGAAGAAATCGTGGAGAAAAAAGGAGTCATGATTTATGAATCTCCTGGCTTTGTAACTAGCCGGATTATCTGTCTGCTGATTAACGAAGCAGCTCATGTACTTCAAGAGGGCGTAGCTTCTGCGGAAGATATCGACGATGCTATGCGTATCGGCTACAACTTCCAAAACGGTCCTTTGGAAATGGCTGACCGCTTTGGTCTGGATTCCGTTTTGGCGGCTCTGGAGCGGATGTTCCGTGAATTTGGCGAACTGAAATACCGTCCGTCCATCGTCCTGAAGAAAATGGTACGTGCAGGTAATCTGGGCGTGAAATCGGGCGAAGGCTTCTTTAAGTATGACAAGGATGGTGACCGGATATGAAAATCCTCGTAATCAACGCAGGGAGTTCTTCCCTGAAATACCAATTGTATGATATGACGGACGAGTCCGTTTTGGCAAAAGGATTGGTAGAGCGCATCGGTATGGACTCTTCGATTCTGACGCATAAACCAACCAATAAGGAAGAATACACTGAAGTTAGCGAAATTTTGGAGCATACTACTGCCATCCGTAAAGTGCTGAATGCACTCACAGACGCAGAGCATGGTGTTATCTCCAGCATTAGCGAAATTCAGGCTGTGGGCCATCGTGTGGTTCATGGAGGCGAAATTTTCAAACAGTCAGCGCTCGTAACTCCTGAAGCGAAGAGTGAAATCCGTCGCTTGTTCGACCTGGCTCCACTGCATAACCCAGCATCCATGATGGGGATTAAAGCGGCTGAATTGAATATGCCAGAAGTACCGCAAGTTGTGGTATTTGATACTTCGTTCCATCAAACCATGCCAGAAAAAGCTTATATGTACGCCATACCGAGAGTGTTGTACAATAAGTATAAGGTTCGTCGTTACGGTGCACACGGCACTTCCCATGACTTTGTAAGTAAGGAAGCTGCCAAATTTGTCGGCCGTCCTTTGGAAGACTTGAAGATCATCACTTGCCATATCGGTAATGGTGGTAGTGTAACAGCAGTTCAAGGCGGTTTGTCTGTAGATACTTCCATGGGTATGACTCCACTGGAAGGACTTATGATGGGTACTCGTAGTGGTGATTTGGACCCAGCAATCGTGCCTTATGTCATGAACAAAGAAGAATTGACTGTCAATGAAGTCAATTCCATGCTGAACAAGCATAGTGGACTTCTAGCTATTTCTGGTATCAGCAGTGATATGCGTGAAATCACTGAAGGTATGGAAAAAGGCGAAGCTAATTCTACATTGGCATTTGAAATGTATGAATACCGTCTGCGCAAGTATATTGGTTCGTATGCTGCCGCAATGAACGGAGTAGACGTAATTGTATTTACAGCAGGCGTAGGCGAGAACTCCATCGTTCTGCGTAAGAGAGTGTTGGAACAACTGACATTCCTCGGTATCGAGCTGGATGAATCATTGAACGCTATTCGTTCTGGCGAGATTCGCCGGATTACAACTGCAAATTCAAAGGTAGAAGTACTGATCATTCCAACAAACGAAGAACTGGTAATTGCCCGTGACACGTTCCGTCTGGTTCAGTAGTTCGGTCCGTAAGTGTAAACTTTATACATGTGGAACTATGGTTTAAGTACCACATGCACCAAACAGCGAGAGCAAACAGCCTAACCCAAGGGGAAGGGCTGTTTGATTTTCGGTTCAAGGAGAGAGACGGTCATGACAAATAAAAGTACGATTGCCCAAGTGGGTCGCCATGTAGGGGAAACGGTTACAATTGGCGCTTGGGTAAACAATAAGCGGTCTAGCGGTAAAATTCAGTTCCTGCAACTACGTGATGGTAGCGGGTATATTCAAGGGGTTATCGTAAAAAGCGAAGTGTCTGAGGATATTTGGAATGACGCCAAATCCCTGACACAAGAAAGCTCCCTTTATGTAACTGGAATCGTGCGAGAGGAGCCGCGCAGTCAATCGGGCTATGAATTAACGGTTACAGGTATTGAAATCATTCATTTGACCGAAAACTACCCGATTACCCCAAAAGAGCACGGTGTAGATTTCCTGATGGATCATCGCCATTTGTGGCTGCGTTCCGCCAAGCAACGTGCAGTACTGATTATCCGGGCGGAAATTATCCGTGCTGTACAGGAATTTTTCAACGGCAACGGTTTTACGAAGGTAGACCCGCCTATTTTGACTCCTTCTTCTGCGGAAGGTACAACTGAGTTGTTCCACATCAAATATTTTGACGAGGATGCTTATTTGACACAAAGCGGACAGCTGTACATGGAAGCTGCGGCAATGGCGCTGGGTAAAGTATATTCCTTTGGTCCAACCTTCCGTGCAGAAAAATCCAAAACACGTCGTCACCTGATTGAGTTCTGGATGATCGAGCCTGAAATGGCTTTTGTGGATCACGAAGAATCCTTGCGCGTTCAGGAGCAGTTTGTAAGCCATATCGTGCAGTCTGTTCTGAAAAATTGTGCGAAGGAGCTTGAAGCTATCGGACGCGATGTTTCGAAGCTGGAGCAAATTCAAGGTGAGTTTCCACGGATTACGTACGATGAGGCGATTGCCTTCCTTCAAGGTGAAGGATTCGACATCCCGTGGGGAGAAGACTTCGGTGCTCCTCATGAAACAGCTATTGCCGAAAGATATAACAAGCCTGTGTTCATTACGCATTGGCCGACTCACATTAAAGCATTCTATATGAAACCTGACCCATCCCGCCCAGAGGTTGTTCTGTGTGCCGATATGATCGCTCCTGAAGGTTATGGCGAAATTATCGGGGGTTCCCAACGAATTGACGATCCAGCATTGATGGAAGAACGTTTTAACGAGCATAACCTGGCACGTGAAGCCTACCAATGGTATATGGATCTGCGCACCTATGGTACCGTTCCGCATTCTGGCTTTGGATTGGGACTGGAGCGTACAGTAGCATGGATTTGTGGACTCGATCATGTACGTGAAACGATTCCGTTCCCACGTATGCTGTATCGTTTGTATCCATAATCAATGACAGGATCATTTGATAAGACATCAGCGGCAGATTGGGCGGAGGGAGTAGCCTATGCTATGGAAACCGGAATGGTTCAAATTCCCTACGCTTTGCTCAAGCATTATCGGACGCTTCGGCTGACGGATGGTGAAATGCTGCTACTGATGCAGTTACTTGCATTTAAACAAGCGGAACGTAATGAATTTCCGACATGGGAGCAATTGCAGGCTCGAATTGGGTGCACTGCAAACGAAATCGCGCTTTATTTCAGTAAGCTCATGAAAGAAGGGTTTTTGCGAATAGATTCCGTGGAAGACCGCAGTTCATCCGTCCAATTTGAACGTTATAACTTAGCGGGTCTGTATCGCAAGCTGGCTGAATGTATGATCGCCGAGCGTTCGGAGCAGCACGATGAAGATGACATTTTGTTTGCCGGGAAGCCGGATTTACTGAATGGAGTATCGGAATCTCCACTTACAGAAGAACGAAATTTATTCACAATTTTTGAGAAAGAATTCGGCCGACCATTATCACCGATGGAATATGAGACGATCAGCAGTTGGGTAGATCAGGATCGGTATCCGGAGGAGCTTATTTTGCTGGCCCTGAAGGAAGCGGTGTTTGCTGGGAAGGTACATTTCCGGTATATAGATCGTATTCTGCTAGAGTGGAGCCGAAACCGGGTTCGTAATGCACAGGATGCGAAAGAATATGCCCAGCGATTCCGTGGTGGCGGTCGCAATTAAAGTAGCAAACTGAGCCTTTTAGGTAGTAAATTGATGCGCTATGGCTGTCACATTGAAATGGCGATACATGGACAACGCGGAGTATCGCCTGTGCAACATGTAATGTAGGGCAGAAATTTAAAGTGAGCAAGTAGACTTTAATGATAGAGGACACACCCTTCCGATTTGGAGGGTGTGTCCTTTTTAAATTTTTTTTAGAAATATGCAGGGGAAGAAAAATTCCTGGCGTCTATAGTATTGGGAAGGGGGAGAGCGTCATTGATATAGAGAGAATCATTGAACGAATCCGGTCCGGTGATCGGCAGGCGTTCCGTGAGATCGTAGAGCTGTACAGCAAGCATGTATTTCATGTGGCCTATTCGGTACTGCATGACAGCAAGGAAGCAGAGGATGCCGCGCAGGAGGCGTTCGTTCAGGTGTACAAGTCTCTCCCCCAGTACCGGAACGAAGGGTTTAAAACGTGGCTGAGCCGAATTGCGCTTCATAAAGCGCTGGATATCAAGCGCAAACAAGACAGGCGACCCGCAGAGCTCATAGACGTGGCACAATCCCTTGTGCAGCTCCCTTCCCCGGATGAAGATGTACTGGCCCGTCTCATCCGTGAAGAGCAAACGGTAGAACTATCACAAAAAATCGCCCAGTTGCCCCAGCAGCATCGAGATATTATTCAAGCTTACTATATGCAGGGCAAAACCTACGATCAAATAGCAGAAGAGACGCAGGTAGCTTTAAAAACGGTAGAGTCCAGACTCTATCGGGCACGACTATGGATTCGGAATCACTGGAAGGAGGAGGAATGGCAATGACTGACCAACAGGATAGACCGTGGATGGAAGGGCAAACGAATGACTGGCATGCATACATTACAGGAACTTGTTCGATAGAGGAATCTACCCGACTGGAAAAGCTCTTGTTGGAAGATGAACAAGCGCTGATGCTATATCTTGTCGCACTGGAGCAATTAGAGCCGACATTGGAAGAACACTCTGCCTGGATGGATACGGAGCGCTTCACAGATCAGGTAATGGCCGTTCTTCCTAATATAGAAGCTGAACCGAGTCAAATTATATTCAAAAAACGTCGTTGGTTTGAAAAACCTGTGTTCCACTATGTTATTGCCGCAAGTCTGACGTTGATCTTGCTATCCAGTGGAGCCTTTGACAAAATGATGCCGCAAACAGGCAATAAGCCGGTTCCTTCAAAAGAACGCGTCTCTTACAGTGAAGAAGTCATGCAAGCTACGACAACCTGGCTCGATAAATTAAAGCCCTAAATAAGTTAAGGGTAAGATGAACAAGTTTAAAATCAACCTTCAGTTGGGAATTTTACCAAGATTCCATAAATAGAAAGGAAGTGTAGCGATGCCTTATACGGAACGAAGCAAGCTATTGGCATTTCTATTGAACATCATTCCGGGTGTAGGACACTATTACTGGACCAGAAAAGCCAATGCGTTTGTCTATACGATTTTGTTTTTCGGATGTCTGGCAGGAGGAATATTTTTGTCAGTGATAGCAAGTGACGGAACGCCTTTTTTTGCTAGTATATTTGTTGCTGCCCTTTTATGGGGACTTAGCATGCTGCATATCGTGATTAGCTTGTTACGTTATGATCCTCGTGCTGTCGCTGCTCCATATCCTCCTCATGCAGGTTCTAATCCATATGGCTTCTACTCTCCAAATGGGTCTTATGGACAGACTGGGTTATCAGGAGAGATACCGGAGGGGGCAACAGACACAGGCACCAATACCACGGGGGGAGGTATGGGATCTGGTCCCGGGTATTATCAACAAGGATACTATGGTATGGCAGGATCACCTGCTTTTCAAAAAGGATCGGATAATGAACGATTTTTTACGATTTTGCTGTCATTCATTCCGGGTTTGGGGCACCTTCATTTGGGGCTGATGCAGCGTGGCTTGTCTTTTCTGTTATCCTTCTTTGGCTTTGGCGCGATCCTCATCTTTATTACTAGCATAACGAACGAATCCGGATTTTTGGCGTTTGCAGGCGTGTTGCCGATTATTTGGCTGTATTGCATGTTTGATGCGGTGCAGCATGTACATCGTAAACAAGCTGGAGACATTCTTCAGGACCGGACTTTGTTTGAGGAACTGGAGCATGGAAGAGTTGAGGGACGTCGTAGTAAAATGCTGGCTACCATTTTATCGGTATTTCCCGGTGCCGGACATATGTATATTGGGTTGCAAAAACGTGGACTACAGCTCATGCTACTGTTTTTAGGATTTATCTATATACTGGACGTGCTGCATCTTTCACTCTTTTTGTTTCTAATCCCGGTGGTCTGGTTTTACAGTTTTTTTGATGCATTGCAGCAGGTAAGCCGTTATGGGCAGGAGCAGCTGATCGACAAGCCTGTGATCGGTATGTTTGCTCAATATCATCGCTGGGTAGGCTTGGGACTGCTTCTGCTAGGTGCATACTACATCCTGATTAACGTACTTGTTCCGACACTGGACCGTCTGTTCCCGGATGGACAAATTTACAATTTAGTTGATATGTATTTAAGAACCATTATTGTCTCCCTTCTATTAATTGGCGGCGGTGTTTGGATGATGATCGGTAATTCCAAATTGAAGCGAGCAAAGGAGAAACGATAGAATGGATACTGAATTTTCAAAGAGTGAGGCTTCCTTTAAGGGAGCCCATCACTCTCAGAGCGACGTGACTGGGGCAATAGGTTTATTGGGTACTTCATCCCATAAGAATGGCACCTCCAAGAGCTCAAACGCTCCAACAGGTGTGTGGAAAGTTGGAAGGCTGTCCATGGGGCTTTTTCTGGTACTGCTGGGCGGCGTAACGTTTGCGTCTAAGTTTTGGGGAGCGGGCATACTGGATCAAGCGTTGACGTGGTGGCCTGTCGTGTTTGTTTTGCTGGGACTGGAGATTTTAATGTATACCGCTTGGAAAGGGACACGTGAGCGCATTCGCTATGATCTGTTCAGTATGTTTATTACGGCGATATTGGTTTTTTGTTGTATCGGATTTGCCTTAGTCAGCTCATTGGGCATCACTCCGCAAGTCAGAGAAATGATGAGTTCGGTTCAGGAAACAAGGACTCTCCCAGACTGGCATGAAAAACTCCCTGCCGGAGTGACCAAGGTGATTGTACAGGGAGAAGATCCCTATGCGGTCAAAATTGACGCAACCACCTCACCGGAGGTGCATGTGTTCGGGAATTATATATATACAGGCAATGAGGATGATTTCAAAGGAACGGAGCTGTATCAGACAAAGCAAATTGGAGACACACTATATGTACTTCTCAGCCAGGTTCCCACACGTTTTATGCAGACACATCATCAGCTGGACGTTACCATTGCTGTGCCTGAGGGAATAGCGGTTACTGTGCGTGACAGTCAGGGGAATGTGATTGAAAAATAGAGAGGGCTTCTAGCTTCAGCTTTACATTTTGTATCATTCACGCGATACTTGTTAGGGAAGCCTGAGTTGCACCATGTGACTGGTTATAAATTGTAGTTGCTTACCAGGCGTAACTTGATGATATGCATTCGAAGCGAATGTAGTCGGAAAAGAGGGGAAAAATGATTTCTTTAAATCCTGACACACTTACAGAGCGTGAAAATTATAAGCTGTTGACCGGGAGTATTATCCCAAGGCCAGTAGCGTTTGTAACGACTTTGAGTAGCGAAGGGGTGCTGAATGGTGCTCCGTTCAGTTATTTTTCCATCGTTGCCGCCGAGCCGCCACTGCTGTCTGTATCCGTACAGCGTGTCGATGGAGTTTCTAAAGATACAGCGCGTAATGCGATGGAGCACAATGCTTTTGTCGTACATATTACAGACGAAGACAATGTGGGGGCAGTGAATGTGACGGCTTCTCGTCTGTCGCCGGAGGAGAGTGAGGTTACACTGGCAGGTCTCACCCCAATAAAGAGTACAAAAATTGCAGTTCCCGGTGTGACTGAAGCGAAAATACGTATGGAATGTATTTTGGAGAAGGTGATACCGCTGGGAGGCAAGGAGGACACACCTGCCTGTGACCTATTAATTGGGCGCGTAGTGCAGTATCATTTATCAGAGGAAGCGTACCAAAATACATATGTGATTGCCAAGGAGTTGCGTCCGGTGAGTCGGTTGGCTGGAAACAACTATGCAAAGCTAGGAGAGCAATTCCCGCTGGAACGTCCCCAATAGGGGACGTTGTTTTTTTTACAACATTGAATAAAAGAATTATCAGGCAACGAAATGTTCAGAGAGGATTGTAGGATTTAGAAGAACAATTGTTTAAAAAGAGTCTCTACTTGGTTGGAGTACCCTGATGAAAAAACATTTGCCATTGCCCTTCATTTAATTTCCAAATTGAACTTCTTAATGATTTAATTCCGGTATCATTTGACTCAGTACAGTATGTTGCATGCACAATTTCTGAAGATAACAACCTTATGTTAAAGTCAGTAAGTATAAATGGTATATGGTTCAATGGAGACCTACTCTTTAAAAAGGTTAATTGCATTGACTTGTCGTACTTTCTACCCGACGAACCATACTCAATATAGTCATGAGCTAATAGTTTTTCAAAATCCTCTCTTCGAGCATGCATTAACTGCTTTTCTAAACTTAATATTATATCTTTTAATTCTTTACTCAACTTATCACCCCAGGTTGCCTTTCAATTTTCAGTGATACCTTCATGGGATTAAAAAAGTCCATTTGAGAAAACAGGTTAGTTTTTAGGTAGCCAGTAGGATAGGTTGCTTTTTTTAAATAAAAAAGAGAACGTTCCGTGCTTTCGCTAGGTACCGTTCTCGATATTCAATGACCATTTTTACCATTCAATGATACGCATCTTTAATATTTATGATTTATTCATTTCGAATTTTTCAGTAGCAGGGAGCGATAGGTCGTTTCAAACAGAAATTCAAACGCCTCCAGATGCTTTTTAGCTTCAAACACATCACAACCCCATGCATAAATGCCATGATTACGCAATAAAATGCCTGGAACCTGATCATTCAGCACGTCTGGTACCAGCTTGGCAATTGAGGCGATGTCAGCATAATTTGGCAGTACGGGAATCTGAATGGCGGCATTTTCCTCCCAAATGTTAAAAGCCTTAATGAGCTCGATGCCTTGCACAGGTACAAAGCCCTGCTCACCGTAATATTCGGAAATCAGGTTGTTAAACACGGTATGCACATGAAAAACTGCTCCACAGCCTGTCAGGCGGTAAATTTCGCAATGGATGAGCGTCTCTGCACTTGGCTTGAGGTTTGTGGCTTCTGCCGCTTTTCCGTATTGGTCTACGAACAGAAAATCCTCAGGAGTACGTTTGGTCTTATCCTTGCCGCTAGCGGTGACTGCAAAATAAAATTGTTCTGGGTGAAAATTACCGATTCGGATCGACAGATTACCGCTTGTACCTGGGAACCAGTTGCGAGAGGCGAATAGCTCCTTGACATCAGCGAGTTCTTCCAGTGAACGGCGTTTTTCCTCAAACGAAATGTCTGCCAAGTTAAAACTCATTACAGTACCCCCTGCTCCTGTTTTTGCTTTAAATCCTCGATAATATCGTCAAATGTCTCAAAGGGTACATGCGGTACGCCAAGCTCTTGACACTTTAATGTCAGATGTGAGCGGGAGTACACAAGGTCGGCAATTTTGGCTCCTTCAAAATCTGTCAGGCTGTCGCCAATCAAAATCCGTTCGTATTGCTCGGGAGGGTATTGACGAATGACGGTCGTTTTGCACATGCCACAGTCATTCTTACATGGCTCCTCACACCGATGCGGCCACGTGATCTGGATGTGAGCCCCGGAAAAATCCGCTCCGTTGCAAAAAATGTGATCCTGCGGGATGCCGAACGGTTCTAGCAATGGATCAATAAAAAAATCAATGCCGCCGCTAGTAACGAAAAATTCAATCTGCTGCTCTCGTACAAAGTCCAAAAAGCGTGCAAAGCCCTGACGTATACCCGCTTGTCCAAGTACATATGAGATAACGTCTTCCTTAAGCTTCGAAGGCATCAAGGCGAACATCGCACCTACGCCTTCACGAATGGACATATGCCCGTTCACAATTTGATGCATGATGGGCTCATAGCCCACAGGCTTAAAATGCTTCATAATAGCGACAATATTATCACTGTTCGTAATGGTCCCGTCAAAATCACAAAAAATGACGGGCTTCTTGGCTGTGCTCATCGTTCGCCTCCCCACGTGTCGAGCGCAAATTGCAACTCGGGATGAGTGCGGGCGTATTGGGCCAGCGGGACATTCTGCTGCACCGCCTCAATCGCCTGCACAAAAGCGCGCCCACCAGCTTCCGTACCTAGTGGATGTCCGTGAATACCGCCCCCGGCGTTAACCACCACATCAGTACCAAAGTCGCGTACAATGAGTGGCACCAGACCGGGGTGTATCCCTGCGGAAGGGACAGGCATGCTGGTCTTCAGCGGTAGAGCAGGGGTGATCAGCTCGTCGCGAATCGCCATGTTTTCCTTACGCGGCATTGTCACTGAGCCATAGGGGGAAGGGAAGAGAACGAGATCAGCACCAGCTAGCCGCATAAGCTGACCAAGCAGGACGGACGCCGATATACCATAATGAGGTGATGGGTATGCAGCACCTGCTAATGAAGGATGGGCTGCAATCGGTACCGAAACCGCGGGATCGCTGCTAAGCTCATGCAGTACATCATAACCATAGGCCAGCACGTTAAATAGTAATGCGTTCGCACCTGCGCCGATAGCCTTGAGGGCTTGCGCTTTGAGCTGCGAGGTTGGACCGGTTAAATTAGCGGCATACAGCAGCTTTTTACCAGTTTCACGTTCAGCCGCTTCGGCAGCTCGGATACAGGCTTCGACACGTTTTTCAATCGGCGTCAGAGCATTTTCAAACAAGATCTCATCGTCCTTAATCAGATCAACGCCGCCGAGAGCCTGACGGGTAAACTGTTCACGCAGTTCGTCCAAATTGAGCCCAATTACGGATTTGAAAATGCTCATGAGCAGAGGCCGATCATACACGCCAAGCTGCTCACGCAAGCCGCTGATACCGAATTTCGGACCTGAAAAAGCAGAGAGGAATGCTTCCGAGAAACCCAGCTTCGTCAGCTTAATTCGGCCGTCCATCGAAATTTTGCCGAAGACCGTAACTAACAATGCGGGAATATCACGGCTGAAATTGACATCCGGGTAAGCGATCGTTAAGTCGGCGTACCGCTCACCGGGACCTCCATCGTGAATATCCACAGATTGAACAGAGCCGAGATGCTTCTGCATCGCATCCCGCTTGGCCTGCGGGAGCTCAGTCCAGCTGCCCACCGTCATGCCGATGGCAATAGATTGGGCCTTTTGCTTAAAATCAGCTTTGTCATCGTATATTCGGTAGGTCGCCAGGCAATAGCTCACTCAATTCCCTCCTTAAGTACAGCTCCCATCTCGCGGGATCGTTCAGCGCAGCGCTGCACCGCCGCAATCACCGTTTCGTAGAAGTCACCTTTGTCCAGTGTTTCCAATGCAGCTACCGTGGAGCCATTAGGAGACATGATTTTATGACGAAGGGCAGAAGGCTCCTCTCCGGTTTGCTGGACCATGCGTGCTGCGCCAAGCGCAGTTTGCACTGTTAGTTCATGCGCTTGTTCAGGAGTCAAGCCACCGCGGATTCCCCCGGCAATCATCGCCTCCATTAAGTAGTAGACATAGGCAGGGCCGCTTCCGGAAATGCCGGTCAGTACATCCATTTTCTCTTCCTCTATAACCGTTACTGTACCTACGGATTCGAACATCGTAAGCACGTTTTTACGTTGAGTTTCGCTGATCTCCTTGGAAAAACTGATGCCTGTGGCTCCCAGTCCAATCGAACTGGATGTGTTGGGCATCGTTCGTGCGATTGGCTGTTTGCGACCAAGCAACGTTTGCATGGTACGAATAGACAACCCGGCGATGACCGAAATGATCAGCTGTTCATCTGACAGAAGGGGACCGAGCTGTCCAAGTGCCCCGGCAGCATCTTTAGGCTTCATGGCAAGCACGATCACTGGAGAATGACGCAGCAGTTCCGTTTTGGCTGCATCCTCAGTTTGGAACAATACTCCGTATTGCTGTTGGAGTTCTTCAAGACGAGCCTGATTACTGCGGTTGATGACGGTAATACCGCCACGTTTAACGACAGAACGATTCGTCATCCCACGAATAATAGCCTCAGCCATTGAACCTGCACCGAAAAACGTAATTTGCTCGTTAATTAACACCTTTGTTTGTGATTCACACATGGATTCATACCTCCAAAGATACGGATTGATTTATGATATTATTCCCTGATTTGTCCAGTACCGTACACGCGGTATTTGGTTGAAGTCAAGGCAGGCAACCCCATAGGGCCGCGGGCATGTAATTTTTGTGTGCTGATTCCGATCTCGGCACCAAATCCAAACTCGAAGCCATCCGTGAAGCGGGTGGATGCATTGTGGTACACGGCTGCCGCGTCCACTTCTTGCAGAAAACGCTCAGCATGAGCTTTATTCTCAGTAACAATACACTCTGAATGCATCGTGCCATACCGGGCAATATGCTCCAGTACTTCGTCCAAATTGTTTACGACTTTTACATTCAAAATGTAATCATTGTACTCAGTGCCATAATCCTCTTCCGTCGCAGAGACAGCCCAAGGAGCTAGTTCTCGTGTCCGTGCACATCCGCGCAGCTCAACCCCAGCATCACGAAAACGTTCAGCCAATCCTGTTAAATGTGCTTGGGCATAATCCGAGTGTACGAGCAGTGTTTCCATTGAGTTGCACACGGACGGTCTTTGTACCTTCGCATTGAGTGTAATCGCTTCGGCCATTTCTACATTCGCTGTAGCGTCCAAGAACGTATGGCATACGCCAGCCCCGGTTTCGATGACAGGCACGGTAGCATTCTGAACAACATTTTGAATGAGTGAACGCCCGCCGCGTGGAATAATCACATCCAGCAAGCCGTTCAAGGTGAGCATTTCGCTGACGGAGGCACGGTCTGAATCTTCAATGAGTTGAAGCGCCTCGCGTGGCACGGCTGTTGCGTCTAGCGCCTGCTGAAGCACTTCAATGATCTTGCGGTTGGAGGAGAGAGCAGCCGAACCCCCGCGCAGCACAACCGGATTGCCTGTTTTCAAGCACAGGCCCGCTGCATCCACGGTCACATTTGGACGCGCTTCATATATGATGCCGATGACACCCAGCGGTACACGTATTTTCTCAATCCGCAGACCATTCGGACGTTCAATTTGCTCAAGCGTGTCGCCGACCGGATCAGGTAGTGCCGCAATTTGCCGCAATCCTTCAGCAATGGCCCCGATTCGCTCCTCGGTCAGCTTGAGGCGGTCGAGCAGCGATTCCGACGTTCCCAACTCCCGACCACGTTTTAAGTCCATATGATTCGCTGCAATCAGCTCTTCTGTATGGTTTACTAGAGCTTCAGCCATAGCAAGCAATGCTTCGTTTTTTTTGTGCTGTAGTCAGTCGGTTCATAACCCCGGCACTTTTTTTTCGCGAGACTTGCTTTGGTTCGTACTTCGCTGAACTGGTTATCCTCTGTTATCGCTGTGTTTGTCGTTAAATCACTCATATTATGGCCTCCCTACATACATAATGTAATCCATTCATCCCTGTGGATCACCTCAAGCCGATGGATGGGACCAATTTTGCCCACAACCTCACCGCTAGGTAAACCTTGTACCATTTTAAGCTGTTCATCATCATAATTGACGATGCCACGTCCTAATACCTTATTTTCCGGTCCCAGTACCTCAACGACATCTCCAGCATGAAAGCTGCCCTCGACACGTCGTACGCCAACCGGAAGCAGACTATGTCCTCCGTGTACTAACGCTTCTTCGGCCCCTTGGTCTACATGCACTGAGCCCAAAGGTGTGGACATAAATCCAAGCCATTGTTTTTTCATCGGCAGTGAGGAGAGGTGAGTATCAAAATAAGTGCCTGGTCCGTGTCCTTCGACGGCTGCGTCTAGATCACCATTTTCGCTTACCCGTCCCACATATACAGGCACACCGCCGCGTGTAGCCACTTTGGCAGCCTCGATTTTGGATCGCATGCCGCCAGTTCCTACTGCTGATCCAGAACCTCCGGCTAATGCATAAATCTCCTCTGTAATTTCCTCGATACGTTCAAAACGTACAGCGTTTGGATGCTTGCGCGGGTCAGCCGTATATACGCCATCGGTATCCGTAATGATAATCAAATGCTGGGCTTTGACCAGATTGGCAACTAGTGCAGACAGCATATCATTATCGCCGAATTTCAATTCGTCAATCGATACAGTGTCATTTTCGTTAAAAATCGGGATAACCTGCTGGCGCAGCAATTCTTCTACAGTCATTCCGGCATTGTTCATCCGTTTGCGGCTCAGAAAGTCACTACGGGTCAGCAGAACCTGCGCGATTACGAGGTCAAAATTTTTAAAAGCCTGCTCATAGGCTTGCATGAGAAGAGCTTGGCCGACGGCAGCTGCCGCTTGCTTTTCATGCAGCAGTTTGGGCCGAAAGGGATATCCAATCTCCCGGAACCCGGCGGCTACAGCGCCTGATGTAACCAGCAGCACTTCATGGCCTTTTGCACGAAGCAAGCTGATTTCCCTAGCAAAATAAGCGATGGCTTCCCGATTCAGACCACCTTCCACTCCAGTCAGGGAGCTACTACCGATTTTAATGACGATACGTGTTGACAAGACGTCCACTTCCTTAATTTTACTCTTTTTAATGCAAAAAAACTTCCATCCTTTGTATGCAAAGGACGAAAGTTTGTGCTTCCGCGGTACCACCTTCATTGATGATTCATGATCATCCCACTTAAAACCTGTTAACGGCAGGGACCGCCTGATTGCGCAGGGCGCTCGGGGATAGGAGTTGGGAGAGAGTCCAGGTAAATTCTTGCAGCCTATCGGAATTTACTCTCTGAACAGGACCGAGCCTCTCTTAATAGTCCCTTCAACGCGCTAAATGATATTGGATACAGAATACCACGAAAAGACTAGGTTTGGCAAAGAAGTTGTAGCTGGAAAATACGGCTTAACCAAACAGGTTTAGCTTGCCAATTCGATCAGCCGCCTCGGCCAGTCGAGCTTCTGAGCTCAGAAGCCCTGCTCGCACATATCCTTCGCCGCCGCTACCGAACCCAATCCCTGGAGCGACAGCTACCTTGACTTCACGCAGTAGCAGATCAGCAAAAGAAGCCGAAGTATAGCCCTGCGGCACAGGCAACCAGCTGAAGAAGGAGCCGCTTGGACGCGTCCCCTTCCAGCCTATTTGACCAAGGGCATCATAAAAAGCATTGCGGCGTGATTCATAGCGAGCAACCAGCTCGGTTACGCATTCCTGTGAGGACGTCAGAGCTGTCGCCGCTGCTGCCTGAATACCTCCAAACAGGCTTACATAAATATGGTCCTGTAGCAAATTAATCAGCGAGATGATCTTGGCATTACCGAGCGCGAAACCAACACGCCAGCCGGCCATGTTGTATGTTTTGGACAAGGTATAGAACTCAATCCCCACATCCTTAGCCCCCTCGGCCTGTAGGAAGCTTACAGGCCGCTTGCCATCGAATCCAATAGCGCCATAGGCAAAATCACTGGCAACCACAATACCGTTACGTAGCGCAAATTCAACCGTATCCTCGTAAAAGGAGAGTGGGGCAGTTGCCGCAGTGGGATTATTCGGATAATTAAGGAACATTAATTTGGCGCGGCGGCGATCTTCTTCGGAAATGGCTTCATAATCAGGCAGAAAATGGTTCTCTTCCTTTAAGGGGAGAAATGACATTTCCGCTTTAGCCAAGGCTACGCCAGACCAGTAATCCGGGTAGCCGGGATCAGGGACGAGACACACATCGCCGGGATTGAGCAAAACTTGCGGTAGCTGAACCAAGCCTGTTTTTCCGCCAAACAGGATGGCGACCTCGCTTTCCGGGTCAAGCGTTACACCGTAATCCTCCTGATAGCGCTGGACGATGGCTTCTTTGAGAAAGCTGTAGCCGCGGAAAGGAGAATATTTATGATACAGCGGGTTATCCGCTGATTCCTGTAAAGCTTTTACAATATGAGATGGAGTAGGAGTGTCCGGGTTTCCCTGTCCGAGATTAATGACATCATGCCCTGCTGCAATTTCACGGTTTACATTTTGTACAAGTGTGGCAAAAAATTGAGTGGGTAACTGTTTCATGACGTCAGCCGAGGGAATAGAAAAATGAGTCATCAATGTACACGACCTTTTGGAATAGTTTAAGAAACAATCTATCACGATTTTACCGAGTTGTATAGGGGGAATTGAGCTTGTATGGTTGCGTAATCCAGACTAATCGGGCTATGATGGGAGAAAATACCGGACAATGGGACACGGGAAGTTCCGGCTCATAGAGAGGATGAAGAACTTTGACGTATCAGGAAGCTCAGCCATTCGGTGTGGCACTTATACAAGCTCATATAGAGATAGGAAATCCTCCCGAAAACCACAATCATATCCGTTCTTTAATGGAACAAGCGGTAAAGGCCGAACATAAGCCAGATCTGATTGTTCTACCGGAAATGTGGAATACAGGTTATGCCTTGGATCGCATTCATGAGCTGGCGGACGAAGAAGGCACGGAGACTCGGGCATGGATAGCGGCATTTGCCGCCACTTATCAAGTGAATGTAGTAGCAGGGTCGATCGCAGAGAAAAAAAGCGACGGTCATGTATACAATACGATGCTCGTTTTTGACCGTACAGGCAAAGAGGTGGCGTCGTATTCTAAAATTCATCTGTTCCGACTTATGGATGAAGAGAAATATTTACAGCCTGGCGAGGAGAAAGTTGTATTCGCACTGGATGGCGGAATACAGGCTGGGGCGTCAATTTGTTACGATATCCGTTTTCCTGAGCTGGCTCGCAGTCTGGCCCTGTCTGGCGCAAATTTGCTGATCGTACCTGCAGAATGGCCTCATCCCCGGCTTCACCACTGGCGTACCCTGCTGACCGCACGGGCTATTGAAAATCAGATGTATGTCATTGCTTGTAACCGGGTAGGTCGTAGTGGAGATACCGATTTCTTCGGGCATTCGCTCATCATTGATCCATGGGGAGAAATGATTGCCGAAGGCGGAGAGCAGGAGGAGATTCTCACAGGCTCAATTGAGTCTGCCTTGGTTCAGGACGTGCGTGGGCGTATTCCAGTGTTTGAAGATCGGCGTCCCCTGCTGTATGACCGATAGTCAGTATAGAAAGGATAATCCATGCTTAAGGAACGCATTGAATTTTTGTGTAAAAAGAAAAACCTATCCCGTAAAGAGTTAGTAGACGGATTAGTTACCCCTGCACATTTTGCGAATATATTGGCTGACCGTTACCCGCTGGCTGAGGATTTAGCTGAGCAAATTGCTGAACGTCTAGGTGTACAATCTTCCTACCTATTACGTGCATCGGCAGAGGATGAGGAGACGCTGGCTACAGCGGATACGATTTTCACAGAGCTGTCCAAGCTGGCTAATCCCGCTACGGAAAGCTATGTGGATCAGTTGGAGGATCGCAACGATTCGCTCGTGGTGGAAATGACGACTTATTTGATGAAGGCTGTTTATTTCCAGCAGCTAAATGACCCAACAGCCTATGAATATTTGCATCAAACCTATTTGAATTTTTATTTGGAGAGGTTTGGTCGCTCGGATGAGGTGGAGTTGCCCGCACCACTAAAAAAAGCAATTTTATTTTATAAAATTCAATATTTCCGCTCTAAAAATCATTATTATGATGTACTAAATAACGTTACGCAGCTCATCCGCCTGGTGGATGAGGGAACCGAAAACTGGCTGAATGCGCAAAACATTATGATGGAGGCCTGCATTCAGGTCAAGCAATTTGATCAGGCCAAACAGGTGTTTGAGCAAACAATGCGCAGGGTATATGATGATCGGCTCTTTCACCGTCTGACGGGCCTGTACGTGACTTATAGCGGATATTGCTTTGCTATGGGTTCTGTACAGGAAGCACTGTTAACGTTGTCTATGGCGGAGGCGAATTTGGTCTATTTGGAAAATGCGGCAGATATGCTTACGACGATCCTGAACAATCGGATTATTATGCTGACATCGATTGGCGAGCTGGATAAGGCCTTGGAAGAAGTAGTGCGTTTTGAAGCATTGGTGAGTCGGGAGAGAGAGGAAATGCAACAAATGATGCTGCCCGTTACGCTGATATACCGTTGTGAGATTGCATTTGCCCGAAAAAACTGGGGACTGCTCTCACAGCATCTGGATCAGCTACGTAAAACTAATCTGACAACGGATCAGCAAATGGGGCTTGATTTTTATGAAAGCCAGCTTGCGCTTGCCCAGGGAAAACAGGATGCTTTTTGGACGCATGCTCTGCAATGTTTGCCTTATTTTGAAACTCTCCAGCATCCAGCGCGGCTTGAGCAACTATATGAAACGCTGGCTGTAGTATCCGAGGACAGTCGTCGCTATAAAGAATCATCAGCGTATTATCGTAAACTGGTCTATCTTTTGCGTAAAAAATAGGCTGAATGCACTCGTTTTTCACAAAACATTCAGATGATCGTGCAAAAGAATGCTCTGAAGTGCGCAAAATTTTGTGCAAACCGCCCCAAAGCTCAAAACTAAACCGACAAAAAACAGTTTAAAGCTGCTGTTTTTTCGGTTTTTTTGTATGCGTCAAAACGTATTGTGGTGTTGGATACCGTCTTCTATACTGAATTCATAAGGTACAACAATACAAAATATGAGGTGCAACCACATGATGAACTTTTTCGGTAAGAAGAAAAAACAGCAGGATGCGATAGAACATGCAGATCAACTGATGAATAAGGGCTTATCCGGATTATTTATGAAAGGTCTGGTCCCCAAAGAGCATCGGGAACAGATCAACCAGAGCTTAAACTCGGCAAGACAAGCTCAAACGGCGGCTAACGGAGGCTTGGCGATGGCAGCAACTGCGGTTGTGATTTCGGTAACAGATACCGGGAAGCTCGTGAATTTTGATCCGATTGTGGTGCTTGTACTAGATGTGACGGAAGTTAGCGGCAATCGATACCAAAAAACGCTGGAAACGCTCGTATCTAAGCTGCAAATTCCGCGACCTGGAGATGTGGTGGGTCTGGGTAGCAATCCGGCAAATCCATCAGAGCTGATTTATATGGGGCTGGTGACAGCGTAAATGATTGGCGGGCGTTTCACCATTCTTGCGAGCACATTTTTTTTAAATAAATGATTGAAAAAGGGGTTTTGGAGAATGAAAGGATTTTTGAGTTTGATCGGGGTACTTCTGGTGTTTGGCGTAGGGTTTTCGCCTTTTCTGGCTGAATATTTATGGGATGATCCATTTTTAATTATGGAAGCCCCGTGGTATCGGCCGTTAATTTATACAGGCTTTGCGCTTATATTTCTACCGGGTATTTTAGGTTTGTTTTTTGGTGGCGGTAAAGTCAAGAAGGGTGTTCCGGGGGTTGGAATCATTACAAGTGTTCAACAAACAGGGACTTATGTAAACAATCAACCACAGGTAAAGCTCGGGTTGACCGTAACCAAACAGGGTGAAGATAAATATGATACTGCTTTGACGACGATTATTCCTTTGACCTCCATGGCTCAATTTCAGCCAGGCTCGATTATTCCGTTGATCGTATCTGAGAAAGACAAAATGAAGGTGGGTCTTGACCTGAAAGGTCAGGTGTCGCAAATGGATTTGCAAGCGTTAATGAATGAGCAGATGGTCAAGCAGGGCGTATCGCCTGAGCTGATGGAAATTGCCAAAACCGGTGAACAGGCCTATGCAAAGATAATGGATGTCACACCCATGGGTGAAGCGGGGCCCAATAAAATCAAGCTTCAGTTTACACTGACAATAACGAAAAGCAACGGCGAGACATTTAATGTAACCACGCAGAAGGAAGTTTTTTCTTCCCAACTATCCAAACTGCAGCAGGGAAGTATTATAGAGGTGATATATTCGCCTCAAGATCCTTCGAAACTGGTTATTAAAACACAAGTGAGTGAATCCGACGTGCAGCAAGCATTTGGTTCATCCCGATAAAAAAATTGTTGAATCTGTTTCAGATACAGCCCATAGGTGTATTATAATAGTATCCCGACACCAGGAGGTTGATAACGATGGATAACCAAAGTAGATCCGAACTGGCGAATAGGGATGGCCTGTCACGGCCGAGAGGCTTAAATAGACAGGTTGTCGGAAACAACTTTGAAATGGGCTATGATCAGGATAAAAGTCCACCCCATGTAGGGAGACCCTGATCACAACAAGGCGAGGACAGGCACTTTGGGATCACACAGCACATTGGAACTGAGGTAGGACATTCTTGGATACCAAGACTAGAGACCTTAAGGAAAGAAGTGATGCGGGATGGATAAAGTGGAGTTTCCGAGCAAGTGTAGAGTAATCAGGCGAGGCTGACATGGATTTCAAATGAACATGAAATGTGGTTCGTTGAAGACAGAGGGAAGCAATCGCAACAGTGTAATCGAACCCGTGATCTAAATGCCGTATTGAAAGTATAGGGGCGAAGCCCCAGGACCGTCTTCCTCTCTGGCTTGGGCTGGGGAGGAAAACGGTCCTTTTCACGTTCGATGCTACTTTTGAGAAAGTTGCTTGACCGTTTCTCGGAAGGTATCAATAAAAGCTTCGGCAGCTTTAGACAAATAACGTCCGTTCCGGTAAGCAATCGCCAGGGTACGGCTGGGGGTAGGTTCGGCTAGTGGCAGCAATGCTGGAACAAACTCGCTGCTGGCGGCGCGGGCGATAAAACGGGGAACGAGCGTCACTCCCATACCTGTCGCTACGAGCGATTGGAGTGTCTCCATATTGGTGCTTTCAAACACCACATTAGGTTCAAAGCCTGCCTGATGACACAGATCCATCGTCAGCTTGCGAAAGCCTTGCCCTTTTTTCAGGACGACAAAAGGCTCGTCTTTAAGTTCTTCCATGTGCACTGGCTGCGGCTGATTACCGTTTTTACGCAGGGCTAGGGGATGACCTGGAGGAACAGCGAGATCAATCCACTCTTCACCTATGGGTACATAAGAAAGTGTAGGTTCTACTAGGGGAAGAGAGAGCAGGCTGAGATCGGTATCGCCACTTGCCGTTTTTTTCTCCAGATTCATGGATGAATCTTCGACTAACACGATTTCAATGTCTGGATGAGCCCTCTTGAATACAGGCAGCACATGTGGCAGCAAATGGGAGCCCGTGATAGGCATACTGCCAACGACGACCTTCCCTTTTCTCAACTGAGAGATATCGTCCATTTCCTGTCGGAGCTGTTCCACCGCGTCGACTATTTTTTTTGCCTTTTCCACAAAGCTTGCTCCGGCATGTGTTAGTTCCACCGTGCTGGTGTTGCGTTGAAATAACAGTACACCAAGCTCTTTTTCCAGTTTGGACAATTGCTGGCTCAACGAAGGCTGAGCGATATGCAGTTTTTCTGCTGCGCGTGAGAAGTTTTTTTCCGCTGCAATTTGCAGGGTGTACTGAAGCTGTCTGAATTCCATCGAATTTTATGCTCCTTGTCTTATAAGCTTTTCCTATTACATCATAGACTGATTATACAATAATAAAATTAAATGCCCAATCCTAACGAATCTCATGTGTCACAAGTTTTATATAAGATGAAGCGTTTATTCACAAATAGAGTCTTTTAATATAGATAATTAATTCCCTTAACATTCTCCTGATAAAACATAATTAATCTTAGTTCTGGTTGTACAAAAAAAAAGGTCTGGGAGGAAAATGAATGCTAAAATGTTGGGGGATACATACGAAAAAATCGGTAGCTGCACTCCTAGCGACGATGATGCTAACCGTAAGCGGCGGGACAGCGATGGCAGTCGAGAAGGACACGACAATTAAAAATGTAATTATTCTGATTCCAGACGGTATGGCTAATGACGCTACTGCATTGGCTAGATGGTATAAAGGATCATCCTTAACGTTAGACAGCATGGCAAGCGGGATGGTGCGTACACATTCTGCGGATGCACCGATTGCCGATTCTGCTCCGGCGGGTACAGCTTTTGCCACAGGACATAAATCACATACTGGGTATGTAGGCGTTCTTCCAGACGAAGCAACGATGCCCGGACAGCAACCGATCGCAGCAGGTGACGCCAAAAAGCCTGTAGCTTCCATTCTGGAGGCTTCCAAGCTAGCAGGGAAATCGACCGGAATTATTGCTACTTCGGAGATTATGCATGCGACACCAGCTGATTTTACCGCGCATTATCCTGACCGCAAAAATTATGATGCACTCAGCATGCAACAAGCCTACAACGGAGTTGACGTTGTGTTAGGTGGAGGCGGCAAGTTTTTGGAGCCAGCAGGGCGTAAGGACGGCCAAGATTTAATTGCTCAAATTAAAGACCAGGGCTATGATTTTGTCACAACACCTGAAGGGCTGAAAAATTCGACCTCCAGCAAGCTCTGGGGCAGCTTTTCTCCTGAAGCTCTTGCATATGACCTGGATCGCGATGCATCGAAGGAACCTAGCTTGGCAGAAATGACAACGAAAGCCATTGATGTGTTATCCAAAAATGATAAAGGCTTTTTCTTAATGGTAGAGGGCAGTAAAGTGGATTGGGCTGCACATGCTAATGATCCAACGGGAATTATTAGTGACGTGCTTTCATTTGACGATGCAGTGAAGGTTGCTCTTGATTACGCCAAGCAAAACCAAAATACTGTCGTCGTAGCAGTGACAGACCACGGAAACGGTGGATTGACGATTGGTAGCAGTGATACAACTAGCAATTATGACAAAACGCCTTTAGCTTCTTTTATAGATCCATTGAAAAAAGCGAAGCTGACGGGTGAAGGCTTGGAAGCCAAGCTGAATGCAGATCGCAGCAATATTAAAGAGGTGCTTTCCACGTATTTTGGCATCACCGATTTGTCAGACGAAGAAGTAAAAACAATTAAAGATGTCAAAGAAGGCAGCATGAACTATGCCGTCGGACCAATTATTAGCAAACGCGCCAATATTGGCTGGACTACAGGTGGACACACAGGAGGTGATGTCGTGTTGTACACGTACGCGCCGAACGGTGACCGTCCATCCGGTGTCATCGACAATACAGATGTAAATAAGTATATGACACGTGTACTTGGACTGGATTTGGATACAGTCAGCAAGCAACTGTTTGTTCCTGCAAAAGCCGCTTTTGAAGCTAAAGGAGCCAAGTTTACTGCGGACACGAAAGTCATTACGGTGACCAAAGGCAGTAACAAGCTGGAGCTTCCAGTATACAAAAATATTGCTACACTGAATGGTAAAAATTCTACGCTCAACGGTGTAGTCGTATTTAACGGCGTTGATTATTTTGTACCCCAGCAGGCGATTGATTTGATTCAGTGATAAATAGACCTATCGAGAGAAGCTGTTTCTTCCATAACGGAGGAACAGCTTTTTTTGTGTGTAGAGATGAATATGTAGTTTTTAAGGTGAGAATGAAATTGGTTTTCAGAAAATGGGATTTTTTGTGAAACTAGTCACGTTATATTCTCTCTGATGTTGCTAGAATAATACATGTACGATATAAGCCACTGATGATGTAAAGTCCGGATGGACGAGGGAAGAAGGGATGAGTCACGGACGAATTATTACTGCGTCTGGCTGATGGCAAGGAATGGACGCATACGGAAATGACGGAGCTGCTGACACGTCTGGATAGTGAGCCGACGCTACGAGCACAACTGCGCCAACTGGCAGCTCGCACCAAATTGGAGCGTTATGGCAAAGGTGTTTTTTTACGAGGATTAATTGAATTCTCAAGTATATGTCGTCAGGATTGCATGTACTGTGGGCTGCGTGCTTCGAATAAACAGGCAGACCGTTACCGTTTGCAGCCGGAAGAAATTCTGGCCTGCTGCGCGGAGGGGTATGAACTGGGTTATCGGACCTTTGTTTTGCAAAGTGGGGAAGATTACTGGTTTACGGCTGCCCGGCTGACGAAACTAATTCGGGAAATTAAAAGCCGTTTTGCAGATGTGGCGGTTACATTGTCCATCGGTGAACGGGATGACGAAACTTATGAGCAACTATACGAGGCGGGCGCGGACCGTTTTTTGCTCCGGCATGAGACAGCTTCACCCAGTTTGTACGCCAAGCTGCATCCGACGATGACGATCGAAAGCAGACGTAGCCGGCTGCTGGTTTTGCAACGGATCGGCTTTCAGATCGGGGCTGGATGTATGGTGGGATTGCCGGGACAAACGAACAGTGAATTAGCAGATGATTTGGTCTATTTGCATAGCCTGTCGCCAGATATGATCGGGATTGGCCCCTTTTTACCACATAGCAATACGCCGCTTCGTGAGGCCAGCCAGGGGAGCATGGAAAAGGCACTTGATATCATTTCATTATCCCGGTTGCTCGTTCCAGATGCGCTTATTCCGGCATCCACGGCCATGGGGACGATTCATCCCCAGGGAAGGGAGAAGGCGCTTCAGGCGGGAGCGAATGTGGTGATGCCTAATTTGTCGCCACTGGCGGTGAGGCCTAAGTATGCGATTTATGAGAATAAAATATGTTTGGGCGATGAGTCTGCCCAATGTAGACATTGCTTGGAGCTGCGAATCCGTGGAGCGGGATTTGAAGTCGATATGGGGCGCGGCGATAGTTTGAGAGTGCAACGACAGCTTATGAGACAGGGGACCGTGTGAGAACGTGACGGAAACATTGCAGTAACCATAAATAAGGAGATGGGTATACGTGAGTGGAGTACGGGAGAAAGTGTCGGCAGATTTTATTAATGAAGCAGAGATAATGGCCGCAGTGGAGCAGGGGAAACAAGAGGCAACAAATCGACAACGCATTTTGGAAATTTTAGAAAAGGGTAGAGCCTGCCGCGGGCTGAAAGCAAGTGAAGCGGCGGCTCTTTTGCATGTAGATGATCCTGAATTATTGGAAGAGATGTTCAAATCTTCGCGGGCCGTCAAAGAGCAGATTTATGGCAACCGGATTGTGCTGTTCGCTCCTTTATATGTAAGCAACCACTGCGTTAATAACTGCGAATATTGTGGGTATAAGCATACCAATGATAGCTTTACGCGTAGCCGCCTGACACCGGAGGAATTGGTGGAGGAGGTAAAAGTACTTCAAGAATTGGGACACAAGCGACTCGTACTGGAAGCGGGGGAAGACCCAGTCCATTGTCCCATTGATTATATCGTCGATTGTCTGCGCCAGATCTATGAGGTCAAGGTAGATAACGGCAGCATTCGGCGGATTAATGTGAATATTGCATCCACAACCGAGGAGGACTATCGGAAGCTGGCAGAGGTAGGTATTGGTACGTATATTCTATTTCAGGAAACGTATCATCGGGAGAGCTATCGCAAATTTCATCTGCAGGGACCCAAACGGGATTATGATTGGCATACCACCGCAATGGATCGGGCCATGCGTGCGGGAATAGATGATGTGGGGATCGGTGTGTTGTATGGCTTGTATGATTTCCGCTATGAAACTGTAGCCATGCTGAAACATGCCGAACACTTGGAAGAAACCTTTGGCTGCGGGCCTCACACGGTCTCGGTTCCACGATTGCGTCCGGCTGAAAATGTAGACCTGGAGCGGTATCCGTACCTGGTCAACGATGATGATTTTATGAAAATTGTATCCGTTCTTCGACTGGCTGTCCCTTATGCTGGGATGATCCTGTCTACGCGCGAGGAGCCGGAATATAGAGACCGTGTCATTGGTTTAGGCGTGTCACAGATTAGTGCTGGATCAGCTACAGGCGTAGGCGCCTATGCAAAACAGGAGACGGAAGATAAGCCTCAATTTGAGGTGGGAGACCATCGCTCTCCATCGGAAATTATTAAAAGTTTGTGCCGTGGCGGATATATGCCAAGCTACTGTACAGCTTGCTACCGTGAGGGACGAACCGGAGATCGCTTCATGGAACTTGCCAAATCCGGACAAATTCACAATGTGTGCCAGCCGAATTCGCTGCTGACCTTCCAAGAATATCTGCTGGATTATGGGGATGAGGAAGCACGTGAATTGGGAGCTGCTGCTCTGCGTGAAAATCTGGAGCGTATACCACGTGAATCAACGCGCCGTTTGACGCTTGACAGACTTGAACGATTAGAAGCAGGCGAGCGCGATTTGTATTTTTAGCAATTGATAATAATAGCATTTGAAAATAAAAAGCAGTCGCGTTGGAATCAGCGCGGCTGCTTTTGTATGTCTAGAGAAAAGAATATTAATGACGAGATTTTAAGAATAACTTCCTGCTTTAGCGGCTTGCTCCCAGGCCAGCATAGCAGATGGAAAGCATTCAATAGCCCGGGGGAAGACCCCCTGGACATAAGCGATAAACACACCATAGTTCACAATCGGCACGCCGGCCGCTTTCGTTTCAGACATTCGGTGAAGCATTGTACGCCGATTGAGCATACAGGCACCGCAATGAATAACCAATGCATATTCACTCAAATCATCAGGAAAGCTGGAGCCGGATGCATGCTCAATAATGAGGCGTTTACCTATCGTTTGACGGAGCCAACGTGGAATTTTCACTCGACCAATATCGTCAGATTGGCATTGATGAGTACAGGCTTCGGCAATGAGTACACGGTCTCCATCCTTGAGACGTTCAATGGCTCTTGCACCTCGCACCAGTTCGTCCAGATCGCCTTTGTGACGGGCAAACAGAATGGAGAAAGAGGTAAGTGGTATATCCTTGGGCGTGTCGGCCGCAACTTTCATAAAGACCTGTGAATCGGTAATGACCAGGCTGGGCTTGCGTCCCAGTCGCTCCAGCGTCAAACGTAGCTCATGCTCTTTGGTCACGACAGCGATGGCATCGCTCTCTAGCGTATCACGGATCGTTTGCTGCTGCGGCAGAATCAATCGCCCCTTTGGTGCCGCTTTATCGATGGGAACCACCAGCACGACCAGATCGCCGGGTGACAACAGGTCACCTACGATACGGAAGCGATCTTCGTTTTGGGGGAGTGTATTTGTGATGGCCTTTTTCAGTTCTGCGTCACCCCGGAGCATAGATGCACTGAAAGGAATCAGTGCGAGATTCAATTCGGTCTCCAGCGTTGCTGCCATTGGATCTGATTCAGCAAGGGTATCTAATTTATTCAGTACACCAATGACAGGAATCTTTTTGGTGCGTAGCTTTTCGAGCAGCTCGTACTCGAATGGTCCGACTCCAACAGTGGCGTCGATGACCAGCAGAGCCAAGTCTGTACTATTAAGTATTTCTAGCGTTTTGTTGCGGCGCAGCTCCCCGATCTCACCCTCATCGTCCAGTCCGGCGGTATCCACCAGAACAATGGGACCCACAGGAAGTAGCTCCATCGGCTTGAAAACGGGGTCCGTAGTCGTTCCTCCTATAGGTGATACCACAGCGGCGGGCTGGCCGGTCAAGGCGTTCAGAATGCTGGATTTGCCTGCATTTCGGCGACCAAGCAGAACGATATGTGGTCGGTTACTTCTTGGGGTATCATTCATTCCCATGGTGAGTTCCTTCTTCCTGCCCCGGAATTCCGGGCTTGGTTACGGTATAGGGATGGCACAATTGGTCAATCCGCGCACGGGTCAGCTGACCGCGATCCTCTGCAATATCCTCTGGTGTGCGACCCTGTGCAATGGCTGCTGATGCAATGGAAGTAGCTTCATCATAGCCAAGCTCAGCGACCAGCGCGGAGGCCATCACAGCTGAGCTATGCAGATTAGCAGAGCAGCGTTCCTCCTGTACGATCAGACCGCGCACACACCGTTCCTCGAACAGTTGAACGGCATTGGTGAGAATATGCAGCGATTCCAGCAGCGATTCGGCAATCAACGGCAGGAACGCGTTCAGCTCCAGCTGTCCAGAGGCAGCAGCCATCGTGATAGCCGCATCTTCGGCCATCACACGCATCGCTGTCAATCCGGCCATTTCAGCCATTACCGGATTGAGCTTGCCAGGCATAATGGAGGAACCAGCTTGGACTGGGGGCAGCAGGTATTCACCGATACCACCGAAAGGACCAGAGGCCAGCAGACGAAAATCGCTAGATATTTTGAGCAGATTTACCGCGGCGGATTTAAGTAGACCTGACACCTCCACGAAGACATCCATATTTTGAATCGGATCCATGGGGTGGTCGCTACGGCATAGCCCTAATCCAGTCTCGTCCGCCAGCTTTTCGACCATCCGGTAGCTGTAAGCCCGAGGTGCATTCATACCTGTGCCAATCGCCGTGCCTCCAATAGGGATTTCTCGTAGCCGCTCTTCGGCTTTATAGAGGCGCCAACGGTCACGCCCTATAGCTTTTGCGTAGGCGCCAAAGCCTTGCCCGGCCATCATAGGCAGGGCATCCATTAGCTGTGTGCGACCTAGCTTGAGCAGGTCGGCATATTCTATTTCTTTTTGCTGTAAAGCATTTTGTAACGAAGACATCGTGTCACACAAAGGGCGCAGCAGGCGTATCGCTGCAATTCGTAGCGCCGTGGGATATACATCATTCGTAGATTGGCAGCAGTTCACATCATCCAGCGGATGTACAAGCTCATATTGTCCTGGCTGCCCCCCCAGCTGTACGATGGCCAAATTAGCAATGACCTCATTTACGTTCATATGGGTACTGGTGCCTGCGCCGCCTTGCATGGCATCCACGGTAAACATATCTTGATGCCGTCCTGCGAGTAATTCATCGCAGGCATTTACAATGGCAGAGACCCGGTGGGCAGACAACCGGGTCTGCTCACCATTCACTTGAGCGGCGGTTTTTTTTACCAACACAAGAGCGTGAATCAGATTCCTGTTCACGGGCCTGCCGCTGACTGCAAAATTGTTCATCGCACGTGCGGTATGAATACCGTACAAGGCATCCATAGGAATTTCCATGTCTCCTAGTGCATCCCGTTCGGTCCGCATAACTTTGACCAGAGGAGAAGACGGAGTCATGTTATAGACCCGTCGCCGGAATGCGTGTCATATGCAGCAGCTGACGTGCACTTGCAGCTCGTTTTTCCTCAACCCGGGCATGAACCAGATCTGGCTCGACCAGCTTGAGGGCTTGAGTTGGACATTTTCCAATACAGGCCGGTCCGCCGTCCACACCTTCGCACAAATCACATTTGCTGGCAATCATGCGTTCTTTAGGTTGCAAACGACCCGACACATTGGTGTACAGTCCGTCTTGCACGACCGGCTGTCCATCTCTGTATTGAGGCACCATGGTAATTGCACCGTAAGGGCAGGCGATCATACAGGTTTTACAGCCAATGCAGCTTTCGCTATTAATAAGAATGCAGCCGTCTGCGTTCGTAATGGAGCCGTTCGGACAGGCATTAGCACATGGAGCATCCTCACAGTGACGACACTGAACAGGTGCAGTGACTCCGAATGATTTGATCACCTGTAGGCGAGGGTGAAAATGAAACTCGTCATCTGGCGAGATAAAAGGGTTCTCCGGCGAATGTGCGATAACACAGGCGATTTCACAGGTGCGACAGCCGATACACTGATCGGGATCAGCTAAAACAAAGCGATTCATACAACTCGACTCCTCTCTAACTAACAGCAAAATATAATTTCTAATGATCATACTTATGTGTTGAGCGTACTAATGAATGGAATAATCGTTATGCCCTTTGACGGGCATATCATTGCTACGGCTCTGCTTGCCGGGTCCACGCTTTTGGAAGGTCGTGTGCAGCAGATGGTGCGATACATGACCTAGCGGCTCACCCAGAAATTCATCGTACAGCTTGATGATAAAAGGATTCTCATGCGATTTGCGCACCTGAGATGCAGCATCATGTCCGTAGATGGACGATTTACGCGCACGATAAGCCTCGATTTTTTGTTTTTCCAACATGAGCTTGGGTTGCCCTCCTCCGCTGATACAGCCGGCTGGACAGCCCATGACCTCAATAAAATGATAATCACATTCACCCGCCTGCACACGATCCAGGAGTTGGTAGGCATGTTGGAGCCCAGCAACGACTGCCACCTTGAGCTGCAGCTCGCCCACCTGTACCTCTGCTACTCGAATGCCTTCCTCGCCACGGACAAAATCCAGCTGGAGCTTGGGCAGCTTCTCATTCGTCAGCAGCTCATAGCCTGTGCGGATGGCAGCTTCCATAACTCCTCCAGTTACCCCAAAAATAGTGCCTGCGCCTGAATATTGTCCTAGCGGTGCATCAAATTCTTCATCAGGCAGGTTCATAAAATCAATGCCGCGCTGCTTGATCCAGTATGCCAGCTCACGCGTGGTCAGCACCTCATCCACATCACGATAACCGTCGGATTCCATTTCGGGACGATCGCATTCAAATTGTTTGCAGGTACATGGCATGATCGCGACGCTGTAAATATTCGCAGGTTCCACCTCATCCAGCTGTGCACCATAGGTCTTGATCAGCGCTCCCACCATTTGCATTGGCGATTTGCAACTGGATAGATGGTCTAGCAGATCGGGGTATTCAATCTCGGCAAAACGGACCCAAGCTGGACAGCAGGATGTGAACATCGGTAACGGTCCACCCTCGGTTACGCGGCGAATCAGCTCAGTGCCTTCTTCCATGATGGTTACGTCAGCTCCGAAATTCGTATCATATACTCGATCGAAGCCGAGACGACGAAGGGCAGCTGCCATTTTGCCGGGCGTCAGGGTACCAAACGGCATACCAAATTCCTCTGCGAGTGACACGCGAATGGCTGGGGCGCACTGCACGATTCGAAGCTGTCCTGGCTTCTTCATCATGTCAGCTACCTTATTCAGGTTATAGCTATAATAGGCAGCAAATAGCGGTTCGCCGATGTCGGCAGGCATATCGCGTTCACGTATACGTTCCTGTCGTCTGATGGCGGCTGCCTGTGGAGATGAATCTGCCCAATCTGAGGCGTACACGCTGCATATTTGCACACATTGACCGCAAATAACACAGCGGTCTGCGTTCACGGTTTGAGGTTCTCCAGGCAGTCCCTCTATGGCATCTACCGGACAAACACCCGCACAGCGTCTGCATCCAGTGCAGAGCGTTGGGTCAATATGAATGACGGGGTCTGTAGAATCAGACGTCCTCATACAAGGAGGCGAAGAGATCTTGTCTGTTGTTGACATGTTTTTCTACCTTTCTGCGGCTGATTTTGACCTTACAGGCGTGGGAAAAAGACTTCCCGCCGAGGCTCTGGAGGCGAGTCGGATATACCATTGGCCAGCCGTAGCACATGATTTGGACAGGCTTCTACACAAGCAGGCTGTCCGTTCTCTGTTTCCGCGCACAGATCGCATTTGCTTGCCGCAGTGCGGGGAAGCGCGGTTCGATTTGCACGGTGAGTCAGGCCGGACTGCGTGATAACGTGCCCGGCTCGATAGACTGGAGACACCTCGATTGCCCCGAAGGGGCAGGCCAATACACAGGAGGTGCAGCCGATGCATCGTTCCTCATCAATCATGACTACGCCGTCCTCCTGACGAATGGCCTGCACCGGGCAGGCATGTGCACAGGGGGCATTCTCACAATGCCGGCATTGCACTGGCACGTACGTATCCCCAGCTCGCACCACATACACCTTGGGCACCACAGGCACGCTGACGGTTCCGATCGAAGCGCCTATGCCACTCGCCTGACCGTGAACGGCAAAGCACGCCAGTTCGCAGGCTTTGCAGCCAATACATTGCCCGCCATCCGCAACGACGAAAGAGGAGGCAACAGCACTTGTTCTATTGGCTGAACCCATTCTGCTCGTCGAATGGTTTAACGTGTTTCGTACGCCGCTCATCTTGTCACCTTGTCAGCTAGAACGGCTTCCTGGACGTTCATCTGTCTGCGAATCTTTTGGTACGATTCATGCACATCACGTTCAGCCTGCGCTTGGTCGGCAATCCGTTCCAACCGGATGGCGCAGTATTTCAATTCTGGGGTTTTGGATACCGGATCGAGAAAATCGGCGGTTAACTCGTTACATGCTCCGACCCACCAGTGATAGGTCATGTAGGTCGCACCTTGTTGCACACGGTCGCTAATTTGTGCCCGCGCCATGATGCGTCCCCGACGGGAGGAGATGGCAACAATTTCGCCATCCAGAATATTCAGATCTGCTCCGTCTTCTGGGCTAATCTGAATAAATCCAGGCTCATCAGACAACTGGCGTAATGCACGGCAATTCCCAGTCATCGTACGCACCGAATAATGGCCTACCTCACGGACTGTAGATAAGACAAGCGGGAATTTTGCATCCGGCTGTTCTTGCGGCGGACGCCATTCGCAGGCGAATAATCGTCCTTTACCACTAGGTGTGGAAAATTGATTGCCTTTGTACAAATACGGTGTACCTGGATGATCCTCTGTAGGGCAGGGCCATTGCACGCCGCCCTGTTCCTCCATTTTCTGGTAGCTGGCACCAGCGAATAAAGGACTGAGGCTTCGCATTTCATCCCAAATTTCCTCTGTGTTCGCATAGGACATAGGGTAGCCCATGGCGGTAGCAACCTCACTAATGATGGCCCAGTCAGGCTTTACATCACCTTGCGGCTCGACGGCCTTACGGATACGCTGAAAGCCCCGATCTGCCGAAGAATACACCCCGTCATGCTCGCCCCAAGAGGTAGAAGGGAGGATGACATCCGCATGCAGCGCCGTTTTGTTCATGAAAATATCCTGCACCACGACAAATTCCAATTGTTCTAGCGCTTCACGCAGCTCGGCAGCGTTCGGATCACTCTGTACAGGGTCTTCGCCGAAAATATAATAAGCCTTCAGCTTGTTCTCTTTCAGGATGAGATGCGGTACTTCTGTAAGTGAATATCCTTTTTTACGCGGTAGCTCAACACCCCATGCTTTTTCAAACTTTTTGCGAACTGCGGTGTCAATGACATCCTGGTAACCAGGATACACATTAGGTAATGCACCCATGTCGCAGGAGCCCTGAACATTGTTTTGTCCACGTACAGGTCCAATACCTACATTTGGCTTGCCCAGATTTCCGGTCAGTAGGGCAAGGGAAGCAAGCCCTTTTACCACATCAACAGCCTGTGAAAATTGACATACGCCCATTCCGTACAGAATTGTAGCGGTAGGAGCCTTGGCATATTCCCTCATAGCCGCCCGAATGTCAGCCGCCTTGACACCTGTGATGCCTTCTGCATATTCGGGCGTATATTTTTTAATGCTATCTACGTATTCGGCAAAGCCTTCTGTGTTTGCTTCCACATATCTTTTGTCATACAGCCCTTCATGCACTAGCACATGACCAAAAGCGTTCACCAAAGCCATGTTCGAGCCGCCTTTTAGAGGTAGCCACATATCTGAAATGCGGCCCGTTTCAGTCATGCGTGGATCACATACAATAATTTTGGCACCTCGTTGCTTGGCTGCTACGATGCGTCTTGCGACGATTGGATGCGTTTCGGGCGCGTTGTATCCAAATACGAATATGAGATCAGAGTGTTCAATTTCAGGAATAGAGTTGGACATAGCCCCGTCCCCGAGCGAGTAAGTCAAACCTGCTACAGAAGGGCCGTGGCATACACGAGCGCAATGATCAATATTGTTGGTGCCAATGACTGCCCGCATGAATTTTTGCATGACATAATTGGCTTCATTTCCCGGACCGCGTGCGGAGCCCGTCCCCATGATAGAGTCAGGACCATACTTTTCCTTAATTGCTGACAGTCGTTCGGCAGTATACTGAATGGCTTCATTCCACTCCACTTCCTCCATGACTCCATTTTTGCGAATCATGGGCTTGCGCAAGCGTGCAGTCAGAATCTGTGGATCATTCAGAAAATCCCACCCATAATGTCCTTTCAAACACAATGTTCCTTCATTTGTACGACCATTAGCCGGCTCTGCGCCAATTACCTGTCCTTTGTCCACTAGCAAATGAAGCTGACAACCGCTTCCGCAGTAAGGACATACTGTTAATACCTTGTCTGCCATGTGTGCAGCACCTCTTTTTATATGAAATAGATGAAACTCGTAACATGAAAAAAAGCCAATACAAAAATGCCGCTTCACGCTGCATCCTGTACTGGCTTATCCGCGAGCGAGGAGATAATCTCCTTCCCGCTAATCCAACCGGGGTATGTGTTGTAGTTCAAGAGTAATGATAATATGTCCGTCTCCATGGACGGAGGGGCAGACCTCCCAAGTGTAAGTGAAGGGACTGCCAAGTGTTTTTTCGGCTTCCCTCATAAACTCCTTTTCCAGATAAGGACGAAGGACGTTCCAGTAATCACTGACCTTTTCCACAGCGCCTTCATGAACGAGAATTTCGGACAGATTAGACAAAGTACCCTGGATCTCTACTGTAACTCGGAGTGGTGAGTTGAGAGAAACCTTAACGTTGTCCGGTCCTTTTCCTCGGTAATGCTTGACAATACATACGGCCAGCTTCCTGATGCGCTCACGGTATTCCAATTCGGTATTCAACATCTGGACACTCCGCTTCGAATCAAAATAAAGGCGTACTTGCCGCACATGCCAGACAGCCTCTGTAGCTAATTTAGAAAAGGAAGTAGACGTCCCAACCAAAATGGTCTGCCCAGCACGGCGTATCACTCTTCTATGGTAGAACAGGTTGACCCGGAAAGATGTGAAATTCATTACACCTAACCAAAATTTTACATAGTTTAGATTGGAGATAGGTGTGCTGGGAATTTAGCGAGCGAGGAAATCTACATACTAGCAAATACATTGACCGAGGAAAAGTATGGATGATATAATCAAAAAAGGAAAAATCATTGGGTATTATTGAGCCGTATTTAAATGGGCTTTTCTAAGTGCTAGTTTTGTAAGCGCGTACAATGATTATTTTCCCTACATAACACGGAGGAGGCGATCAATAGATTCATTTTATCCAAATAAGTGTCTTTCTTTTTTTTTTGTTTTTATGCAACCGGTTGCACGATTTACCCACTAAATTTTATCAGGAGGGTGTTAACTTGCTAAGAAAAAAAACAGGGAGTTTTATTTCTTGGTTGATTATATTGTCGCTTTGCTTGAACTTCTTCGGTTTACCTAGTGGTGCTTCGGCCAGTAATACAGATTATACAGCAACCTATATGAATTCCACAGTGAATGCTCTTCCATTGCCAACCGCATCGGCTGCTACTTCTACCGTTAGTGCAACATATGCACCTTTAGCAACACCTACAGCAACTCAAAACGGATTAACGGTTCACTTTAAGAAGCCTTCAAACTGGAATTCAACAATTCGAATCCATTACTGGAATTTGAATCCGTCAACCGTTCCGATTAGTGGGGCGTGGCCAGGAATTCTGATGAAGTCGGACGGAAACGACTGGTATAGCTATACTATTGCCGAGGCGACAGGCTCAAGTCTCATTTTTAATGACAGTAGTGGCAAACAGACGGCCGACTTGTCTCGCAGTGTGAAAGAGGGTTGGTATTACACGGATAATGTATGGTATGATGCCAACCCGGAAACTCCAAAAATTCCGGCGGTTTCCATCTCTCCCGTGCCGAAAACATACGATTCGGCTCAAACGGTAACGCTTTCCAGCACTAACAGTAGCGACAAGATTTATTATACGGTAGACGGTTCGACACCTACGACCTCCTCGACCTTGTATACCACTCCAATTCAGGTTGCTTCCTCTTTGACTATCAAGGCCATCGCCGTCAATTCAATCGGTCAAACCGGAAATGCATCCTCTTTCGATTATGTAATTGACCTGAATGCCGATCTGCAAGCTCCGACAATCACAGCGAATTTGCCTGCCGGGCATTCCGGTTCCTCTGTGACTGTATCCTTCAACCTGAAAGATAACAAGGCGGCAACGACCAAGGCATACTACACGGAGGATGGTACGGAACCGACCACAAGCTCAAAAGTCTACATCCTCGGTAACGCATTGGCCGGATTGACCGGGCCATCCATCCTTATCTCCAAGACCACGACATTAAAATTTCTTGTTATAGACGGTGCTGGAAATCAAACCAAACAGAGCTTTGTTTATAATATTGGAGACAAAGGTGATTTTCGGGAAGACACTATTTACTTCGTGATTACTTCCCGGTTCTATGACGGTGATCCAAGCAACAATGTGCACGCATGGGATGATGCCAAGGCGCGTAATCCAGATTCAGACCCTGCTTGGAGAGGAGATTTTAAGGGGCTGATTCAGAAACTCGATTATATCAAAGCCCTCGGATTTAGTGCCATCTGGATTACACCTGTTGTGCAGAATGCCAGCGGTTATGATTATCATGGTTACCATGCTATAAATTTTGCCAAAGTAGACCCAAGGTATGAATCGGCGGGAGCTTCTTATCAGGATTTGATCAATGCAGCCCATGCCAAAGGGCTGAAGGTCATTCAGGACATCGTCGTCAATCATACCGGCAATTTTGGTGAAGAGAATCTGTACCCCATGTTTAAGAAAGATCCGGCTAAACCGGATACCGGTAACAACTTGGTGAAAACTACGGATAAGCTGCCGCCAAACTATGATTCCATGACACCCGATCAGCAGTATCAGGCAAGGCTCGCTCTAATGAAGAATACGGAAACGAACAATAACATTTACCATACAGAGAAAAGTCTTTCCTGGGAATCCTATACTGTTCAGACTGGTCAGATAGCGGGAGATTGCGTGGATTTGAATACAGAAAACCCTGCAGTTAACAAATATTTAATTGATACTTACAATCACTATATAGACATGGGTGTGGACGCTTTCCGTGTCGATACCGTGAAGCATGTGAGCCGGTATATTTTCAATAAATACTATATTCCTGCCTGGAAGACAAGAGGAGGCTCGGATTTCTATGTTTTTGGAGAAGTAGCCACCCGGTACAGAGATGTTTGGAACAGCGGAATTCCAGCGATCTCAACACCATTCTATACTTGGAAGGCTTCAAAATCGTATCCGGGCGATGGGAAAAATGACTATGCCTCTAATAAAATGTCGGTTGAACAAGAGTGGGCGGATAACTCTACTACAGCAGGACAGCCAACCTCGAACAATGCTTTCTTAATCGGCAATACCTATCATACACCTGACTATTCGAGGAAATCGGGCATGGATGTGATTGATTTCCCGATGCATTGGGCATTCAAGACCGCGCATGAAGCCTTTAATATGAGAAGTGGCGACCAATACTATAATGATGCTACGTGGAATGTAACCTATGTCGACTCGCATGACTATGCGCCTGATCAGGCTCCGGAAAATCAAAGATTTGCGGGCACACAAGATACTTGGGCCGAGAATCTTGACCTGATGTTCACCTTCCGCGGAATACCCGCCATCTTCTATGGCTCCGAAATTGAATTTCAAAAGGGGGCAGTCATTGATCCGGGTCCAAACGCACCGTTAAGCAAAACGGGACGGGCTTATTACGGGGATCACATAGAAGGCAGTGTTATGGTACAAGATTATGGCAAATACACAAACGCTACTGGCACGCTTGCGGAATCACTCAACCATCCTCTGGCGAAACATATCAGACAGCTAAATTTAATTAGAAGAGCTGTTCCTGCCTTGCAAAAAGGCCAGTATTCTACAGAGAATGTAACGGGCAATCTTGCGTTTAAAAGAAGATATACCGACAGCGCCAAAGGCATTGACAGTTTTGCGTTGGTCACCATTTCAGGAAATGCAACATTTTCCGGGATTCCGAACGGAACCTATGTGGATGCAGTGACCGGTGATTCCAAAACCGTTACGGATGGCAAAATCACCTTAACTTGCTCCGGTAAAGGAAATGCAAGGGTATATGTATTGAATGGCAGTGGTGGAATTGGAGAAACGGGAACCTATTTGAAGTAAACTGTCAGCGGAAGTTGACGTTGTACGATATGGAGAAACACTGAATCTCAAGGTTTAACAGAAAACTATAATGATATAAAAATAGAGTCATACCAAAGGTCGAAAGGAAAAATAACCTTCGGCCTTTGGTGTGTTAATCTTCCAAGATACATAGCTCTCGGGGCAAATGTTGGTTAGAAAACTAGGGGGATATATTTTTCTATCCTACCAACTTCACTCCCTGCCTCAATATTTTCTCCAGCACGCTTATAGGTCAAGACTATCACTTCTATAGATATCATATCTTAGACCAATCAGACACGTCGTGGTATATTGTTGACATCCAAGAGAGAGCCGTACAGCTTCTCTCCACTAGGTTCGAAAAACACAGGGGTGAATATTGATGAGTAAAAAGACCATGTTCGAGAAAATTTGGGATAACCATGTCATCTATCAGGAAGCGGGCAAGCCGAGTATTTTGTACATTGATCTTCACCTCGTACATGAGGTAACTTCGCCGCAGGCGTTTGAAGGACTACGTCTTAGCGGGCGCAAGGTGCGTCGTCCAGAGCTCACGTTTGCCACAATGGATCATAATGTACCGACAAAAGATCGTTACAACATTACGGACCCGATTTCCAAGCAGCAGATTGATACATTAACTCAAAATTGCCGCGATTTCGGTGTCACACTATATGATCTGGATACGGTGGATCAAGGTGTCGTTCACGTTATGGGGCCTGAACTGGGTCTGACTCATCCGGGAAAAACGATTGTTTGTGGTGATAGCCATACCTCCACACACGGGGCGTTCGGAGCGCTCGCTTTTGGTATCGGAACCAGTGAGGTAGAGCACGTATTGGCAACGCAATGTCTCCAGCAAGCAAAAGCAAAAACGATGGAAGTTCGTTTCGTAGGGCGTCGCAAACCTGGTGTGACGGCAAAGGACATGATTTTGGGTGTCATCGCCAAATACGGTACAGATTTCGCTACAGGCTATGTTATTGAGTACACAGGTGAGTCCATCCGCGAGTTGAGCATGGAAGAGCGCATGACAGTGTGCAACATGTCCATTGAAGGCGGAGCCAGAGCAGGTATGATTGCACCGGACGAAACGACCTTCAACTACTTGCGTGGACGCGAGCATGTGCCGCAAGGAGCTGCTTTTGAGCAAGCAGTTGCTGAGTGGAAAGCACTTGTCACCGATGAAGGCGCCGAGTTTGATGTCGTACTGGAGTTTGACGTCGATGCTTTGATACCACAAGTAACCTGGGGCACCAGTCCGGGTATGGGGACAGATATTTCCTCAACCGTACCGATTCCGGCAGAATTGCCGACAGAAAACGAACGTAAAGCAGCTGAAAAAGCGCTTGAATATATGGATTTGAAGCCAGGCACACCGATCACGGATATTGCGATTGACTACGTGTTTATCGGCTCCTGTACCAACGGTCGGATTGAAGATTTGCGCGCTGCGGCCGAGGTAGCCAAAGGCTACAAGGTTTCTGACAAAGTCACGGCAATCGTCGTACCAGGTTCGGGTCGTGTGAAGATTCAGGCTGAAGAAGAAGGACTGGACGTCATTTTTCAAGAAGCAGGATTTGAATGGCGCGAAGCGGGTTGCAGCATGTGTCTTGCGATGAATCCAGATGTGCTTCAACCGGGACAGCGTTGTGCGTCAACTTCTAATCGCAACTTTGAAGGTCGTCAGGGACGCGGAGGACGTACTCACCTTGTATCTCCAGCAATGGCAGCCGCTGCGGCGATTCATGGACATTTTGTCGATGTACGGGATTGGAAATTCAAGCAGGAAGAAGTTGTCCGCTAGGATACGGAGGAGGAATTAACGATGGAAGCTTTCACAACTTTAAAAGGAATTGTAGCGCCTGTGGATCGGGTGAACGTGGATACGGATGCTATTATTCCTAAGCAATTTTTGAAACGAATCGAGCGCACAGGCTTTGGGCAGTTTTTGTTCTACGAGTGGCGGTTTGATGAAGCGGGCAATATTAATCCTGAATTTGAACCGAACAAGCCTCGTTATGCAGGGGCATCTGTTCTGATCTCTCGCGCCAACTTTGGTTGCGGCTCCTCCCGTGAGCATGCGCCGTGGGCAATCATGGACTATGGGTTCCGTTGTGTAATCGCACCGTCTTTTGCGGATATCTTCTATAATAACTGTTTTAAAAACGGTATTTTGCCGATCAAGCTGTCTGAAGAGCAAGTAGAGGATTTGTTCCAGCGTACGGCGAAGCATGATAATTACCAATTAAACGTAGATCTGAATGAAAAAACGATCACTGACGATTACGGTCTGCGTATTGAATTTGATCTGGATGAACATCGCCGTCAATTCCTGCTGCAAGGCTTGGATGATATTGGCTTGACCCTCCAGCATGAGTCTGAAATTCTGGCTTATGAGCAAAAACGTGCTGCGAAACAAGGAGCATAATGTTCATCTCCAGTCCAGCTTCATTATGAAGAAATATAGTTGATTTATTTGATAGACAAACAGCCCGTACTGGCGACTCTTTTGCCTGCGGGCTTTTATCATGTTTAGAAAATAAATTGGTAAATAAGGGGTTGACGGTTCGACTCATCATGGTATTGTAAATGTAAAATGGTTGAAGGACTATGTCTGTAAGTAGCACAAAAAATACATATATAAGTTAGGGGAATGAGGATGAAGAAATATGGTTGGGTGATATTAGCGGCTATTTTGATTTGGTTGTGGCCGTCCTCCCCTCATGTGAATGCGGCTGGAGCAGAATTGTTTTTGGATGGCAAAAGGGTGGAAGCGCCTGCAGATGCCAAGCCTGAAATGGTCAATGGTAAAGTCATGGTACCGCTCAGGGTGGTTGGGGAGCAGCTTGGATATCAGTTTAAGTGGGAACCTCAAGCCTATAAAATTTCAATACAAAAAAACAGTACCGATATGTCTATGTATGTAGGCCGTACATCGGCTGATGTGAACGGAAAAACAGTTAGTTTGGATGCACCACCTGTGCTGCGAGGCAGCTCGACCATGGTTCCATTGCGTTTTGTTGGGGAGCAAATGGGGTTAAAGGTGGATTGGAATAATGAAAATAAATCCGTAAATCTCAGTCAGAAGACTGCAACTCAACAAGCGAATAAACAGGCTCAATCCCAACAACCGTCGCAAACGTCAACACAGAGTCCAAAAAGCACAAATAAAACGTCTACAGCCACAGCGACGACAATAAATCCAGTTGAAGCAGACAAGCATACGGAAGTCGTACCGTCAACATCATCCAAGGAGCAAAATGTAGAACAGACCACTGCAAATGCGGTGCTTGTACAAAACATTTCTTTTGAGAGTGAAACGCTAAAGATTTCTCTGAACAAAGATCTAACTCCTAAAGTATCCAAAATGACGGGACCTGACCGTATAGTTGTAGATTTACCGGAGGCTTCACTGTCGGCAGATCTTCTCCAGTCGTTCCCGGTTCGCAAGGATGGCACGCGGGCGTTGACAATTAGTGACAGTGAGGATGTACAGGAAATCAGATTTGCTCCTGCAGATGGAACAAAAGGAGGAGCACGTATTGTCATTGCTTTGAATCAGACACGTGATTACGATCTTTCGACTAATGGCGTAGGCGATATCACCCTTCAGTTGCGTGAACGTAGTGTGAATCCAGAGATAGTAGCACCAACGTATGTCGAAGGACGGCGAATCGTCGTAATTGATCCAGGACATGGTGGTAAGGACCCTGGAGCAGGCAGTGTGACTGGACGACATGAGAAGGAATTTACATTGGCTGTAGCGTTAAAGGTCCAGCAGCTTGCCCAAAATGATCCTGACATTCAAATTGTATTGACTCGCAATGGAGATACGTATCCTACACTGGATGAACGGCCACAGCTCGCTAATAATCAACAGGCCAGCGTGTTTGTTTCCATTCATGGTAACAGTATGCCGACCTCCAATAACGGAAAAGCTAATGGGTCTGAAACCTATTATGCACGTCAGGAAAGTTTAAGCCTGGCCACGATCATGCATAAGCATCTTGTAGCAGCAACTGAGTTTAAGGATAATGGCATTAAGGTGGCAAACCATGTGGTGACAAGAAAATCACAAATGCCTGCTGTACTGTTGGAATGTGGCTACCTTAGTAATCCGTCTAATGAAGCGGCCATGTTCACAGAAGAAACACAGCAGAAGATTGCCGAAGGTATTGTCGATGGCCTTAAGGAGTACCTTGGAACAGGCACAGGAATAACTGAAACATTCAACTAAAGAAGGCTTGTGATATAAGCTATTTTTACCTTTTGATGGAAATTCATGAGGGTGAAAAGTAGCTTTTTTAATTTTACGGACCGTGACTTTTGACGGGAAGCGAATGGTCCATATTTTTAGTCAAAATTCGACAAAAATAGTTCTTTGGCACGTATATTTCTGTTATGATGGAATATATTCGCAACTTTTGGTGTGAGATAACGTCTATAAGGTTGTCTGATATTACATAAGCGCGTATATCAGGTCGCCGCACCGGAGCATGTGGCAAAAAAATTATGAATGGAAGGGTGACGAATGAAGAAATTTGGTTTTTTGTTGTTATTATTTGTCTTCATGTGGGCGGTTCCGGGTTATGGACATGCGGCTTCGAGTGGAACACAAATCTATCTCGACGATCAACAGTTAAGTGTCCCTAGTGGTGCTAAGGCACAAGTAATTGGCGGAAGTACGATGGTTCCGCTGCGCGTAATTTCTGAAAATTTGGGATATGACGTGACATGGAAGCAGCAGGCGCGAACCATAACGATTGAGAAGGACAGTACCTCGATCCGAATGATAATCGGAAGTAAGACGGCGACTGTCAATGGAAGCGACATTAGTCTGGATGCTTCGCCTCTGCTGCGTTCCAATTATGCCCTTGTACCGCTTCGTTTTATCGGCGAGCAAATGGGACTGGACGTAAAATGGGACAGCAGCTCCAAGTCCGTAAAATTATATACCCGCAGTAGTGGGTCTGGAAACGGGGAATTTACACCTCCCAAGTCCGGAAATAACAGTACAGGTACAGGAAGTGTAACTGCGCCAACCAATAATGCGAGTTCAGGTGTGACACAGGTGCAGGGAGTCAGTTTCAGCCAAAACCGCTTAACGATCACAACAGCGAGTGCCGTCAAGCCGAAAGCGTTTACGATGACAGGCCCCGATCGGGTAGTGGTAGATTTGCCAGCGACTGCGTTTGCAGACAATTTCGGAGATCAGCAGAAGCTGGATAGCAACTTAAATGGTTCGTTGGACATTGAGAATGAAGCGGATGTGTCCGGTATCCGATATGCTTTATTCCAAAAGGAACCATCAACGGTGCGCGTTGTTATTGATTTGAAACATGCCATGAATTATACCGCATATAATGATGGATCGAATCGTGTTATCGTCGATCTGGCCTCCAAGGATTCAGTGAATACAACGCCAGATGCAACGTTACCGGATGGGTCACAGCCTGATGACACACAGACATCCCCGGTTAACAGCAATGGTAAAAAGGTCGTTGTTATTGATGCTGGACATGGAGCAAAAGATTCCGGGGCAGTTGGTATTTCGAGAAAAAATTATGAAAAGACCTTCAACCTGGCGATGGCCCTGAAAGTAGAAAGCATATTAAAACAAAACCCCAAACTTGAGGTTGTGTTAACACGTAGCGATGATACATTTTTGGAGCTTAAACAGCGCGTAAAAGTGGCTGAAAATCTTAAAGCCAACGTGTTTGTGTCCATTCATGCTAACAGTAGCGGTAGCTCAGCTTCCAACGGCACAGAGACGTATTACCAGCGTAGTGCAAGCAAAGCGTTCGCCAACGTTATGCATAAGTACTTTGCTCCTGCGACGGGTCTGACAGACCGAGGCATTCGTTATGGGAATTTCCATGTAATTCGGGAAACGACGATGCCAGCTGTTTTGCTTGAAGTAGGATATCTGAGTAATGCAAAAGAGGAAGCAACACTGTTTGATGAAGATTTTCAAAACCGGGTGGCTCAAGGGATTGCAGATGGAATCACAGAGTATCTCGACGTAAAATAAATCTTCAACAAATCGCTTGCCAACGTCAAGTAAGGAGGGGGACAGACATATGAACAAAAAAATCGTAATTGCAGGTCTGCTGGCACTGTTTGCCATTGCAGGTGCAGGGTGTGCCTCTAAGCAAACATCGGCTCCTGCGACTCCATCTCAGGAAACACAAACTTCAGCTGCACAAAATAGTACACCCGAACAGACGACCCCTGATCCATCAGCTCAGTCTGCTGAAAATAATGGAGCGAGTCAAACACCTGCATCTCCGTCGACGGAGCCTACAAAGACCAAGACAGACACGGAAAAGTCAGGAGATCGTCAAACACAGCAGATCACGGTGTACTACACGGATACACAAGAGAACGGCTTAAAAGAACAGAAAAAGGAAATTACCTATCCAAGCGAGCTGGAAAAATTCCAAAAAGCGTTTGAAGCTCTACAAAAGAGCGGTGATTCTGCTCTGATTCCGTTGTGGTCCGAGAAAATTACCGTGCATAAGATCAAATTGGATAACGGTGCATTAACCTTTGATATTTCCCTGCCGGATGAGGCTCGATTGGGAGCTGGCGGCGAGGAATTGGCTATCGATGCTTTGAAGAAAACGATGTTCCAATTCAAGGAAGTCAAAACGCTGGATTTGCTCGTAGATGGTCAATCTCTGGAGTCCTTAATGGGACATGTAGATTTGGAGCATCCAATGAGCCGCTAATCGATCAGACTGTATGAAAATTTCTTGAGAATTTACACACTTTTCACGTGCAATCTGTGACAGATAATGATAATATAGGAGTGTATTTCTCGCCTATGCAGGCAGTCATGCACAAATAGTATTCGTTTCTTTCCGGATGATTATTTAGAGTGACCGTCTTGATGCGGGCTATCCCGTATCAAGACGTTTTTTTTGCTAGGAGGTAGGATTTCCGTGAATGCAGCAACCGCACGTCATATATTGGACACCATCGGTACGATGTTTCCGGATGCCCATTGTGAGCTGAACCATGACAATGCTTTTGAATTAACGATTGCCGTGTTATTGTCTGCTCAATGCTCCGATCAGATGGTCAATAAAGTAACGGCAGACCTGTTTCATAAATACAAGTCACCTGAGGATTATTTGGCTGTTCCTCTTGAGGAACTGGAGCAGGATATTCGTAGAATCGGCTTGTACCGAAACAAGGCCAAGCATATTCATAACCTCTGCCGGATTTTAATAGACCAGTACGGGGGAGAGATACCTTCGGAGCATGATCAACTGGTCAAGCTACCCGGTGTTGGCCGCAAGACGGCTAATGTCGTAGTATCTACTGCCTTTGATGTACCAGCTATTGCGGTAGATACGCATGTAGAGCGCGTTTCCAAACGGCTCGGATTTGCCGGGTGGGATGATTCAGTGCTTGAGGTGGAAAAAAAGCTGATGAAAAGGGTACCTAGGATGAATGGTCTGTGACCCATCACCGGCTCATTTTTTTCGGGCGTTACCATTGCAAAGCTCAAAACCCTCAATGTCAGGTATGTCCATTGCTGGATGTGTGCAGGGAAGGCAAGAAACGTATGAAAACGTCTCTTATCAGAAAAGATAAGAAACGTAGAGCTTAAAGACCCGAAAGACCTATAAAGGTAATAGAGGGTTTAACCATTTATGTGTAGAAAAGGATGAAGAGTAATGAAGTGCATTTCGGTATATACAGATAATTTTGAGGCGTTCTCCGATATTTTTGAGCAAATTGTAACAACAGAGTTTGCTGAAAACGAAGAGCGCGAGCTAGAGGGAATCACAGTTAGTCATTCTGGTGATGTACCTGAGCATTACCTGGAGCGTATGTCACAAAAACCAGAAGTGGTCGTAATGAAGGATAAATCCCGTGGAATTACGATCTTACAGCATGGTCAAGTATTTGAAATTTTGCTGCCAGTACTTGAGACTGCAGCTAATTAAGTGTAATTAGCGGACGACATGCGTTGCATGTTCCGGTATAGGCGGCTCGGCTGGTCTAACCAGCCCGCAGGCGCATATTTACACGAACCTTGAAGACTGTCATAAAACGCTGGATATGGATGATTTCACATATTTAAATATGAAATCTTCAATTACATTTTCAGAGGAGTTTCTTAAATGAGCATTTATGATTATTCAGCCATTGCGATGAACGGCAAGGAGATCACCCTTAGTGATTATAAAGATAAGGTAGTGTTGATTGTAAATACGGCCAGCCAGTGCGGTTTTACATTTCAATATCAGGATTTGCAGCGTCTATATGATCAATATAAGGATAGAGGCTTGGTGATTCTCGGGTTCCCATGCAATCAATTTGCCGATCAAGAGCCGGATTCCAATGAAAGTGTGCAAACATTTTGTACTCTGAATTATGGGGTCGCATTCCCCATGTTCCAAAAGGTGAATGTACGTGATGAGCAGGCTCACCCGTTGTTTACATATCTTGCTTCGTCGTTGCCCTTTGAGGGCCTTGATGAAACACATTCGGTTGCCAAAATACTTATTCCTTTAATTCATGAGCGTCATCCTGAGTACTTACCAGGAGATTCGATCAAATGGAATTTTACAAAATTCCTGATTGATCGGAACGGGAAAGTGGTCAAACGATTTGAAGCAACGACAGACCCTCTGGATATGGAAGAATATATTGAAGCATTACTGTAATGATCTGTTTTGGACATTATAAAATAAACTTATGGTTTGCCATTTACAAGAACGCGTTCCCGAAAGCCAGGTACAGGCAGGGAGCGCTTTTTTTTAGTTTTTTTTAATGTGATGATTCTCACAGTGGCTTAGGAATGCTACAATATAGCTATTTGGTGCAGATAAGAAACAAGGAGTGAAACCGTAGCTTATGATGCAAACGATTACAGGAGATGCGGAAAAGTGGTTGAATACGATAGAACAGATACAGGATAACTTGCGTAAAGCAGGGGATGAAGCGGGAGCGAGGGCGCTAGTGGATTTAATGGAAAAAGCGCATGCGCAAGAGCTAACCATTGCCTTTTGTGGACATTTTTCAGCAGGTAAATCGAGCTTGATTAACAGTCTGTGCGGTAAAACCGTTCTGCCATCTGGACCGGTGCCTACAAGCGCTAATGTAGTGTCCATCCGTCATGGACGTCCGAGAGTGCTTATTCATCCAGCCCGATCGGTAGAAAACCCGGAGCCGGAAATCGTGGAAGCTTCCATGTCCGAGCTTGCTGAGTATTGTAAAAATGGTGGAGCCTATGAATCAGTTGAAGTATGGGAGGATATACCGATATTATCTGGTGGAGGAGTGCTGCTGGATACACCCGGCGTAGATTCCACAGACCACGGACACGCGATGGCGACACATTCAGCTTTACATTGGGCTGATATTGTTTTTTATGTGATGGACTACAATCATGTCCAATCTGAAAATAATTTGTCTTTTGCCAAAAGTTTGTCGGATTGGGGCAAGCCATTATATTTGATCATCAATCAAATTGATAAGCACCGAGAGAGGGAGCTATCCTTTACACGTTATCGTAATGAGGTGGAAAGCAGCTTTCATGCCTGGCAGGTACATTACACGGACATTCTGTTTACTTCCTTGAAGGAACAGAATCACCCCTGGAATCAGTGGGAGCAGTTGACGTGCTTGATTCCGAATTTGCTGGAGCGCAAAGCAGAGCTTTTGGCTTATAGTTTAGTGTCTTCTATGCACCATTTGGTAGAGCAGCATGTGGAGACGGTGCAGGCCGCTGAAGAAGAGGAACTGAACGCACTGCTCAAAGAAGCAGGTGGAGAAGAGGCCATTTTGCGCCTGGACATAGAGCAGAAGGCCTTACAGCAAGAGGATGAACACTGGAGGATGCTTCCAGAGCAGGAGCATAAACGGCTTCGTCAAGAGCTGGATCATCTACTGGAACATGCTCATCTCACGCCTGCGGAGCTACGTGAAGCGGCTGGCGAATATTTAGAGAGCCGTAAGCCGGGCTTTAAAACAGGGTTATGGTTTGCCGGAGGCAAGACAGAGCGAGAAAAGGAGCGCCGTTTGGATCGGCTGGCAGAGATGCTGGCTGATCAGGTGGAGGGACAGCTGTTGCCACATGTGCGTGAGTTACTGAGGTCATGGGGAGAAGGTCAAGGTTTGTGGACCGCCGCGATGGAGCAGGAGCTGGATGACATCCGCCCTGTAATGGATCGGCAACTGGTAGAGCAGACAGTAAAGGAAAATGCTTTGTCTCCTGAGTACACGTTGAACTATTGCAAGGACCTACGCGCTGCTGTGACCGCTGATTGCCGCCGTAAGGCGTTGGCGCTGGTAGACCGCCTGCTGGCCCAGCTTGCGGTTCGGGTCAACTCCCACCGTGAGGCTCTCGCGGATGCGCGCACAGCGTTGCTGGCGCAGGCGGACGCGGCGAGCCGCTACAGCACTCGCGTGCAAGCCTCAGCTTCGCACGCCAACCTGCTGCGTAGCTTGCTGCCGCAGGCTTCCGCGCCTGGCGGGTTGCCCCGGGTGGGCACGCCTGCTCCTGCGGCTGAGACCGCCGCTGCTGCCCCGACAGGTACGGCATCAACTGGTGCCGTGCGTCCAGACATTGCTGGCTCGCGCAACGGATCGGTGCAGTCACAAGCAAGCACGACGACAGCGCGGTCTGCCGCCGGGGGCCGCCGTACTCGACTGGATGCAGCAGCGACACGATTGAAGGCCGCCGCTGCATTAATAAGCCCGTACCCTGCCATGCAAGCGGCTGTTCGGGATTTACATGCGCGTGCCGCCGCACTGGAGGACGGGCGCTTTACATTGGCGCTATTCGGAGCGTTCAGCGCCGGGAAGTCCAGCTTTGCCAACGCTTTGTTGGGCGAAGCGGTGTTGCCCGTATCGCCGCATCCGACGACAGCAGCGATTAACCGCATTATGGCGCCTACAAGTCATGAGCGCCATGCCACGGCTGACGTCCACATGAAATCAGTGGACGCATTACGGGAAGATCTTAAATACTCTTTTCGGTTATTAGGATTGGGAGAGCCAGCGTCCGTGGGCTGGCAAGAAGCCGTAAATGCGTTATCACCGGAAGGCATTCATCCTGCGGGAAGGCCTCATTACAGCTTTTTGAAGGCTGCAGCAGCTGGATGGGAAGAAGCTGAAAGCTTGCTAGGACAACAGCTTCAGGTGAATTTAGAACAGTATCGGGATTTTGTCGCATCCGAGCGTAAATCATGCTTCGTAGAGCATATAGACCTTTACTATGATTGCGCTTTGACTCGTCAAGGCATCGTGCTAGTAGATACGCCAGGTGCCGACTCTGTGAATGCGCGGCACACGGGCGTGACCTTCAATTATATGAAGCATGCAGACGCCCTTGTATTTGTGACATATTATAATCATGCGTTTACACAAGGGGACCGACAGTTCTTAAATCAATTGGGCCGAGTCAAAGAGACATTGGCGCTGGATCAGACATTTTTTTATTGTCAACGCATCTGATTTGGCTTCTTCTGAAGAAGAATTACATTCTGTGACTCAGCATGTACAGGAACAACTTCAAGCGAACGGAATCCGCAAGCCGCGTATTTATCCGCTTTCCAGCATGCTGGCGTTGGAAGCAGCCGAGCGGGGAGAGCTTTCGCTGCGTTCAGTTTCACGGTTTGATGCGTTTGAAGATGATTTTTCGGCATTTGCAGCCGAAGAGCTGGCAGGTTTGTCCATTGCAGCTGCTATGCAGGAGCTGGGACGGCTGCGGAACCGAATAGAACAACATGCTGCTGATGCTCGGTACAGCGCTGAAGAGCGAGAGATCCGAATAGAGCAATTAAATCGAATCCGTAGGGAGCTGGAGGAGGTGCTCCTTGGTTCGACTGGTAGCAATGGTGGATCTGTGTTGTCGGACGAAACCGATGAACTGCTGTATCATGTACGTCAAAGGTTAGCCTACCGAACGGGTGAATTTATGGCAGAAGCGTTTCATCCATCTGTTCTGCGTGAAGGAGTAGGTGATCTTCGTTCGGCTTTTGCATCTTGTGGTCGTGAACTGCTGCGATTGATCGAACTGGAGCTGTCTCAGGAATTGCTAGCAACCACACTCAGACTGGAAAAAACCGGGCAAGCTTTAGTGCGTAAGGCTATCCAACAGTGCGTAGATCACATGAACCATCAGTTGAATGGATTAGATTGTACAGTTCCTGAATTCAGAGAATGGGCTGTTCCCGAACTGATGGATATTTCCTTGCAGGAGTCCATTCAGTGGAAGGATTATTGGAATAGCTTTAAAAATCCAAAGCTATTTTTTGAAGGGACGGGGCGTGCGAATTTACAAATTAGACTGGAGCCATATTACGCCAGCTAATCGGGGAAGCTGTGGATCAGCAGCGAGAACGATTGTCTTCTTTTTACGTTGCTATGATGCAAGAGGAACAAACGTGGCAGAAAGCACAGCTACGAGAGCAAATGCTGGAGACAATTCGTGGCATGGAGCACGCACTTAAGGGCGGTGAGAAGCCACAAGTTTGGGAAGAGCTTGCTGATCAGCTTGCGAATTTAGAGTCCATATAAATATGTTCACGGTTGCTTTAAGGTCAGGACACCGGGTTGCGGGACAATCCGGTGTTTTAAGCATACTTCAAAAAGAAAGGAAAACTGAGGAAATAGCCATATTCAATGATAAGAAAGCGATTTAATTTGTCTAATCACCTACCAATTGCGAACCTGCCTGAAAACGGCCCGTTATCCTCTTTGCCGCCTTGGAACACGGATGGTAAACTTCACTAAGCCATATAACAACGTCGTGCAACTAATGGAGGGACTTGACATGGAAGTGCTCAGGCAACTGCAAGTTTTTTTTCGAGAGAGGAGACATTATCTATTTCTTTCCATTCTATGCCTTGCGATAGCGACGGCCCTTGGACTGGTGTATCCGAACCTGCTCCAACGGCTCATTGATAACGCTATCATTCCCGGTGACTTCGAGAAAGTTCCGGTTCTGGCTCTGACTGTACTGGGAGTCGTGATCATCAAAGGGTTTATGCAATTTTTACATGGTTTTTTTGGTGGACGGCTAGGTAACTACTTGGCGTATCGACTTCGCAATGCCTGTTACGAAAAGCTGCAATTTTTGTCCTTCAGATATTATGACACTGCCAAAACGGGGGATCTTATGTCCCGTCTGACGGGGGATTTGGAGGCGATCCGCAACTTTATCGGGTTTGGTTTTGCCCAGCTCCTCAATGTGCTACTGATGGTCGTATTCGGCTCTATCATGATGCTGTATATTAATTGGCAGCTCACCCTCTTTACGATGATCAGCATGCCATTGCTACTCTTCGTCACATTCAAATTTGAATCACGGATTCATCCCACCTTTCAGGAAATGCGAATTGCTCTCAGCGCCCTGACAACAGCGGTACAAGAAAATATTACAGGTGTGCGAACCGTTAAATCTTTTGCTCGCGAATCCTATGAAGTTGAAAAATTCTCCGTACGTAATGAGCAGTACAAAAGTAACCAAATTCAGGCTGCTTCCTTATGGAGTCGATTTTTCCCCGCGATGGAACTGATTGCCTCGGTCAGTGTGGTTCTTCTCCTGGGGATGGGTGGATATCTGGTTATACAGAAGTCAATGACCTTGGGGCAACTCGTCGCCTTCTTTAGCTTAATTTGGTATATTATCGGTCCCATCTGGAGCATTGGCTTTCATATCAATAACTATACGCAGTCCAAAGCTTCCGGTGAAAGGGTTTTGGAGTTGCTAAACCAGTCTGTAGATGTAACTGATGAAGCTAATGCACTTACACTCAACGCCGATCAGGTGAAGGGACATGTGACGTTTGAACATGTTACCTTTGCTTACGGAAATAAGCTACCTGCTGTTGTTGACATCAATCTGGATGCGCCACCGGGATCGGTCATTGGGATTTTAGGAGGAACAGGGTCCGGGAAGTCGACCATAATTCAACTACTCATGCGAGCCTACAATGTGAATGCAGGCAGCATCAAGCTGGATGGGACGGATATACGTCATTTGAAAATTCGTGATTTACGTGCTCAAATTTCTTCCGTGTTTCAGGAGACGTTTCTGTTCTCGTCCTCCATACGCAACAATATTGCATATGGATTAAGTCATGTCAGTATGGATGACATCATACGCGTTTCCAAGCTGGCTCAGGCGCATGAATTCATCACTGAATTACCGCTTGGCTACGACACTGTCGTCGGTGAACGTGGATTGGGACTGTCCGGAGGGCAGAAACAACGGATTGCCATCGCACGCGCACTACTCAAAAATCCAAAAATTCTGGTTCTGGATGATGCTACCAGTGCGGTCGACATGGAGACGGAGCATGAAATTCAGTCCGGTTTTCAAGAGGTCATGCGTGGACGCACAACGTTTATTATAGCTCACCGAATCTCCTCGCTTCGTCATGCCAATGAAATTGTGGTGCTTGAGGAAGGACGAATCGTCCAACGTGGAACACATGAACAGCTCATTGCTACTCCAGGTCCATACCAAGATGTGTATCATATTCAATACGCCGATTACATAGCGGAGGCTCCAGACGGTGTATCCGAAGGGCAGGTGAGACCATGAATATTCCAGTAGAAAAAGCCAAACCGTTAAAGAAGCCGACCAATGAGCGCTTTGTCTATCAAGATGATGAGGTTATTGATAAACCGTTTAACTGGGCGGAATTCAAACGTTTGCTAGCATACATGAAACCTTATGCCCGTCAGATTCTGCCGATTCTTCTGGTCATGATGATTCTAGGCACGATTACTAAGCTGACGGTTCCATATTTGATCAGTCTGGCTATTGACAAGGCCATTGCTCCTGCATCGCCTGCACTACCTAGCGTAAAGTTATTGTTGCTCATCACGGGTGCCGTGCTCTTGTTATATTTAATCCAATGGGCAGCCAGCACGTACCGTATTAAATTCACCAATATTATTGGTCAGCGGGTTATTTACGATTTGCGTGAAGATTTGTTCAAGCATATTCAGAAGCTTTCCTTCAACTTTTTTGATAAAAGACCAGCGGGTTCTGTATTAGTACGTGTAACGAATGACATTAACTCGCTACAGGATTTATTTACGAATGGTGCAGTGAACGTCCTGATTGACTGCGTACAGCTTTTCGGAATTATTGTCATTTTGCTGCTTATTAACTGGAAGCTCGGTTTGGCAGTGATTGTGACTGTTCCGATCATGTTTTTGATTTCGACCAAGCTACGAGTACGCATCCGTCGCGCCTGGCAAGAAGTACGCATGAAGAACTCGCGTATCAATTCTCATTTGAATGAATCTATTCAGGGAATTCGTGTGACACAAGCGTATACGCAGGAGCAGGAAAACATGGCTTATTTCGACGATATGAACAGCTCCAGTAAAAAATCGTGGGATAAGGCTTCTGCCATGAATCAGGTCTTTGGCCCACTTATTGATATTACCGGAGGATTAGGTACGCTTGTGCTGTTCTGGTTTGGAGCGCATTTAATTCAGACAGATCAGCTGACGGTGGGTTTGCTGGTTGCATTTGCCAACTATGTAGGGAACTTTTGGGAGCCGATTAATCGGCTAGGTCAAATGTATAATCAGCTCCTGGTTGCGATGGCTTCGTCAGAAAGAATTTTTGAATTCATGGATGAACAGCCGAATATTGCAAACAAACCAGGAGCAAAAGCCTTGCCGCCTATTCGGGGTGATATTCAATTTGATAAAGTCATTTTTGAATATGAAAAGGGACGTCAGGCGCTTAAAGGTATTAATCTTTCTGTCAAGGCAGGTCAATCTATAGCGCTTGTAGGTCATACTGGATCAGGTAAAAGTACAATTATTAATTTGCTCAGCCGTTTTTATGACATTACGTCAGGGCGACTTACTATTGACGGTTATGATGTGCGAGATGTCACAGTGGAGAGCTTACGCAGCCAGATTAGCATCGTGCTTCAGGATACATTTATTTTTTCGGGAACGATACGTGATAATATCCGATTTGGCCGTTTGGATGCAACGGATGAGGAGATTGAAGCGGCTGCGAAGGCGGTCAATGCTCATGAATTTATTGTTCATTTGCCAGATGGCTATGAAACAGAGGTAGAGGAGCGTGGGGGGATGCTGTCCATGGGTCAGCGCCAGCTCTTATCCTTTGCCCGTGCCTTACTGGCTAATCCGCGAATTCTTATTCTGGATGAGGCCACAGCCAGCATTGATACAGAAACGGAGTTGAAAATTCAGGAGGCCCTTCAGGTTCTATTGGAAGGCAGAACTTCTTTTATGGTCGCTCACCGTTTGTCCACCATCCGGAATGCTGATCATATCGTTGTACTGGACCATGGGGAGATCCAAGAAAGTGGTAATCATGAACAATTGATGAAAAAACATGGAATATATCGGGGGCTGGTGGAAGCACAGTTCAGATTTTTGTAAAAAAAAAGATCAAAAAATCGTGTTTTTTGTAAATTAAAATGCCGAGCACTATTGCATTCTTGGAGCTAAACCCTGAAAATAAAGATGAAAAGAGATCAGAGCAATATCGTCAGAGGGGGAAGAGTTCAAGATGTGGGGTGCTCCTTTTTCTGCCAAGGCTAAGAAGATGCTACTGCTGGGTAGCGGCGAATTGGGAAAAGAAGTCATTATTGAAGCTCAGCGGCTTGGCGTGGAATGTATTGCTGTAGATCGCTATGAGCTGGCTCCAGCAATGCAGGTGGCCCATCGCTCTCACTGTCTGGATATGCAGGATGCTGAGGCGTTGAAGGCACTAATTCGCAAGGAACAGCCCGACATAATTGTACCTGAAATCGAAGCTATTGCTACGGGTGCTTTGGAAGAATTAGAGCAAGAGGGATTTCACGTAGTACCAACGGCACGGGCCGCTCGTCTTACGATGGACCGTGAGGGTATCCGCAGGTTGGCTGCCGAGAAATTACAGCTTCCGACTGCTGCCTACCGTTTTGCAGATGATTTTGAGCAGTTACGGTCGGCGGTTCAAGAGCTGGGCACGCCATGCGTGGTCAAACCCTTAATGAGTTCGTCGGGTAAAGGGCAGTCTGTATGCCGGACACTCGAAGACGCAGAATCCTGCTGGAATACGGCGCTGGAAGGCGCACGTGCCAAAACGACACGTGTCATTGTTGAAGCTTTTGTCCCGTTTGAGAGCGAAATCACCTTATTGACCGTCAGATCGGAATCAGGCACGACTTTTTGCCCACCGATTGGCCACATTCAAAAAGATGGGGATTATGTCGAATCCTGGCAGCCTCATGGCATGACGGACAAGCAGCTTTCGGAGGCGCAGGACATTGCCCGTACGATTACGGATGAACTGGGTGGTTACGGATTGTTTGGCGTAGAGCTGTTTTTAACGGCTGATAGCGTCATATTCAGTGAAGTATCCCCGCGTCCGCATGATACAGGTATGGTGACCATGATTACGCAGGATTTGTCTGAATTTGCGCTTCATGTACGGGCAATTCTCGGATTCCCGGTGCCATCCGTCACGCTGCTTACACCAGGAGCTTCAGCTACCTTAAAGGCAGAAGTGGCTACGCGCGATTTCGCAATAAGCGGTCTGCATGATGCACTATTGCTACCCCGGACACAGGTGCGAGTGTTCGGGAAGCCTGAAACCAAGCCGGGACGCCGGATGGCTGTAGCGCTTAGCGCTGCAGAAGATGTGGAAACAGCACGGAAGACAGCCAAAGAAGCTGCCAATATGCTGAAAGTGGAGGTAAATCATGTCTAACAGTGTGATGATTCCAGTACTGACAATTCGTTCCGTAGAGCTTGGCGATTGTGAAGCCGTAACTGGACTACTCAGAGAAGTCGGATACCCGATGACTTGTGGTGTTATGAAAGAAGTTATGGGAACAGCGCAGGAGGACAGTCAAGCGAATATGATGGTTGCAGAAATGGATGGTCGTGTAGTCGGAGTAATCGGCATGCATACGGCTCAAAGCCTGGCCTATCCTGATCCTGCTGTACAAATCACCATGCTGGTCGTGAGCGGGGAGTATCGCGGCGAAGGCATTGGCAAGCGGTTGGTTGCTTGTGGTGAGGAGTGGGGGCGTGCGCAAGGATGCTATCATTTATTCATTACTGGAGCGAATAACCGCATCAAACAAGTAGAGGCCCGTGCTTTCTACAACCGAATCGGCTTTGAGAAGCAAGGCTACCGTTTCAGCAAAAAGCTTAGATAATCAGCTTGCAACAAACAATCTAATACTTAAAGCCTCACTATTTTTAACTTCGTCCTGTTCGCCATTGCCGAGCAGGACTATTTTTTTTCCAACTTTTATACCATTGATGATGCTATAAAACATGATATACTGCTAGAGTAAAGATTACAAAGTTGTAACCTGAGACGTTCACACCAAGGCACTTATACAACAAGGAGATGACGAAATGAAGAATATGTTGAAAAAAACACTGGTGATGGGAAGCCTAAGCGCCATTTTATCCGCAGGATTCATCGTTCCGGCATCAGCTTCACCAGCTGACGATTTATCTGCTCAATTACAACAGTGGTTTCAAAATAACGGATACACAGTCAATATGTCCAACGGGACGACGACAATAACAAAGACGGTCATTAAGGATTATTCTGAAAAGGACAAGGCTAAAACAAAAACAGCAAATCCTTCTTCTGGCAAGCAAACGACGAATCAGGGTAACCAAAAGGCTTCAAAGTCTGTTAACAAGCAACAGACCCAAACACAAAACACCAATTCAGGTGCAGGTCAGTCTACAGATTCTAATGCACAACTCAGCAAGTCTCAATTTGCAGCTGAGGTTGTAAAGCTTGTAAACAATGAGCGCAGTCAAAAAGGTCTGAAGCCCCTCACATCTAATGCGAAGCTTACAGAAGTAGCCTTAGCGAAGGCGAAGGACATGAGCACGAACAATTACTTTTCCCATACATCTCCGACTTACGGTTCACCCTTTGATATGATGAAAAAATTCGGTGTAACTTATACGTATGCGGGTGAGAATATTGCAATGGGACAAAAAACACCACAAGAAGTGATGAAGGCCTGGATGAATAGCCAGGGACATCGTGAAAATATCTTGAAGGCAGAATATACACAAATCGGTGTGGCTTACTACAATGGATATTGGGTACAAGAGTTCACACGTAACTAAGTTGATAGAGAAAACGTTCTAAACGTCATTTCTGTTTATAAAAAGATAGTGACGTACGTAATGTAAAGACCCGCTGACAACGTTCAGCGGGTCTTTTTTATGTCGCTCATGTCACTTCAGGCATAAATCATTGCTCTATACCAGAAAAGACATAAGGGACGTGCTTATAGTATGATGACAGTAAGCTGAATGGATAACAGACTACTTTTGGAAAGCTAGGTGAACAAATGAGCTACGAAATCGTGCATGAAGGTGCTTTTGCTATGCTTAAGGTGCAGTTGAACCCCGGAGAAACCATTAAAGCAGAAATGGGAGCGATGGTTTCCATGTCTTCCAGTGTAGATATAAAGGGGACGGTAGACGGTGGGCTGTTACGTGGTTTAGGCAGAATGCTGAGCGGAGAAAAATTCTTTTTTCAAGAGCTGAGAGCAGCCCGGGGACCCGCTGAAGTACTGCTAGCCCCTGCAAGCATAGGTGATGTACAAGCAGTGGAACTGGATGGCACGTACAGGCTGTTGGTCCAAAAGGACGGTTTTTTGGCCTGTACGGAAGGGATTGAGGTTAGTACCAAAATGCAAAACCTGATGAAAGGTTTATTCTCCGGTGAAGGTTTTTTTATTGTAGAAATCAGTGGCCGCGGCACAGTATTCCTATCCTCATATGGAGCCATTCACCCCATTTATATCGCGCCAGGAGAGGAGCGTATTATTGATAATGCTCATCTAGTGGCATGGCCGGATTATATGGATTATAGAATTGAAAAGGCATCTAAAGGCTGGTTGTCCAGCGTAACGAGTGGGGAAGCTCTTGTATGTCGTTTTCGCGGTGAAGGAACGGTACTGATTCAAAGCCGAAATCCGGGTAGTTTTGGACAATGGATTAGAAGTTTCATCCCTGATAGCAAATAGTTTCTTTCGTCTGACTGCTGATGTGATAAGAAGGGATATTCGCACAAAAAGTATGACAGAAGGATGGGAGTTTTCCATCCTTTTTCAGTATGTTTATGGAAATTTATATAAGGGATACTAAACCTTGATTTTCGCTTGAACCAGAACGGTTTATTTGCAAAATGACAGGAGAAGCTTTATGTTTATTTCACTAAGCTATCAGGAGGGAACACGAGTGAATTCATCAAAATGGATTTGGCGGTCTGTCGGTTCCGTTTCCATTGCCGCCACACTGCTATTATTGTACGGATTTATTGCAGCAGTACGAAGTATCACGGCTCCAGAGCCATTGGTAAGTACTCAACCTGTACAATCCGGTTCATCGCAGACACAAACTGCACCATCGGCTACTGCTCAAACGGGAGAGTTGCGCGTAGCTGCCATTGGCGATTCGCTAGCCAAAGGAACGGGGGATGACTCCGGAAGTGGTTTTGTGCGCCGGTCGGTGACTTTGTTAAATAATCAGGAGGGACATAAAGCTCAGCTCATAAATAATCTGGGGATTAATGGACTGACGACTCAAGGACTATTAACCAAGCTGGATGAGCCTGGTGTGTCTTATGTACTGAAGAAGGCTAATGTGATTATAGTTTCGATTGGCGGTAATGATTTATTTCAGGGCGCGCAGGCGGCTCAAACCGGCAAAGAGCCACCTACACTCAGTGGTTTGCGCAAAGCTCTGCCTGATGCAGCCAAACGTTTGCAAAAGGTGCTGACAAAGGTAGGAAAAATCAATCCGAATGCTAAAATTGTCTATGTTGGATTGTATAATCCATTCAGTGATCTGCAGGAAATGAAAATTCCCGGTAATCTTGTGGTAACCGAATGGAATATGGCGGCCATGGCAATTACCAACCAAAACAGTAACATGACGCTGGTTCCAACTTTCGATTTATTCGAGCAAAATTTGCCCGTCTATTTATCATCCGATCATTTTCATCCCAACGGACAGGGCTATCAGGCCATCGCTGAACGTATCGCACAAGGGTTTGCTGTTACCGCGACGAAGGATACCGATCATGTAAATCCTAAACAACAGTCTACAAATAGCCAACCTGCAGAAGCGAAAAAGGGAGGGAACAAGTAATGAGCATCCAATCTGCCGACAAGACCGAGGCTGGCGTGACCCAAGATTCGACATCCACAGATGCAATGTCCAGTCTTCACTCCTCCAATCAGGTTGGTAGCGCAGACAGAGACAGCAGCAATAATGAAATCGTGCTCTCTGTTCAGCATGTTAAGAAACGTATTAAACGCAAAATGATCATTCATGATGTAACATTCGACGTTCGCGCAGGTGAAATTTTCGGATTTCTCGGCCCCAATGGAGCTGGAAAAACGACGACTATTCGTATGCTGGTCGATTTAATTAAGCCTACTGAAGGGACAATAACCGTATGCGGTCATAATGTAAATCGTGACCCTGAGCAGGCTTTACGGCATGTTGGTTCTATTGTGGAAAATCCAGAAGTGTACAGCTACCTGACAGGATGGGAAAATTTAGAGCATTTTGCCCGGATGCAGCCTGGTGTAGATGAACAGCGCATTCGCGAGGTGGTTGAGTTGGTTCGGCTCGATCGTCGCATCCATGATAAGGTAAGTACATATTCACTGGGGATGCGTCAGCGTCTTGGCATAGCTCAAGCCTTGCTCGGCAGACCGAAGCTACTCATTTTGGATGAGCCGACGAACGGACTAGACCCCAAGGGAATCAAAGAGATGAGAGCTTTTATCCGTTTGTTAGCGGCCGAAGGCATGGCTGTATTTGTTTCCAGCCATTTGCTTAGCGAGATCCAGCTGCTATGTGATCGTGTGGCAATTATAAGTCGGGGCAAGGTGCTAGCTGTTGGTGGGGTACGGGAACTGGTTGAAACTCACTCGCACATGGCTGTCTGGCAGCTGGAGCCCCGCGATCAGGGCCTTGCCCTATTGCAAAATTCTCCGTATGTGCAAATCATTACGAACGCCGATGAATTAATTGATGACAGCATTGTTGCAGGTAGCGGAGTCGATGCTATTTTTACAGAAATGGACGAAGAGCATATTGCGGAGCTGGTCGCACACATGACAGCTTCCGGTATTTCCGTTAAAGGTGTAACCAAAATCAATCCTACACTGGAGCAACTATTCCTGAAAATGACGGAAGGTGAGATACTTGAATAATATTTTACCGCTCGTACAAAATGAAACCCTGAAAATTATCAAGAAGAAACGATTTTATGTCATTTTACTTGTTTTGCTTGTGCTTGTGCCGATTTTTACGTACGCTCAGATGAAAGTGGCAGAAAACAATCGCGAAAAATTCGGTAACGATTGGCGTCTGGAACTGCGTCAGGCCATTACTGATAACCAAAACTCGCTCGGCAGCGATAGGGTTCCCGAGGAATGGAAGACCTACCGCCGGGTCTTTGTGCAACAGATGCAATATTATCTGGAAAATGACGTGAATCCTAATGAGCCGAGTGGCGTCACTTTTACCAGAGAGTTTATGGATAATTCCATAAATCTGTTCGTTCCGTTGTTGATCATGGCTATTGCTTCGGACCTGGTTTCAGGAGAACGGACAACAGGCACGATAAAAATGTTGCTAACTCGGCCGGTCAGGCGGTGGAAAATACTGCTGAGCAAGCTGCTGACACTGTATATGTTCGTTTCGCTCATCATTTTGGCCGTATTTGTCATAAGTTATCTCATATCAGGCTTGTTTTTTGGTTTTCGTGGTTTTAATGTTCCGGTATTTACCGGCTTTCAAATTGTTGGATCGACGGTGGATTTGTCTGCTGTACATGCCATTCCACAATGGCATTACCTGATGCTGCAAGCCGGATTGATTTGGTTTGTCAGTCTTGTGGTTGCTTCATTAGCCTTTATGGTATCTGTTCTGGTACGTAGTACAGCAGCAAGTATTGTGGTCATGATGGCTGCGCTCATTTCGGGCACTATACTGACCAACATGGCTTCATCATGGCAAAGCGCCAAATATTTATTTATGGTTAACCTCGGATTAACCGATTATTTATCTGGAAGCCCTGCCCCGATTGAGGGAATGACCCTGCCATTTTCTTTAGTTGTACTGGGCATTTGGGGGGCTGCGGCGTTGATTGTTTCATTCGCCGTCTTTACGAAACGGGATATATTGAATTAAAATGGACAAGGTAAAAGAAAACATCTGTTTGCATTTTTGGTGAAAACCATCAAGAATAAGGCAAAACACGGTTATGATTAGACAAAGGGGGAGCATGAATGGTCGACAAAATCGACTTGTCTGCGGGAGCTTCCAGTACACAGAACGGAGCTTCAGAATATGGCGCGGACGACATTCAAGTGCTCGAAGGGCTTGTGGCAGTTCGCAAACGGCCGGGCATGTACATCGGGAGCACCAGTTCTTCGGGACTGCATCATTTGGTATGGGAAATTGTAGACAACGCGGTGGATGAACATCTCGCCAAGTTTTGCTCTCGCATTGATATCACAATGCATAAGGACGGTTCTGTAACAGTATCAGACAACGGGCGCGGTATTCCTACGGGAATGCACAAAATGGGAATCCCTACGCCTCAAGTTGTATTCACCATTTTGCACGCCGGAGGTAAGTTTGGCGGTTCGGGATATAAAAAGTCCGGGGGTCTGCATGGGGTAGGTGCGTCTGTAACGAACGCTCTTTCGGAATGGCTTGAAGTGGAAATCTACCGGGACGGCAAGATTCACCGTCAGCGGTTTGAATATTGGCAGGACAAGAAGGGCGTGGAGCATGTCGGTGAACCGACCACAGGCCTTGAAGTGCTGGGCAATACTAACAAGACGGGTTCGAAAATTACATTTAAACCGGATATTCGCGTTTTTCAGTCAGGAATTCATTTTAACTATGATACGCTGGCTGAGCGTCTTCAGGAAATTGCTTTTCTGAATTCCGGCCTTCGTATTCAGCTTAAAGACGAACGCAGCGGAAAGTCAGATGAATATTTTTATGAGGGTGGAGCAAGTCAGTTTGTTTCTTTTTTGAATGAGGGCAAGGATGTACTGCATGATGTCATTCATTTTAATGCCGAGAAAGAAGACATTGAAGTGGAGATTGCCATCCAATACAATGCCGGCTACACAGAGACGATTGCTTCGTTCGTTAACTCCATTCCGACACGTGGCGGGGGTACGCATGAAACAGGCTTCAAAACCGCTTACACTCGTATCATGAACGACTATGCACGCAAAACAGCGATGTTGAAGGAAAAGGATAAAAACCTGGAGGGCAACGATCTACGTGAAGGTATGATGGCTGTAATCAGTGTCAAGATGGCCGAGGTTGAATTTGTCGGTCAGACAAAAGATCAGCTGGGTAGTGCTTCGGCGCGGAGTACAGTGGATGCCATCGTGTCTGAACAAATGCAGCGCTTTTTGGAGGAAAATCCACAGATAGCGCAAACCTTGATCAGAAAGGCAGTTCAAGCATCCAAAGCGCGTGAAGCTGCACGTAAGGCTCGGGACGAAATGCGCTCTGGCAAGAAACGTAGTGAAAGTTCTAATTTGAATGGCAAACTGTCGCCTGCGCAGTCTAAAGATTTTACACGTAATGAGTTATTTATCGTGGAAGGCGATTCGGCTGGAGGATCGGCCAAACAGGGACGGGATTCCAAAATTCAGGCGATTTTGCCACTAAAGGGCAAGCCGATGAATCCGGAAAAATCAAAGTTGGCGGATATTATGAAAAATGATGAGTACCGTGCTATTACGGCAGCGATTGGCGCGGGGGTAGGAACAGAGTTCACGCTGGAAGACAGCAATTATTCCAAAATCATCATTATGACCGATGCAGATACGGATGGCGCGCACATTCAAGTACTGTTGTTGACGTTCTTTTATCGGTATATGAAAGAACTCATTGATGCAGGACGCATATTTATTGCTCAGCCGCCATTGTATAAAATAACCCGCAAGTCGGGTAAGCTCGAAACAGTTCGTTATGCCTGGACTGACGAGCAGCTTGATAATTACTTAAAAGAGTTTGGACGGAATTTCGAGCTTCAACGTTATAAAGGACTCGGGGAGATGAACCCTGATCAGTTATGGGAAACGACAATGAATCCCGAGTCACGCACCCTGTTGCGCGTTCAGATTGAGGATGCTGCCAAAGCTGAACGCCGTGTGTCCACATTGATGGGTGATAAGGTGGATCCGCGTAAGCGCTGGATCGTGGAAAACGTGGATTTCACGGAATACGTAGAGTAGTGCTATTAAATGAGGTGTAGACATGAGCTTATCGGAGCAATTTTTGCCAGCTTATCTGGAGGAAATGGTCGGTGACCGCTTTGGCCGATATTCCAAATATATAATTCAGGATCGGGCGATACCTGATGTACGGGATGGATTAAAGCCCGTACAACGCCGGATTCTGTACGCGATGTACGATTCGGGTAATACCCCGGAAAAAGCGTATCGCAAATCCGCCAAAACCGTTGGGGACGTTATGGGTAATTACCATCCTCACGGTGATTCATCTATTTACGATGGGATGGTACGGATGGCGCAGCCTTGGAAAATGAGCCACGTACTGGTGGATGGCCACGGCAACTGGGGTTCTCAGGACGACGATCCTGCGGCAGCTATGCGTTACACGGAGGCACGTTTGTCTCCGATTGCAATGGAAATGCTACGTGATATCGAAAAACGTACGGTTTTGTTCAAGGATAACTTTGATAACTCGGCAAAGGAACCCGTCGTGCTGCCCTCCCGTTATCCTAATCTGTTGGTAAACGGATCTAGCGGGATTTCAGCGGGGTTTGCAACGGAAATTCCAACTCATAGCTTGCGTGAGGTGATTGACGCCACCATCGCAGTGATGGAAAAGCCGCAGATCGAACTGGAAGAGATTATGACCTTTATAAAAGGCCCAGATTTTCCGACTGGCGGACTCATTATGGGTGGCGAAGGCATCAAGGATGCATACAGAACAGGCAAAGGACGCATTTATATCCGTTCCAAAACGGAAATTCAGTCTTTGCGTGGAGGCAAGCAGCAACTGGTTATTACAGAGATTCCATACCAGGTTGTTAAATCCAGGCTCGTAACCGCTATGGAGAACATCCGTCTGGAGAAAAAGGTAGAAGGGATTGCCGAAGTTCGTGACGAGAGTGGACGAAATGGCCTGCGTATTGTTGTCGAGCTGAAGAAGGAAGCGGATGCCGAAGGTATTTTGGCATATCTGCTGAAAAAAACCGATCTCCAAGTGGCTTATAACTTCAATATGGTAGCCATCGTAAACAAAGCGCCGCACCAGCTTGGACTAAAATCCATTTTAGAAGCGTATATTGCTCACCAGCGTGAAGTTGTCACAAATCGCATTAAGTTTGAGCTGGAAAAGGCGGAGGACCGCGCACATGTACTGGAAGGTTTGGTCAAGGCGCTGAACATTCTGGATGAAGTCATTGCGGCTATTAAAGCTTCCAAAAATCGTCAGGATGCACAAAATAATTTGCAATGGATGTTTGGCTTTAGTGAACGGCAGGCGGATTCCATTTTGACTCTGCAATTGTACCGTCTTACGAATCTTGAAATTACCACCCTTGAAAAAGAACTTGCTGACATTCAGAAGAAAATTACTCAATACCGTTCTATTCTGGAAAGTGACCGCAAGCTGATCAGTCTGATCCGCAAGGAGCTGCTGGAAATTCGTGAAAAGTACGGCATTGACCGTCGTTCGGAAATACAGGGTGAAGTAGAAGAGATTAAGGTAAATCTGGAGGTCATGGTTGCGGCAGAGGATGTATTGCTAACTCTCTCGAAAGATGGCTATGTGAAACGTACGAGTATGCTGTCGTTCACTCGTTCTGGCGGGGATCGTTCAAATTCCGGAGTTAAAGAAGGGGACTACATTACTCAGTTCCTTGACGTGAATACACTCGATGTGCTGCTCGTCTTCACCCAGCGTGGACAATACTTTTTGCTGCCTGTGCATCAGATACCGGAGTATAAGTGGAAAGAGCCGGGCACTCCAATCGTTAATGTCATTTCGCTATCGAAGGAAGATCGAATCGTAAGTGTTATTCCGATCAAAAATATAGAGGAAATCGGCAAAAGCCTGGTGTTTGTAACAAAGAAAGGGCAAGTCAAACGAACGGAACTTACAGAATATGCCACAAAGCGTTCCAGTGCTGTAGCAGCCTGCAAGGTGGCTGGCGACGATGAGATATTATCAGTAACATTAAGCGACAATAGCAAAGATATTATGTTGATTACCCGTGCGGGGATGAGCATACGCTTCAAGGAGCAAGAGGTTAATGCCATGGGCCGCGTTTCAGCGGGGGTCAAAGGTATACAACTGGCGGAAGGCGATGAAATTGTCGCAGCACTATGGGTAGAAGAAGACGAAGGAGAGGTGCTGGTACTAACCGAATCCGGTTATGGTAAGCGTACGCTTCTGCTGGATTATCCTTCTCAGGGAAGAGGCGGTAAAGGAATCAGCACCTTCGAATTCAAGGAAGGCAAGCGGGTGCGTTCGAACGGAACTCGAATTGTGGCTGCCTTCTACTGTCGTGAAGCTGTTCAATTATTTGTCATCACATCAGAAGGACAGACGATGTCCTTCCTTTCGGAAAAAGCTCCTTTAACCGATCGCAAGGATACAGGCAAACTGCTGGCTCCGGTGGAGAAGAAGGACGAAATTGTAAATGTGCTGCCGCGTAGTGAGCCTCAGAGTTCGCAGACAGTAGAATAATTGTAAAGTCAAGCGTTTTTTAGCTCGAAAAAGAGGGGTCCTCACGTGCCATTCCAGCACGAATGAGGACCTTTTTGCCGTCATGCTGTCGAACCTTGACCTGTCTCCAAATCCGAAGTGAGACTTCCTTCCCCTTTTCATTTGATGCTCCAAAAACGGCAGGAAACTGAGGGGAAATGGCGAAAATTTAATGTGATGAAATACAATCCGGACGGTGGCCCATATGGTAACTTTGATGCTTTTACTGACCCTGTTATTCAAAGGAGTGAGGCAAAATGCAAACGACCGAATTTGCAAAAATCTGGTCCAGAATGGCTAAGGATTACAAGGTTCATATGGAGCAGCAACTAGCTCCATCACTAACGGAGGCTCAACTCACGGTGCTGGAGGTTCTGAACGAATACGGACGCATGAAGCCGTCTCAACTAATCCCATATCTCGCCACCACACCTGCGGCAGTTACGATGCTATTGGACCGGATGGAGCGGAATCGACTGGTCACCCGGTTCAGAGACGTAAAGGACCGTAGAATTGTATGGATTGTTATTTCAGATCAAGGCAGAGAAGAAGTGGAGCGCGGATTGCAAATTCGCGACGATTTTCTGGGTTCTGCGCTTAACCGAATATCTCAGCACAATCAGAATTTGCTGGTTTATTTGTTGGGGAAAATTACAACGAAGACGAAAGCGGCTGTATCAGCCAGTGAAGATGAGGGAATAAAGGAACAAATAGAGCGAGCAGAATAGCTAATTAGTGGATACATGGAATGTAGCTGTACACAGCAGATTAGCTTTCTAAGGGAATAGAAATGCGCGGATAGATGCCGATCCTGGTGTCATTTCCGCGCTTTTTTGTATCCCAAGTATAGGTAGTGTTTGGGGGAATGTTGACATTTACATAAGAGATGATAAAATAATAGTTATAAATAAATAACAATTCGTATACAAATAGTTACTAGTTTATGTATATGGGTAATGAATATGTATGGGGAAGAAGGATGGTTCTAGTGAGCGACAGAGAGGAAGACAGACTAGAGGTGTATCGGATTATTCAATCGGTAAGGGAGGTTAACAAGACGATATTTTATGCTTTCTGGAACGAGGAGCAGCATTTGGATCTAACGGCCATTCAGCACATGGCTTTGGCCATTCTGAATAAACGCCCCAATATTGGGTTATCCGAGCTGGCAGAGATAGCTCATGTGGGAAGCAGCTCTATGAGCGGGGTGGTTGACCGCTTGACCAAGGCGGGATATATCGCTCGCGGACGGCATGAGCATGATCGCAGATCTTTAGTACTGACGCTTACGACAGAAGGAAAAGATATAATGCAAAAGGTAGACGCCATGTGGATCGAGCGCGTCTTGCCAATTCTGGATATCCCGGAGGAGCAGCTAGAGTTGCTCTTGGATGTTCATAAACAAATGATCATGAAATTAACACCGAAGGGAATGAATCAACTTGAGCAGTCCTCAAATGACACTACCAGGTAATGTCCGCAGAGCACCCATTGTGGCCGCTCTGTTGATTGGCGCAATTGTTGCAATTTTAAACCAGACATTGATAAGTGTGGCTTTACCGAAAATGATGAGTGATCTGAATGTAGATGCCAATATAGCTCAGTGGCTTAGCACAGGCTTTATGCTCGTGAACGGGGTATTGATCCCGGTGACCGCATTCCTGATTGCCCGTTTCTCTACTCGTAAATTGTTTATTAGTGCAATGACTATTTTTTCAATCGGCACGCTGTTATGTGCAATAGCGCCGAGTTTTAGTATATTGCTGATCGGTCGGCTTATTCAGGCTGCGGGTGCAGGGATTATGATGCCATTAATGATGGTCGTTATCTTGAACATCTACCCAATAGAGCGTCGTGGCCGTGCAATGGGAACGCTGGGACTTGCGATGGGGTTTGCTCCAGCCATTGGACCAACCTTATCTGGTTATATAGTCCAGCACTATGACTGGCGAGTATTGTTCTGGATCATCTTGCCGATTTCTGTGATTTCGATTGTAATCGGATTTATTTTTCTGAAAAATGTAACCGAGCAGTCCAAGCCTAAGCTGGACATTCTCAGTGTTATTTTGTCTACACTCGGTTTCGGTGGGCTGTTATACGGCTTTAGTGATGCTGGAACATCGGGTTGGGGGAGTATTCCAGTGGTGTCTACACTCATCGTCGGGACGATTGCGCTTATTTTATTTATTGTCCGACAACTGAAGGTAGATGAGCCTATGCTGGAGTTTCGTATCTTTAAATACGATGTGTACAGCTTGACGACAATCATTAATGTTATTGTGACGATGGCTCTGTACGCCGGTATGATATTGCTTCCAATTTATTTGCAAAATATTCGCGGATTTACACCACTCCAGTCTGGTATGCTAATGTTACCAGGAGCGATTCTGATGGGGGTCATGTCTCCTGTGACGGGGGCTATTTTTGACCGAATTGGAGCGCGCTGGCTGTCTGTAATTGGATTGTTGATTATGACTGTAACGACTTGGGAATTTACACGTTTAACTGAATCAACCACCTATATGACACTGTTAATCAATTATACGGTACGAATGTTCGGGATGTCATTGCTGATGATGCCGATCCAAACGGCCGGACTGAATCAGCTTCCGCAACGATTAAATGCCCATGGTACGGCGATGGGCAATACGCTGCGTATGATTTCGGGCTCGATTGGGACAGCAATTCTAGTGACGGTGATGTCTACTCAAACCAGCAATCGTTTGACCACGATGGTTGCATCCGAGGGACTGAACGTTACGGACAAAGCGGGAATGCTGGCTGCTAGCAATCAAGCTACGATCTACGGTATTAACTCGGCATTTATCATTGCAACACTATTGAGCGTGACAGCTTTGGTATTGGCGTTTTTTTATCAAAAATACGAATGCACAAAACGCTCGTGCCCGTCAACAGCTGGTGAACAGCGAGAAGGGGAAGACCATGGCTTCCTCATCATAAGCATGGATACATTTTCATTTGATTTTTGTGCAAAAAGAGAACCCGCATTGCATGTTTGTTTACATGCAGTGCGGGTTCTTTGTGGTAAGTCTACTCAATTATCCGAAGCAATCATTGTATCATAAAGCGACAAGGGCCACTTACTCCAAGGAAATTGGACAGGAGGCAGTGAGTGGAAGCTCATTGCTTCCTTGCTGACCGGATGCGGTGCTCCAGCGAGCAAGGACCAGAGGGCCAGTTGTTGACCGGGGCGGCTCAGATTACCGCCATATTTTTGGTCCCCATAGAGGGGACAGCCGATTGCCTGCATCTGTACACGAATTTGGTGCGAGCGTCCGGTGTGCAGCTTAATTTTCACAAGACTGAGTCCAGCAGCTTGTCCGGCAACCTGGTATTCCAAAATGGCTTCCTTGGCACCAGCCGTGCCGGGTCGAACCGTTTTGACCGTGTTGGTACGGCTGTCCTTAAGCAGGTAATGGGTTAGACGGCCTTGGAGGGCCTCAGGAACGCCATTCAGAACGGCTGTATACAGCTTGTGAAAATGACGGCTTCGAACCGATTCTGACAAACGAGAAGCCGCTTTGGACGTTTTAGCAAAAATCATGGCTCCACCTACAGGTCGATCCAGCCTGTGCACTAAACCCAAAAAGACGTTACCAGGCTTATTGTGTCTGATTTTCAGATCTTCCTTGAGTAAAGACAGCAGATCGGGATCGCCGCTGGCATCCTCCTGTGTCGGAACATTGACAGGCTTTACAACCGCCAGGACATGATTGTCCTCATATAGGACGGGAATATTCGGCTGTGCATGCTCTTGCCGAGTAAGTTCATTTTGATTCATAAGAGGAATTAAGCCTCCCAGCGTCCGAGAATACCACAAGGCAAATTCAATCCAGAGCGTGTGATCGGCAATCCGATTTCACCGGCGCTAATTTGTCCGCCATACTTTTGTTGCATCGTCATGCTCAGCATGTTACGCAATACAGTAGGTGAAATACCTGTCGTGTAGGAGTTGATCAGCATAAACAAGGGTTGGTCCGAAATGATGCTCATGCAGGATTCGAGAAACGGATACAAGCTTTCTTCCAGCTTCCAGGTTTCTCCGTTAGGTCCACGTCCATAAGAAGGAGGGTCCATAATAATGGCATCATAACGGTTGCCCCGACGTTGTTCTCGTTGCACGAACTTGAACACGTCGTCTGTAATGAAGCGTACCGGACGGTCAGCCAGACCGGACAATTGAACGTTTTCCTTTGCCCACTGCACCATACCTTTGGCTGCATCCACGTGAACTACACTGGCTCCGGCATACGCTGCGGCAGTAGTGGCTCCTCCTGTGTATGCAAACAGGTTCAATACGGAAATAGGTCTACCTGCGCCTTTAATTTTATCCATCATCCAGCTCCAGTTGGCGGCTTGCTCTGGGAAAAGACCAGTATGCTTAAAGCTGGTCGGTTTAATGTGGAATTTAAGCGGTCCATAGCTAATCGTCCAACGCTCGGGGATAGGCTTTTTCATATCCCATTGGCCGCCCCCGGAAGAGCTGCGGTGATAATGCCCATGAACATTACACCATTCGGCTGTTTCCTGGGTCAAAGGCCATATGATTTGCGGATCGGGACGACGCAGGACAATATTACCCCAACGTTCCAGCTTTTCACCACCGCCTGTATCCATTACTTCATAGTCTTTCCACTCTTGTGCTACATACATGTACAATCCATCCTTCAGCAGTCAATTCGGGATTTAGGCAGCAAGCTGCGCAAATCCCCACATGGAGTCTATTGTACAACAAACCTTAGCAACAATCGAATGATTCAATGAATAAGTAAGTAGTTAGAAGGAGCAAAAATATTTTTTCGAATACACTTGTAATTAGAGCGCTTCCATATTAAAATGAAATCAATCCCACTTGTACGTACAACTATTCGATTTTTATTCTATTTATGAAAAGGAGATTTGGTTGTACGTACATAATATTTTCATAACTATCCATAGATTTAATAGTGAACAGTCGCATATAATGCGACTTTTTTGCGTATAGGTTTACCAAAATACACTTCATGCTTAAAATTTGTATTTGACAATGAGAATCATTATCAAATATTATTTGATTAATAGGGAGTGAAAGCATCCCATATTTCAAATAAAGGTGAGGGATGAACTTGGGTAAAATCATGATTGCTTATGCTAGCATGACCGGTAATACAGAGGAAATCGCGGAATTGATCGCCGAGGGTGTTCGTCAGGCAGGGCATGAGGCAGAGTTGAAGGCTTCGTATGATTGCAGCGCGCAAGAATTGCTCGCATATGACGGATTCCTGTTGGGTGTATATACATGGGGAGATGGTGAGCTTCCTGATGAATTTTTAGATTTTTACGAGGAACTAGACGAGCTTGATCTGTCTGGTAAAAAGACTGCTGTATTTGGCAGTGGAGATACATCTTATACACAATTCTGTGGCGCAGTGGACTTGGTAGAGGAAAAAGTCAAAGAACGCGGCGCATCAGTCATTCAGGAGAGTTTGAAGATTGAATTCAATCCACTCGATGATGAGAAGGAGAATTGCCGAGCTTACGGAAGACAATTTGCGCAGGCTGGCATTGGAGTGTCCTGAGAAGAGAGTGAGGGATAGGTATGCGCAATAGCGATAGCTTAAGCGGCTTTCCTCTTCTGCACGACTATCAGCTTGAAGAGATGTGGAGAACTCCGCAGTCAATCCATCAATCACAGAGAAAACGAGGGCGTGAGGGTTGGAATTGGCGGCAAAGGGTTCAATATGCGATAGGGCATGCGCTGAACGAATACTTTGGAATGGAAGTAGAGGTACGGCGAGAAGTCCCTGTTCAGTATGTGCTGGAGAAGTGGTGGCCAAAGCAGTCGAACAGTTTTGAATCTTTGTTCCATTACTGGGATGTCAAAAATAAAGTGTCAGGCGAGTTGTCAAAAATATGTGCCTTAAATAATGACTTATTGGTGCCTGTGATGTTGTATGAACAATTTTGTACAGCGGTTCCTGAGTTGGAGGTCGATATTTCGCTGATTATTCAGGCAGCCTGGCAACAATCAGAACAAGCGGATTCATTGCTGATTCAAAAGTATATGGTGGACTACAACCCTAACGTTATTAGTACATTTCATCATTTAACAAATGTATTTTGTTATTATGCATTTGGAGCTCTTCCTCAGCTTATCGAAGTATACTGTCTGCTAGAAGGGAAGAAGGTTCGTTTTCTTCCTGGTTCGGCTTCTTTACAGCAATCTTTGGATTACGTACGACTACTAAAAGACTCCAGAGAGGATATGCATGGTATGGCAGAACGCTGTCGTTGCAGGGGATGTATGGGGCAGCAAGCTTCTCAGCAGAACAGAGCGAATAAGGACAAAAAGGAAGAGCGGGAGGCGAAAAACTGTAGGGATCGGTCAGTTGGATCTACGCTTTTCTCTTAGGATTATTGTGTGAACCTTTAAATGTAAACTATCCCTTTTCATGAAAGAGCCTTGGAAACAAGGTTCTTTTTTGTGAAAAAAAATTCTGAAAAAACTGAAAATTTATATTGCCTGAATAGATAAATATATCTATAATATTTCAATGTACAATAGTTATATGAAAATATTTAAATATAATGAAGACGGTTTGTGGACTATGGATCAGCTTGTCTTACGTACATAAACAAGTCCTGTCTTGTGCATGGCTCGCTGCCATGTGTTTATTTATGCTCTACTTTTGGTTTAATGGCCTAATATTTCAATTTTAAAATATTAGCGTTGAATAATAAAAATTTTTTGGACAACAGGGGTGGAACAAGTGAGTAAGAAAACTGTATTGCCGATTCTCATCGTGCTGCTCATTCTGAGTGGTGGAGCTATTGGCTACTATTATTGGTATCAGGCAACACACTTTGTTAAAAGTGACGATGCGCGCATTCAAGCCGATCAGTATAAGGTAATGCCGCAAATCTCCGGTGAGATTAGCCACATTGATGTTGAAGAAGGCGATGTACTGCAACGCAATGAACCGATTGCCGAGCAAGATGTATCAGGACTGGATGCAAGCATGATCAGCAAGTCTGTACTGCGTGCGCCGATTAACGGAACTGTTATTAAGATTTATTCGAAAGAGCATGAAATTGGAACACCGGGTAGTGCTGTAGCGACTATGGTTGATATGAACAACCTGTATGTATCCACGAATATTGAAGAAACCGATATTAACCGTATTAAACCAGGACAGCTTGTTGACATTACGCTTGATGCAGCAGGCGATCAGGTCATTCAGGGTAAGGTTCGTAAAGTGGGCGAAGCTTCCAATGCAGTGTTTTCGCTCGTTCCTGCTGTGAACACAAGTGGTAACTTTAATAAGGTGACTCAACGTGTACCTGTAGAAATTGCTGTGAACAAGCCGAAGGACATGAAGCTTATCCCTGGGACGAACGTGGAAGTAAAAATTCATACATCTTAAAAAGGAGGGGTCCATGTGGCTGCCAATGAAACTGCTGCTGCTCCTTCGACAGATTCTTCCAAAGAACGCTGGCTTGCCTTTTTTGCTATCGTTTTAGGCGCCTTTGTCGCCATTCTGAACAACAGTCTGATCAACGTCGCCATTCCACGATTGACGACGGATTTAGGGTCAACGACGACACGTATTCAGTGGGTTATTACAGGTTACACGCTTGCATCCGGCGTAATCGTCCCGATTACCGGATATATGGAGCAGCGTATCGGGTACAAAAAGTTTTTGATTCTTGCGCTCAGCGTGTTCTCGCTGGGAACAGGAATATGTATTTTTGCATGGAGTGATTCTTCCCTGATTGCAGCGCGTGTACTGGCTGGTCTGGGCGGCGGTGTCATTATGCCGCTGAGTATGACGATTATTTACAAAATCATGCCGCGTGAACAAATCGGGATGTCCCTTGGTATATGGGGGATCGCCGCAATGGCCGCACCAGCTGTAGGGCCTACGCTGAGTGGCTACTTAATTGAATGGTTTAACTGGCGCTTCTTGTTTATTGTCAGTCTGCCGGTTGCTTTATTTGCCATTTTAATGGTCATCCTTCTCATCAAGGAGCCGCCTAAGGTAACGCCGAAACCCTTTGATCTGCCAGGATTTTTACTAGCGGCAACCTGTGCAGGAACACTCTTGTACGCACTGACAAACGGCCAGCGTGATGGCTGGACTTCTTTTGGGATTGTATCTCTGCTGTTTATTTCTTTCTGGGCACTTGTCTTTCTCATCTATGTAGAAAGCGGCAAGGATAATGCTGTAATTGAAATTTCATTATTCAAAAATTCAAAATATACGATTAGTGTTATCGCCTCCAGTCTGGTCATGATGGGGATGTACGGAGGAACGTTCCTTACACCGTTGTTTTTGCAAAATATTCAGCGCGTGTCACCGATTGATACTGGTATTATCCTCATTCCACAGGCCATTGCCATGGCGGCCATGATGCCTATCGCCGGGAAGCTGTTTGATAAGTTCGGCATTGTGCCTTTGGGACTTGTAGGCCTGACACTAACCAGCTTTATGACCTATCATCTTCATCAGCTTACGCCAGATACTTCGCATGCCTGGTTGGAAACCGTAATGGCATTACGAGGTCTGGGAATTGGTATTTGCATGATGCCATTGTCCACGGTCGGCATGAATGCTGTTCATCCGAGCAAGGTAGCCAATGCGTCTACAGCGTCCAATCTGGTACGTACTGTGGCTGCATCTATGGCGATTGCGGTACTGACCGCTATTATGCAAAGCCGTTCAGCTGCTCATGCCCAGCAAATTTCGGAGTCCATTACGCAGGACTCGGCTCATACGCTACAAGCAACATTGGGTAGCTCATGGATGTCATCCATAAGTAGTTTAATCACACTGGATGCTACATCGAGAGGAATTGGGGATACGTTCCTCATTTCATCTATACCGCTGTTTTGCACGATTCCACTCATCTTTTTGTTTATTCAGAGGAAGAAAGCAAAGACACAGCCGGAAGCTTAATAAAGAGAAACACAAAAATATCGACTGGATGGCTTACATTATTTCCACGGACAGAAAGAAAGGGAATTATCATGAAAATATTGAGAGTAGAAAGTACATTAGCGGCTTTAGTCCTCGGCGGCGCAGTGCTGGCAGGCTGCTCCAGTAATAGCGGAGCGGCTCAGGACATGGCCGTTCCAGTTAAAATTAGTCAAGCACAGCAGGGGATTATCGGACAGGGAAATATTTATACAGGTACGGTAACACCTTCGGAAACCGTCAATATTGTGCCTAAAGTAGGCGGTAAAGTGGTTGAGCTGCCTGTGGATATTGGTTCTGAGGTTAAGAAGGGCCAAGTCCTGTTCAAACTTGACGATAAGGATATGCGTAACAATGTTGCAAAAGCTCGCGCCGCCGCAGCAGCCGCAGCAGCTGGCGTAAGTACCGCTCAAGCATCCCATGAATCAACGATGGTTCAAGCAACTTCGGGCTTAGTGCAGTCCAAGAGCGGTGTGATTCAATCCCAAAGCGCAATCAATCAGGCTCAGGGGGCTATTAATCAAGCAACTACAGCCGTAGAACAAGCGACACATGGTGTTTCCTCGGCAGCCAATACGGTGAAACAAACACAGCAAGCTTTGGCAGATGCACAAAAGAATGTAACGCGTACACAAAGTCTGTTTGATGCTGGTGCGAGCACCCAAGCACAATTAGAACAAGCAAAAACCGCAGTTGTGAATGCGGAAGCGGCTTATAATAATGCACAAAATGCGCAGGCTAATGCAAAAGACCAATTGATAGCTGCTCAAAAGGCTCTAACTACAGCCCGTAACAGCTATGATACAGCAAAAAATAGCTACAGTAATGCTAACAGCGGCTACAGCAATGCGCAGAATCAGCTTAAAGTATCTCAAAATACGGCTGGCATCGAGTCTAGCCAACAATCTCTTAAGCAGGCACAACTGAATGTAAACATTGCTCAGGATGCATTGGATGACACCGTTGTTACATCACCGATCAATGGTATTGTGGGTACGAAAAATGCAGAAGTGGGCGAAATGGTATCCGCTCAGTCTCCTGCGCTAGTCATTGCTAACCTGAGTACGGTCAATACATTGATTTATGTCCCTGCGGAACAGATCAACAATGTAAAAGCAGGTGACAAGGTACAGGTTCGTGTTGCAGCCTCCAACATTGTAACAACAGGTACAGTAAAAAATGTAAGCCCGTTGGATGCAAGCGGAAAAGGTTATCCTGTAAAAATCTCAGTAGCCAATCCAGACATGAAACTGAAATCCGGCATGTTGGCTGATATCAGCTTTGTCGCTGCCAATGCGCAAGAAGGCATTGTTGTTCCTACTGCGGCAGTTCAAAAGGATCAAGGTAAAGAATATGTATATGTAGTAAGCGGCGACCATGCGAAACGCAAGGAAGTGAAAACTGTTCAAACGACAGGCTCACAAACACTCATTACCAGTGGCTTGAGCAAGGAAGAGAATGTGATTGTGAATAATCTGGCATTGCTGTCCGATAACTCACCGATTACAATTACCCAATAACTTGGTTCTAAACTTGCGTTCTTTATAATAGTAGAAATTTATTATGGATACATTCCAAGGCAGCCCGCAATTGGGCTGTCTTGTTTTTATTTCATTTGCACATTTTACATAGGGTTAATGTCGATCTGGGACTTTTTTTTGACGAACATTGGTAGAATAGGATAGACTAAATTGGAAATAGATAGTTTACGAGATCTCAGACAAGCGATCGGAGGAATTGTGAGATGGAAGTGAAATTGGTTGTAGATTATGAAGCTTATGAGAATGGCCAAACGATGGCTAAATCTATTGAGGAACTGGCAGCCAAGCCGGAGAGTGCCCAAGTTACGGATCTGATCATTGGAGATTGGGGCGGAGCCTATGAAAATTCACCAGATGATTTTATACCCGTGTTAGTGAAGCTAAAAGATCAATTTCCTAAGGTGCGCAAGCTGTTTATTGGTGATATGGAATATGATGAGTGTGAGGTATCATGGATTAACCAAACGAATCTGTCCCCGCTGTTAGAAGCGTTTCCAAAGCTTGAATCCTTACATATTAAAGGAAGCCAGGATCTGAGCTTGGAACCCCTTCGCCATAATCATCTTCAAGAATTGGTTATTATTTGTGGCGGTCTACCTGTGAGCGTCCTTCGACAAATCCGTAATGCCGAACTGCCTGAACTGCGCAAGCTGGAGCTGTATTTGGGTGTCGAGGATTATGGTTTTGACGGTAAACTGGAAGATATTTTACCGTTTTTGGACAGCAATCCTTTTCCCAAACTTACATACTTGGGACTCAAAGATAGTGAGATACAGGATGAAATTGCCGTTGCTGCTGCTAATGCCCCTGTGATTGGACAACTGGAAGTACTGGATCTCTCACAAGGTACTTTGTCTGATCAAGGTGCAGAAGCGTTGCTGGCTAGTGAAAGTATAAAAGGACTGAAACATCTGGATTTGAGCTATCATTATATGTCTAGTGAAATGATGGGGCGCTGGAAGAACTCTGGTTTATCTGTGAACGTAGAAGATCAACAAGAAGCAGATGAAGAAGATGATTGGCGCTATCCATCACTGACAGAGTAATTTGCTCCAATGGATTTCTAAAACGGATTGACTTTAAAATTAAAAAGAATAAAAGTGAGGCGGCTCTATGATGAAGATGTGGGATAGTAATGTCAACGAGCCGTTTATCTTGTTCGGTAATTCGGGGAATCGTCGAACTACGGGGCTGCAGGAAGCACGAAGCAGATTAATGCTTCCGTCAGCTCTGGAGGTCTCCTATACAGATGTGTTGGGGGCCATTCGAGAGAAACACAGTCTGAACGAACTGATGGTCAGGATAGCTGCACAAGCTGCGCAAGATAGCGTGAATGGCAGTGTCCAATTGCAAGAGAGCATTGATCAATTACTGAAAGGTCGGGTGGACAGAGGCCCGCTGCTACGTCTGGATGCACCGGGCGAAAACTTTGAGGTAGAGCGGGAGTTGATTGCTCTGGGCGCCCCGGATGCCGAGGGAGACGATTCTCTGTTGCCATGGCCGGAATGGGCACATGGCACAGGTATACTAGCGGCAGAAGCGCGCCGTTTGCAGGAACAGCGTGGTCGCATTTGGCACCCGGCACAATGGTTCCGGGGCTATTGCCGTCTGCTGGCTTGGCTGCGGCATGAAGTAGATCGGCTCTGGCCTTCGTCGCGCTGGATGAACGATCCTGCGGAAGTAGCCGTCATGTTTGACAAACGGCGTTGTAGCGCCGTATTAGACCAGGCAGACATCAGGGTCCCGCCTGTGCTTACAGCTTCAGGCGGTGCTTTTCGTGATGCTGTTGATCTGCATGCAGCTATGAAAGAGAGTGGGTTTCACCGCGTATTTGTGAAAATATTTTGCGGGTCAGGCGCTTCTGGTGTCATGGCTTATCAAGTACATCCCAAAACGCATGCAGAACTGGCGGTAACTACGATTGGAACAGAGATCATACACGGACAGCGTGTGTATTATAATGCCGGACGATTGCGTCGTTATACAGACAAGCAGGATATTCATGCCATCCTTAACTGGCTATGTTCGGAAGGGGTACATGTGGAACGCTGGATTCCCAAAGCGACCTTGAACGGACGTGTTTATGATGTGCGTCAACTCGTGTGTGAATCAGAAGCTTGTCATGCGGTTTTACGTTTGAGCCACAGCCCCATCACAAATCTACATTTGCGTAATGAGCGGCTCTTGCTGGAGGAAGCCGAACTACCACAAAGTACGGTGGAATCGGTTCAGCATACTGCAAAAGCCGCCATGAGGGTCTTTCCGGCGTCCATGGTTGCTGGACTGGATGTGCTTGTTCCGGCTCACGGTGGTCGTCCCTACGTATTGGATGTTAATCCGTTCGGTGATTTACTGTACCGGGTTGAACATCAGGGTTGGAATCCATATGAATGGGAAATGTTGCACCTTGCTAATAGGAGCGTAGTTTTGGAAAGGAAAGACAGATAATGACTGATATGAATCAAATTGTTGGCTCTCATGATATTGTCATGATTACGCTGGATACCCTGCGTTATGATGTAGCCAAGCTGGAGGAAGAAAACTGTCCGAATTTATGCGGCTCCGGGTCGTGGGAAAAGCGCCATACACCAGGGAGCTTTACATATGCTGCACACCATGCTTTTTTTGGCGGATTTTTACCGACTCCGGCCAATACGGATAAGGCTTCACATGTCAGGCTGTTTCACACAAAAGATACGGGACTGCGTACGCATCCACATACCTGGCTGTTCGATGCTCCGGACATTGTGTCCGGGCTGGAGAACGAGGGCTATCGGACCATCTGTATCGGCGGCGTTATATTTTTTACGAAGAAGAACAAGCTGGCCAAGGTACTGCCCGGATATTTTCAAGAGAGCTACTGGCGCATGAACTTTGGCGTTACCAACCCTCGTTCAACAGAGCATCAGGTGAATCATGCCTTGAAGCTGTTGGAAAAGGCAGACCCTGCACAGCGCTTGTTTTTGTTTATGAATGTATCAGCCATCCATGGGCCTAATCATTATTTTGTAAAGGGCTCTTCAAAAGATTCAGTAGAGTCTCAACGAGCAGCTTTGCGGTATGTGGATGGTGAACTTGGACGCTTGTTTGATGCTTTGCGGAAGCGTGGCAAGACGTTTTGCATGGCTTTTTCCGATCATGGTACAGCTTATGGGGAAGACGGCTACGAAGGGCATCGCCTGGCGCATGAGGTAGTGTGGAATGTGCCTTACCGCGAATTTATACTGTAGGACAAAAAGAAACGTAGTTTGCACTGGTAAATGATCAACAATCCAATCCAGCGCGAGGAAGGAGCAGAAATGAAAGCCATGAATCTGAATCACCTGCATCCAATGGGCCCAGCAACCCAGACTTCTCCGGGAATGGACACTAATTTAGTAACGTCTAGATTTCAGTGGCCGGATACTCCTGTAGAATGGGCACGTACGATCCGAGAAGCTCCCTATCGCTCCTATCTGTATTCTTACCCGCATAAAACGGCCTATCGTTCGTTCGATACACCGCTCCCATTGCAGGAATTGTGGGAGAAAGAAGAGTTGGAAAGCTATTTTTTGTATATGCATATACCGTTTTGCGCAGCTCGCTGTGGATTTTGTAACCTGTTCACTTTGCCAGACAAGCGTCAGGATGTGCATAAGGAGTATGTGGATGCGCTAGAAAGACAAGCTCGGCAATGGGCTCCAATTATGGGGGGTCGGCCTTTTTCGCGTTTTGCGATTGGCGGTGGTACACCGACCTTATTGGAGGCTCCTTTGGTGGGGCGTTTATTTGACATTGCGGAAAATATTATGGGATTGGACCCCAAGCGAGCTTCTATTTCAGTTGAAACCTCTCCAGACACTGTAACTGAGGATAGGCTGGAAGTGCTCAAGCGCCGCGGTACAGATCGTGTCAGCATGGGAATCCAGAGCTTTGTGGAATCAGAAAGTGCCGCCATATACCGACCTCAGAAGCCAAAGCTTGTTAGAGAAGCACTTGAGCGGCTGGTAGAATACAATTTTCCTTTGCTCAACGTGGATCTGATCTATGGTCTGCCTGGTCAAACGGTGGAAACCTGGCTGTATTCTCTGGAGGAAGCTCTGTCTTATTCGCCAGGAGAGATCTTTCTTTACCCGTTATATATTCGTGAAAATACGATTTTAAAGCCCGGCTATACCGGGCTGGATCACGATATTCGCCTTAGCTTGTATGAAGTAGCGCGTGAACGGCTCAAACAGGCAGGATATGTACAATATTCCATGCGCCGTTTTGCTAAAAATGAGGGTACATCCAGCAAAGAGCTTTTGCCCTACAGTTGCCAGGAGGAGGGCATGGCTGGATTGGGGTGCGGAGCACGCTCTTATACACGCGATGTACACTATGCCAGCCGGTATGGTGTCAGTACAGCAGCCACACGTAGTATTATCGCGGATTATGTGGCGGCGGAGCGTCATGATCTGGCTGACTACGGCTTTATTTTAAATGCGGATGAGCGTAAGCGGCGCTTTATCCTGAAGGCACTTCTTCATCGGGAAGGATTGGAACTATGCGCCTATGCAGAGCGCTTCGGTGTATCCCTGGAAGACGATTTTACAGGAATGTCACTGCTGCTAGAATCGGGTATGGCTGTGGTCGAGGAGGGCACGCTTCGACTTACGGAGGAAGGAATGGCCTATTCCGATGCGATTGGGGACTGGATGATTTCCACATCAGTACGTGAGCGTATGGAAGGATATGTAGGTGCATGAGAGCGACCTTATATTATCGTGGTTCGTTGACCTCATGCAACTATGCTTGCCCTTACTGCCCATTCAGTAAAAACGTCGATAGTCGGGAAACGTTGAACAAGGATCGGGCGCAGTTGGAACGTTTTGCTGATTGGGTACGAGAGCAGGGCGCTTTGGGGCACCAGCTCTCCATTTTTTTTAATCCATATGGAGAAGCCTTGATTCATTCCTGGTATCGTAAGACCATGATTGAGTTCTCCCATATGGCGCATGTGGAAAAAGTGGCCGTACAGACGAACCTTTCGGCTAAACTGGATTGGTCAAAAGAACTAAATCCAGAGACGGCTGCGCTGTGGGCTACATATCATCCTGGAGAAACCAAAGAGCAAGCTTTTATATCGCAGGCTATGAAGCTATATGAACTTGGCATTTCCTATAGTGTCGGTACAGTTGGATTGAGACAGGCGTTCCCGGCTATTCGTTCTTTGCGGGCGCAACTTCCAAAAGAAGTGTATATGTGGGTCAACGCCTACAAGGACCGACCCCATTATTATACGGATGCCGAGGTTGCCGAATTAACTGGAATAGATCCCTATTTTCAATGGAATTTAAAGGATTATAGCAGCCAAGGGCGAGCATGTCGCGCGGGAGAAGATGTATTTTACGTCCAAGGTGACGGACGAGTAAAACACTGCTATCAGGATCGCCGTGTGATTGGACACCTGTACAGAGACGGTCTGGAGGGGCTGAGCGCCCAGCGTCCGTGCCGGATGAAAGAATGCGGCTGCTATATCGGTTATATCCATATGGAAGAGCAGCCATTTCGGGAAATGTACGGTAGCGGCTTGCTCGAAAGGGTGCCGCATACAACCATGATGATCCATTAGACAAAAAAGAGAAAAAAAGAACCGCCCTTGCCATCAGGCAAAGAGCGGTTCTTCTGTTTGGAAATAAGTTTGTACGATTGTCCTATGCAATTTAATTAAGTTTGGACAATAGCAGTAATTTCTTCATCCAGATCCAATCTGACCTGCTCGCGATAGGCACGAATATTGTATTCGGAATGAAGATATCTCAGAATCGCTTCTATCATATTAGCTTCCACTAGATATTGACTGCGTCCCTGGACATGAACTTCGGCTGTATAGCCTGTATCTTCATCCCAGCTTAGCTCCACAACCACATCGGTTGGTTGTACGCCCTTGCGTTCAGCCATATGCAGGCAAATGGCATTGACAATCTCATCCATGCTTAAAATCATAACTTAGTAACGTCCTCCACGAGAATCATCTGGTCTACGGCGATTTTTGATAGCTCGGTAGATACCTACACCAACCATAATCAGAACATAAATAGCTAGAACGTTAACGACCAGACCAAGCAAGCTACCCAATGCACCCATGTTGCCGAACAATCCGCCAAAGAGCATACCAGCCAAGCCGCCCAGCATCATACCTTTGAGGAACCCGCCACCGCCACCAAGGAACCCACCGGTTCTGCTTGTGTTGCCCGTAGTAGCACTAGATTTAGTTCCACTATCAGACTTATTGATGCCGCTGCTGTCATTCGCTTTGCTTGGTGTAGATTGGTATGATTTTGGTCCGGATTTAAATCCGCCACCACGCCTTGCATCAGCTGTAGATGGTGCGATCATAGCAATGAGTAGGGTGAAAGCCATCATCAGCATCATCATATTTTTCAAAGTGAATGTCTTTTTCATGTAAATATAATCCCCCTTAGTAATTTGTGTTATAGGTCAAACAACCGCTTACCCGTAATACGATATAGCATGGAAAAGGGTTTCAAAGAATTTTAAATTTTAAAAAATTAAACGATAACGTACATAAATCCCATACACGGATTGATAAAAACGTTCAGCTTTAGGGTTTAAGTAAAAACGGATTCGTGTCTGCTCTGACATCACCGGCAAGCAGCATGCGCAGCACCATTTGGCACCATTCCAGGCCTGCTCTAGCATTTAAAAGCCCTTTTTGCACTAAAATATAGTCACCGAAATTCTTACTGCCAAAGTGTAAATTTTCTGCGGGAATGTCGTTCAGTATATCCTCTAGATGCTGGATTTTCTGAATAAAATAACGTTTACGTTCTTCCAGCATACGATTGGCGCTCGTTTTGTCCGTCAACCAGAGACAGAATAATCGAAGGCTTAATTCGTCCCGTGTAACCGGAGCAGCTAACGTTTCCTGAGACCATTGCTGAAGCATATGGATTCCCTTGTCGGTAATGGTATACATTTTTTTATCAGGCTTGTCGGATTGCTGAATCCATCGGGAGGCTAGCAGTTCCTTGCTCTCCATACGGGCCAGTAGCGGATAGATCTGACTGTGCTTGGCCTGCCAAAAAGGCTGTATACGCAGCATCAGATCATAGCCGGAGGATTCCTCTCTGGCGAGTAGCCCCAACAGACCATACGATAGTAAATTCATATATCTTATCTCCTTCATCCATCTTAGTGACGGTTGTAACAGCTCTGCGGCAGATCATCTGCGGCTTCATAAAAAGTGTACACTGAAACTGTATGGTTTGACAACTTTCACACTGGTCGTTCACAGGTTAGCCAAAATTAGCTGGGGGCATTCTGTATGTATATGTGCTTTTTTTCATAGAAACAGGGTAGTTTAAGCACGTATGTACGCGCCTGAACTACCCCGGTAACTAGATATAGTGTTTACTGGTTATTTCCATCAACAACAAGTGTTAACGCTCCTGTATCTGGATGTATTACCATGCCATGAACGGGCGTATTCGGAGGGAGAAGGGGATGGTTTTTAATAAGCTTCACTGTAGTCTGTACCCCTTCTTCAATGTTGTCAAAACCTTTTAACCATTTATTCAGCTTAATACCTGAATTCTCCAATGTACTCAGCACTTCCTGCGAAATTCCGCGATCAAGCATTTCATTAACCATGTGATCAGCGTTTAATGCAGCCATACCGCATTCATAATGACCTACAACGAGCACTTCGTCTGCTCCCAGCTCGTATAGAGCGACTAGCACACTGCGCATTACGCTTCCAAAAGGCTGTGAAATAATTGCACCCGCATTTTTGATGATTTTGACATCACCGTTACGCAGGTTCATGGCTTTGGGGAGCAACTCCGTTAGCCGCGTATCCATACAGGTTATGATAACCATTTTTTTATTAGGGAACTTGCCTGTTCTATAGGCCTCGTATTCTTTGTTTTCTACGAAAACACGATTGTACTCTAAAATTTCTTGGATGTGATCCACGATTGTTCCCTCCAGATTCTAATAAAGTTTAATATGTACCGCCCAACGTTTGATCCAGGTATTAGGAGCTGGTCGTACATGTTGTGTGTTGATTATACTTTTTAATATAATTATCATCAAGTATAGGTATCTAAAAATTTTAACCATTTTAAGTTAAAGAGGTGTCTCTAATTATGGAGCAACAAACGTTGGATCAATGGACGGCTTTAAAGGAAATTGCACACAAAATCAGTGGTTACGGCGAAGCAGTCGGCTTGCTGCACTGGGATTTACGGACAGGCGCTCCACGTAAGGGCGTTGACATCCGGTCGGAGACGTTGGGCATGCTGTCCACGGAAATGTTCAAGCTGATGATCTCGGATGAAATGGGGCAGTTGCTGCAATTTTTTGCCGCAAAAGACAAGCTGGAGCAACTGGAAGACAATGATCGCAGACTGGTAGAGGAATGTCGCAAAAATTATGACCTAAATCGTTCGGTTCCGGCAGACCGCTACCGGGAGTATAGCATTTTAGCGGCTCAGGCGGAAAGCAAGTGGGAGGAAGCAAAGGAACATAGCGACTTTGCCGGATTCGAACCGTACTTGTCTAAAATCGTAGACATGAAGCGCGAGTTTATCGGTTACTGGGGGGTTAAGGATACAGAGTACGACACACTTTTGGATCAATATGAGCCAGGGATGACGGTTGAAAAGCTGGATGCGGTCTTTGATCGTCTCAAAAAGCGCCTTGTACCCCTATTGTCTAAAATTCAGGCTTCACCCAATCAGCCGGATAAAAGCTTTTTAGACGGTGTATTTGATGTAAAGCAGCAGGAAAAGTTCAGTCTGTTCATTTTAGGTCAGATGGGTTATGACTTTGACGCAGGTCGTTTGGATGAGAGTGTGCATCCCTTTGCGACAGGGTTAAATCCAGGTGATGTGCGTATAACAACACATTATTTGCAAGATGATGTAACCAGTGCTATTTTTAGCTCGCTGCATGAAGGAGGCCATGCACTGTACGAACAAAATATTGCTCCTGAGTTAGCAGGATCACTACTGTCCGGAGGAACCTCTATGGGGATACATGAATCCCAGTCCCGCTTGTGGGAAAATAAAATCGGACGCAGTCGTGCTTTCTGGGATCGGTATTACGATGATCTGCAAAAGCATTTTCCTGATCGTTTGGCGAAGGTCACGGCTGAGCAATTTTACCGGGCAGTCAACCGCGTGGAAAATTCATTGATTCGTATTGAAGCAGATGAGCTGACATATAATTTACATATTATTGTCCGCTATGAAATTGAGAAAATGCTGTTTAATGAAAAGCTGGATGTAAAGCGTCTCCCTGAGGTATGGAATGCAAAATATAAAGAATACCTGGGACTTCTTCCCCCGAGCGATGGGCTGGGCGTACTTCAAGACGTTCACTGGTCCGGTGGTGACTTTGGCTATTTTGCTTCGTACTCGCTTGGCAATATGTATGCAGCGCAAATTTTGGCGACTCTGCGCAAAGAGCTGCCGAACCTGGATGAGCTGATTGCTGCTGGTGAGCTGGAGCCGATTAAGCAATGGCTGACTGAACGGATTTACCGTTACGGCAAGAGTCGGACGCCGTCTGAGTTGATTGTAGCCATTACAGGTGAGGATCTGAATCCCGATTATCTCGCCGACTATCTGGAAGAGAAATATACATCCATATACAAGCTGTGATTTAGAAGTTGTTATATAATCACACACAAAAACCCCGCGTTCTTAGGCAAATGCGGGGTTTTTGTGTGCGATTAACCATTATATCGACAGCCGCATAACAATATATGAAGTCAACGATGCAAAAAGGTGGGGAGGGAACAAGGATGAAAAACGGCACTCGTTTCAAAGCAGTGGTGGCTGCGGCACTACTCGGATTACTGTTGCTCAGTGGGTGTGCCCCCAAAGGGGAACAAACGATTGAGATCAGACTTGGCGAGGTAGCCCGTACGGTCTTTTATGCGCCGCAGTATGTAGCCTTGAGCCAGGGGATGTTTGCTCAGGAGGGACTGGATGTTCAGCTGGCTACGATCCCTGGGGGAGACAAGGCGATGACGGCGTTGTTGTCCAATCAGGCAGATATCGCGCTGATCGGCGCAGAAACATCTATTTATGTGTATCAGCAAGGAGCAGAGGACCCTATCATTAATTTCGCCCAGCTGACACAGAAGGACGGAACCTTTTTGTTTGCACGGCAGACGCAGGATAGCTTTGACTGGGAAAAGCTGAAACAACAAAATTTTTTGGGACAACGCAAGGGCGGAATGCCACAAATGTCACTTGAATTTACGCTTCGCAAACACGGCATTGATCCTCATAAGGATCTGAAGCTGATTCAAAATATTGATTTTGCCAATGTCGCCTCTGCTTTTGGCTCAGGTACAGGGGATTACGTACAGCTGTTTGAGCCACAGGCATCTATTTTTGAAAAGGAAGGTCGGGGGAGGGTGGTTGCCTCCATCGGCGTAGAGAGTGGCGAGTTGCCATATACGGTATATATGGCGAAGCAAAGCTATCTAAGCACCAATAGCGAGGCCGCTCAGAAATTTACAAATGCCATATATCGGGCACAACAGTGGATTGCTGCGCATTCACCTGAACAGATCGCCGAAGCAATTACGCCTTATTTTAAAGATACAGAATTAGCTGTTTTGACGAGTAGTATCAAGCGCTACAAGGAACAGAGTACCTATGCTATGAACCCGATGATTGAGGAAAAGGAATGGAAGAATTTACAGGATGTCATGGCCTCGGCAGGTGAGCTGAAAAGCCCTGTTGCACTAGATAAGCTGGTCAACTCAAGCTTTGCAAAACAGGCGATCTCCTCCAACTCTATCGGGAATACTGAGACAGATGTGAAAAAGAGCGCAACTGAAGCTACGGATACAGCTGTCGATGCTGGAGGTTCACCATGATGGAAGAACAGAGTGGTCTCACTGCGGATGTGACGATCCCGATGGTGAGAATGGAGCAAGTGACCCATGTGTATGTAACAGATCGGGAAGCTTCACTTGCGGTTGAGAATATCGATTTTTCCGTAAATACAGGGGAGTTTGTCAGTTTAGTCGGTCCAAGCGGCTGTGGCAAAACGACGATCCTGTCTATGATCGCCGGGCTGCTGCGTCCAGCGGCAGGTCAAGTTATGCTGCAAGGTCAGCCGGTAAGTGGCCCGAGCCCTGAGGTCGGTTACATGTTGCAGCAGGATTATCTCTTCCCGTGGCGGACGATCATGGATAACGCATTGTTAGGTCTGGAACTAAGCAACAGAGTAGATGAAGCTGCGCGTGAGCGGACACGGTTATTGCTGGAAGGCATGGGTCTGGGAGGAAAGGAGCATTTGCATCCATCCCAGTTGTCTGGAGGAATGCGCCAGCGTGTGGCGCTGGTACGGACGCTGGCGACTAATCCGGGACTGCTGCTGCTGGATGAGCCGTTCTCCGCGCTGGATTATCAAACCAAGCTACAGCTGGAGGACCTTGTTGTGCAAACCTTGCGGGAGCGAGAGAAAACGGCGATTTTAGTCACGCACGATTTGGCCGAGGCGATTGCAGTCAGCGACCGGGTTATAGTGATGGGGCGAAATCCTGGTCATATTCGGCGTACCTTTGAAATTCCGGATTCCATCCGGGAAGCCCAGCCTTTTTATGCACGCGAGCAGCCGGGCTTTAATGAGCTTTTTCATGAAATATGGGGGGAACTGGAGGCTTCGGGAGCAAAGGAGTGAGTTAACGTATGAAGAACGAAGCTGATCAGCTTGAGCAACGATGGATTCAAGGACTGCATCAGACGTATTTGCGTAACAGGCGTTTGCAAAAGTGGTTAGTAACAGGTGTGCAGACAGCTATTTTGCTGCTTTTATTTGTATTGTGGGAAATTGCAGGTCGTTTGAAGTGGATTGATGTACTGTTGTTTAGCTACCCTAGCAAAATTCTCACACAGATTGGCAAGGATGCGGTCAGCGGTGAATTATGGGGGCATGTAGGTGTCACTGTTGGAGAAACAATGGCAGGTTTTTTGCTTGGCACACTGCTCGGTACACTGCTGGCGGTACTTATTTGGTGGTCGCCGTTTTTGTCGAGGGTGCTTGACCCGTATATGGTCGTGTTTAACAGTATGCCCAAGGTAGCGCTGGGCCCGATTTTTATCGTCATGTTTGGGGCAGGTTTTACCGCGATTCTGATGACGACCCTCTCCATTACGGTTATCATTACGACACTTGTGGTGTACAACAGCTTTCAGGAAGTCGATTCGAATTTGATCAAAGTGGTTCGCACGTTTGGGGGATCACGTCGTGATACGTTTCAAAAGGTAATTTTGCCCGCATCCTTTCCCGCAATTGTCTCTACGCTAAAAGTGAATGTCGGCATGGCGTGGGTTGGCGTGATTGTGGGTGAATTTTTGGTGGCTAAAAATGGCTTAGGCTATTTGATTATTTATGGTTTTCAGGTATTCAATTTCACGCTGGTCATGTCCAGTTTGTTGATCATTGCTGTCGTAGCTACACTGATGTATCAGGCAGTCGTGTATGTGGAGCACCGCCTGCTTTCGGGTCGCCCTCATCGGTAATTATTAAATTTCTGAATATTTGTGTAAAACGTGAAAATAAAGTACCATGAAAATGAAATACTTAATATTTATGAAAATGAGAAAACAGATTTCATCTAGAGAGGACAGAATTTTTTCATGGGCTTTCGTACGATTAAAACGGCTATTGCCGCATTAATGGCCGTACTTATTGCAGAGGGAGTAGGCATTCACGGAGCCACCTCGGCAGGGCTTTTAGCAATTTTGGGGGTGGATGTCACACGCAAGAGAAGTCTCCGTACCATTTCGGCTAGATTTTTTGCATCCGTCGTGGGACTTCTTTTTGCTTGTGTTTTGTTTGTGGTATTCGGATTCCATGATTGGGTACTTGCATTATATATTTTAACGGCGTTTCCGGTCATTGTACGGGTAGGCTTTAAGGAAGGCATTGTCACGGGTTCAGTCGTAGTTTTCCGAGTATTCAGCGGCGGTGTGATTGATATGGAGGTGCTGCTGACCCAGCTGGCTCTGCTGGTGATTGGACTGGGTTCTGCGATGGTTGTCAATTTAGCTTATATGCCGCGTTCTGATAATACAATGCAACAAATCCGGCAGGAGGTGGATCGGACATTTTCTGTTATTTTCAGAAATATGGCCAACACGCTGCGTAGTCCGGCATACATATGGGATGGCAAGGAAGTTATTGAAGCGGACAGCGTGATCACCAAAGGGGTCACTGAGGCGGGGCGTTCATTGGAGAATCAAATGCTTCGTCCCCAAGAGGGCTGGAATGTGTATTTTTATATGCGCAAAGAACAGCTGGATTCGATTCAAAACATGATGCAGTTGATCGCACAAATGTATCAGCACATGCCGCAGGCCAAGCTTCTGGCCGAGCTGTTCGACCAGCTTAGCAACGACGTTTTGGCTGGACATTATACGGGGCAGACCGAGAAGCTGTTGGAGCAGGTTCGTGAAGAATTTAAAGCCATGGAGCTTCCCGCAACTCGGGAGGAATTTGAGATTCGTTCGGCATTATTGCAGCTTACACATGAGCTTCATCAGTATTTGAAAATCGCTAAAAAGGACAAGGCCCCTACTCCAGTGAAAAATTAGAGTAAAGACCTTGAGCGGCTACTATCCATGATGGACAGTAGCCTCTTCTTGTTCGGTGATGGCAGAAGTCGGATGAGTAAAAGTTCTTTTATGCCGAATTCGATCTGTAATCCATAAAACAGCTGTGATCAGGCAAGGGTACAGCATAGCCCACCCAACAAAAGGAAAGACAACTGCCGTGGAGATGAAGGAAATCCAACTAATGGACACTCCCCAACGACTCCCGCGTAGGAGCTTAATCCCTGCTGCACAACCTCCTAGATAGGTCAGAATGAAGGTGGCGTTCGGGAATTGGATCAGGTTGGTGAGTGAAACTGCACCGCTACCGTACAACACCATAATGATCACGAAGCAGACACTAAGAAAAGCAATGCCCCCGATGGGTGTATGGAAACGTTGGGATAACATCCCCATCCAGCGAAAGGCCTGTCCTTGTCGGGATAAAGCATAAGCGACTCGTGAAGCGGCACCCACGTAAGCAATAATAGTAGCGGTGCAAATAAAGATACCCGTCAAGCCCGCAATGATCGCACCCCATGGACCGATAGCCCGACTAATCACCCATACGAGCGAAGCATCTGAACCCCCTGCAAGGTAACTTTGTGTGCCCACTGTAGCAAGCGCAGTAAGGAAATAAAGCAAACCGACAATGACAGCTGCAATGATCACACCTCTAACGGCAGACCGCTCGGGATTGGTAAATTCCTCTGACATATGAGACACGGCCTCCCAGCCGATAAAGCACCAGAACAGAATCGCAGCTGCTTGGCCGACAGAAAGCCAGCCATGTGGAACAAACGGCGTAAAGTGAACAGTTTTCATCTGAGGGAGTGCTGCGGCAATAGCGAATATCAGGACGGCAACGATGGCTATAACGACGGCAATCTGAATGCGTCCGGCAACCTTCATACCGATCCAGTTGATGATCAGGCCCACCGCCAGCATAGCAGCGGCCAACAGTATGCGACTTTCCTCTCCCCAGCCCATAGCTGTGGTCATATAGCCGGCTCCGGTAAGTGCGGCAACAGGCGCCCCAATTGGAACCGACATGAGAAAAAACCACCCGATATAAGCACCGGCACGTGGGGAAAAGGCCAACGTCACAAAATGCGATACCCCTCCGGCATTTGGAAATTTCGCAGATAGAAGCCCCATGGAAAGCGCCATTGGGAGAATAAGCAGGGTCATGAATCCCCATGCCAGCAACGATGCTGGGCCCGCCATTTGGGCGGCAAGGCCAGGCACAATCAATACCCCCGAACCCAGCACAGCTCCGATATAGAGCGCAATGGCCTGTGGAAGACCAATAGTGGATTGAAGTTTATTTTCATTCGTCATGCAGAAAAGCCTTCTTTCTCTTGTTATTTTCTCCAGCTTATCAGATAATCAATCTATCGGAAAAACGGAATATTACGATTGCTTGCATCGGAAAAATCGATTGAAGGAGCGGATTATGGAATCGCGGCATTTGTTTACTTTTTTAAATGTGGTGGAGGCAGGCAGTTTTACGCGAGCAGCGCGTATACTGGATTATGCGCAGTCAAGTATTACTGCTCAAATTCAAACACTGGAGACGGAATTGGGTACGCCGCTGTTTGATCGCATTGGCAAGAAAATCATGCTGACCGATGCCGGGCGACGCCTGCTGCCCTATGCGCAGGAAATTTCCAAGATGCATGCTATGGCTAAGGATGCGCTTCGTTCAGAAACAGAATTAACAGGGACGCTAAAAATAGGAGCACCAGAGTCTCTGGCTGCTTTTCGTTTGCCGAGTTTGATCCGTGAGTACAGAGAGCGGTACCCAAAGGTCAAAATTGTACTTAAGCCCGGCGAATGCTGGGAATTACGTGATTTGATCCGTTCCGGTGAACTGGATTTGGCTTTTTTGCTTCAACCTGAGACAGAGGATAGAGAACTGAATATCACCACGCTTATTCATGAGCCGATGGCGCTGGTTGCGCCTCTGAAGCATTCACTGGTTGCCTGTACACAGGTAGAGCCTGCCGACTTGAAGGACGAAACCATTTTGCATACGGAGGCTGGATGTACGTACCGAATCCTTTTTGAGCAGTATTTAAACAAACACGGTATTTTTGCAGACCCTAGTCTGGAATTTTGGAGCATTGAAGCCATCAAGCAATGCGTCATGGCTGGACTGGGTATTGCGCTGCTTCCGCTAGTTACGGTACAAAATGAGTTGCGAGAAGGGAAAATGGCACGTCTAGCCTGGGATGACAGTGAACAGCAGGTGGCTACTCAGGTCGCTTATCATACGAAAAAGTGGAAATCGCCAGCTCTCAGCGAATTTTTACAGATCGTTGAGCAGCATGTAACACATTGGCGTGCATGAGTTCAAGCCATGGCGGCATATGCTTATACAAATAATATTTTTTCCTTTTCGCCTATTCACTCAACATTCGCCCACAACCTGCATACATATGTATGGAATGATTGATTGTATGGAGGAGGTTCAAGAATGGCATTAAGTCATAAAAATCGTAGAGAGATTATTACCAAAGCGATCTGTGGTAAAGGTCGCAGATTCTCTACCGTAACCCATACCGTAACTCCGCCGAATAATCCGACCAGTATTTTGGGAGCATGGATTATCAACCACCAGTATGAAGCTGTGGCGGCTGGAGACGGCATTGAGGTCATCGGGACGTATGATATCAATATTTGGTATTCATACGATAAAAACTCGCAGACCGATGTGGCAAAGGAAACGGTGTCGTACGTAGAAAATGTGCCGCTCTCGTATCTTGATCCGAAGCACCGGGCGTCTACAGTGGAAGTATCCGCCGAAGCTACACAGGAGCCAAGTTGCGTTGAGGCCAGTGTGTCTTCTGGAGGTGGCAGCGTAATGATCCGGGTCGAGCGGGAATTTGCGGTGGAGCTGGTGGCGGAAACGAAGATTGTTGTAGAAGTATTCCCGTATGGCAGCAGTGACGATTTTGACAAGGACTTTGATTTTGGAGCGGAAGAGGGGGACTATGAGGAGCTCGACCCCGACCTCATTGACGACGAGCTCTGACAGGAGTGACAAAAAAGAGGGCCACTTTACTCTTTGCGCCGGCTGATATTGCGCAGGGGGCAAAGGCCCTCCTTTTTTGTCGTTTTGGATCGTTAAATTCCGTACGTAGAACGGTAAGGGGGAGTATGATGCGGCAACCGGGACAGGCGCTCAAACGCTTCAGAGAGATGACGGATGATGAAAAAATGCGCAGACTGGAGCGTTCAGGTATATCGGTTCGTTGGCTGGATGAGAGTACAGCAGATTTTGCGATCGGCTACGCGGTGCAAATCCATCAACTGCGGGGACTGGAAATCCGTAGACGTGCCCTCGAAGGTTCTACCAAAGTTAGCACATATGATTTGTCTGAACTAGATTCTCAATCCCCGCTCTATGTCCGGATGGAGCGGCTGGCTGTACGTGCGTTGTATACACTCGGTTTGGACAGTGGTGAGGTAGTGCTGACGCCGCTGGGAGAGCGCAATTGTCAGGTTCGCCAAGTCTTGGCACAGCCCTGGCTGAACGATAGACGTTTGGCCACGCTATACGAAGTTGCTGCTCGTGAAGAGGATGCTCCGGGAGAGGAACTTTCAGCGAAACGGGGGAGCGCGCGACTATTAATCGGAATGGACCCCGAATTTGTGCTGGTTCGTATGCCAGAGGGGAGGGTTGTTCCGGCTTCTAGATTTTTGGGTCGACTAGGCATAGCTGGCTGCGATGCCGTTACCCGCCGAGGGCGAACGCTGTATCCGGTCGCTGAGCTTCGTCCTGCCCCGAGCGAAGATCCGGCTCGTCTGCTGAGGCATCTGCGCCAAGCTTTTGCAACAGCAGCTCGACGTATTGACGACCGCACGCTTATCTGGCAGGCGGGCGGAATGCCGCAGCCAGGTTTTCCCCTGGGCGGACACCTGCATTTCAGTGGTGTTCCGCTAAATGGTGCCCTACTTAGGGCACTAGATAACTATTTGGCGTTGCCTCTGGCGCTGCTAGAAGATAAGCGCTCGGCTCGGCGCAGACCGCATTATGGCAATTTGGGCGATTTTCGCTGTCAGTCTTACGGAGGCTTTGAATATCGTACACTGCCTAGTTTTCTAATCTCGCCACAGCTGGCGAAAGGTGTGATTGGGATGGCGTTTCTGATCGCTTCCCAATATTCACGTTTGCAGCGTAGGCCGCTGGGAGAAGAAGAGGCTCACAGAGCTTTTTATGAAGGAAACCAGGTTGTACTTAGAGAGTATATGGAGCCGGTTATTTTAGATATGGTTTCACTAGAGATCTATTCTCAATATGAAGCTTATATAGCGCCGCTGCTGGATAGCCTTCGCCAAGGAAAACAATGGGATGAAACACGGGATTTGCGCCCGTACTGGAAGCTTTCGTAAAATCAGGTGTCAACACCCGAGAGGGTTTCATGTTATCGACTGTCATTTTTGATATAATGAAAGATAATTATAAGATTAACGGAACAAAGTGTGGGGGTTAGGTAACGGTATGTCTAAATATACACCGATGATCGAGCAATATTTATCTATAAAAGAGCAGGCTAAAGATGCATTTTTGTTTTTCCGCCTAGGGGATTTTTACGAGATGTTTTTTGATGATGCGATTCTTGCATCCAAGGAGCTGGAAATTACACTGACTGGTCGTGAGGGTGGCGTCGCGGAGAAAATTCCAATGTGCGGCGTGCCTTATCATTCAGCAGAAAATTACATACAACGCCTTATTGAGAAGGGTTATAAGGTGGCCATCTGTGAGCAAATGGAGGAAGCCTCAGCTACGAAGGGAATGGTGCGGCGGGATATCGTCCGTGTTGTGACCCCGGGTACGGTCATGGAGGGCAAAGTGCTGGGTGATAAATCCAACAACTACATGGTATGTGTCACAGAGACGGACGGGATGCTGGCGCTGGCGGCATGCGACTTGTCGACAGGTGAACTCTATGTGACTTCCGTACCTGATTCGAAAGAATGGCTATTAGATGAAATTAATATTTATGAGCCGTCCGAAATGTTGGGGGATGGTCATTTGCTCGATTTCGTGACCTCTCGTATGTCGCCTGTTGGACGGCGTGTTGTGTATACGGCCTGGGACAAATCCAAAGATGATCTGGTACGGGATCAATTTGGTGAAGCCACATGGGCAAGGCTTACGGAGGAACGCAGACGTTGCGTATCGCGCCTGATTGCCTACTTAAATGAAACGCAAAAAAGATCGTTAGGTCAACTGACCCAAATCTCGGTCTATGAGCCCAATCATTTTATGATTCTGGATCCATTTACCCGCCGGAATCTGGAACTGGTGGAGACGGTGCGTGAACGCTCCAAGAAAGGCTCGCTGCTGTGGCTGTTGGATCGGACAGAGACATCCATGGGCGCACGTTTGTTGCGTCGTTGGATCGACAAACCGCTGTTGAGCAGCAATTTAATTGAGGAACGATTAGAAGCGGTAGACAAGCTGTACCACCAGTTTATTTTCCGCGAGGATGTACGTGCTCAGCTTAAAGAGATTTACGACCTGGAGCGTTTGGTAGGACGGATCGCTTTTGGTAGTGCTAATGCACGAGATTTGATCGCTCTCAAGCTGTCTCTGGCTCAAATTCCGTCTTTACGCGAGCTGTGCGCTGAATCTCCATCGAATACGCTGAGACGGATTGCACAAACATTGGACAGCTGTACAGACCTGTGTACGCTAATTGAGGAAGCAGTTGCCGATGAACCCCCGATTTCCGTAAGAGATGGAGGCTTATAAAGGAAGGTTACCATCAGCATCTGGACGAACTGCGTGAAGCGAGTGTGAACGGTAAGCGCTGGATCGCTGAGCTGGAGGCCAAGGAACGTGTAGCAACCGGCATTCGGTCGCTCAAAATCGGATACAACAAAGTGTTTGGTTATTACATCGAGGTGACCAAATCCAATTTGGCTTCATTACCGGAAGGTCGATATGAACGCAAACAGACGTTGGCGAATGCAGAACGGTATATCACACCGGAATTGAAGGAAAAGGAATCGCTGATTCTGGAAGCTGAGGATAAAATGGTGGATCTGGAGTACACGCTTTTCTCCGAGCTTCGTGGTAAACTGAACGCTGAAATTCCCCGTTTGCAAAAGCTGGCAGAGCAAGTTGCTGAAATCGACGTGTATCAGTCGCTGGCAACGGTTAGCGCGGAACGTGGATTCGTGAAACCTGAGCTGACAACAGGATATGATTTTGTAGTGGAACAGGGACGGCACCCCGTAGTGGAGGCCGTAATGAAAGATGGTGGCTTTATCGCCAACAACACAGTGTTGGAAGAAGCCGATGCGCATATTCTACTCATCACCGGTCCGAATATGGCTGGGAAAAGTACGTATATGCGTCAGGTTGCTCTCATTGCGATTATGGCTCAAATTGGCTGCTTTGTCCCGGCTGCACGTGCTAAAGTGCCGATGCTGGATCGCATTTTCACACGGATCGGTGCTGCGGATGATCTCATCGGCGGGCAGAGTACGTTTATGGTCGAAATGGCGGATATTCAAGTCATGACGGACAAGGCAACTCCGCGAAGCTTGATTATTATTGATGAACTGGGACGAGGGACGTCCACCAGCGAAGGGATGGCAATTGCACAAGCGGTCATCGAATTTGTGCATGATACGATTGGTTGTAAGGCGCTGGTATCTACGCATTTCCATGAGCTGGCCCATTTGGAGCAAGGTCTGTCTTCGCTGCGAAATTACTCCATGGCTGTGCAGGAAAGCGGCGATAAGGTGAATTTCCTGCGCAAGCTCATACCAGGCGCGGCTAGCAGTAGCTATGGTATTTATTGTGCCCGGCTTGCAGGTTTGCCTAATAACATTATTGAGCGAGCGAATGGTCTGCTATATGGTTTTGAACAGGCGGCAGCTCAAGTAACGGCGGGCACGGAGGCAGTAGGGGGAGCGAAGGAAGGGACTGATCTTCGTACAGCGTCAGGGACAGAAGAGATTTCTCCAATGTCCGCAAAATATGTAGGCCAGACATTGTCAGCGAACGGAGATACAGCACCACAAGTCCAGTCTGGATCACAGCAAGCCACCCTGGTAAAAGAAGATACCTTACAGATTGTGGAAGATTCAGGTGAGTTGGAGCGATCAGCTTCTGACGTGGTACAGCTGTCCATTTTCGGAGAGCAGGATCTTGCTCCCTCCAAGCCACACCCAGAGACGGTAGAAGCTAATCCGATCGTGCGGCAAATTTTGCGGAAAGTGAAAAATGCTGATGTCATGAACATGACACCCTTACAGGCAATGCAATTGTTAAATGAATTAAAAAATAAAGCCAATGGTCTGTAATTAAAAATATTAGGCATTATTATTTTGCTTATTTTTCATCACACTTTGAAGTCAGGAGGAGGTTAAAAGGATGTCTAAAATTCGAGTGCTAGATGAGCATATTGCGAACCAGATTGCTGCCGGTGAGGTCGTGGAACGTCCAGCCTCCGTCGTGAAGGAACTGGTGGAAAATGCGATTGATGCGGGCGGTACACGAGTAGACGTATGGGTAGAAGAGGGCGGCCTGCAAAGTATTCGGGTGACGGATAATGGCAGTGGGATAGAGCCTGAAGACGTGGAAACGGCATTTTATCGGCACGCGACAAGCAAAATCGGACATGGCCGCGACCTATTCCAAATCACAAGCCTCGGCTTCCGGGGAGAGGCATTGCCCAGTATAGCGGCTGTATCGAAAGTAGAGCTGCTCACAGCAGCAGGAGATGACGGCCGTGCCCGTAAACTGGTGATTGAGGGCGGTAAACTGGTACTTCACGAGGATGCTGCTGGTAGGCAGGGGACGGATTTTACCGTACGCGATCTGTTTTATAATACACCTGCACGGCTAAAATATATGAAAACAATCCAGACGGAGTTGGGGCACATTTCGGATGTATTGTACCGAATGGCGCTTTCGCACCCGGAAGTGGCCTTCACATTGCGGCATAACGGCAATACATTGCTGCAAACGCTGGGAAATGGCGATTTGCTCCAAGTGATAGCTGCTATTTACGGAACTTCTGCGGCAAAATCAATGTTGATGGTGGAAGGAGAGAGCCTTGATTACCGAATTAGCGGCTATGTCAGTCGCCCGGAGTGGACCCGATCGAATCGCAATGCAATTTCGACAGTAGTGAATGGACGATTTGTGCGAAGCTATGGGCTCAATCAGGCACTGCTCAAGGCGTATCATACTTTGTTGCCGATCAATCGTTATCCGCTGGCTGTGATCCAACTGGACATGCATCCTTCTTTGGTGGATGTTAACGTCCATCCAGCCAAGCTGGAGGTGAGGTTCAGTAAAGAAGCTGAACTGTTTCAGTTGGTTGAAGATTCGGTAAAAGCTGTTTTAGGGCAGCAAGTGCTGATTCCGAAGGCAGTTAAACGCGAAATTGGCGGTAAGGATAGTGGCTCGTTTGTGCAGGAGCAGTTTCATTTCTCGAAAGGAAATGGTGCAGAAGTAGATGCTTCTTCGGATAATGGTCATAATCGAACGCTACCTCTTTCTATGGCTTCGCCGCAGGTCCAGGAATCGACACAATCCAATCACTTGACCAGTAATGAAGAGAAGAAGAAGATTAGCCAGGAGCGTGAGCAACATCCGAGTAGGGAGAGGAGCCATTCAGTCAATGGACAGGCAAACACTCTCGCTCGTCAAAGTATCAGTGATGACGAACTGGATGCAGATTTTGTGGAAGAAAACAACGGGAGTGATGATAGAGGGAGCGTGTCACTTCCTGATGGGATGACTACACGGATATCCACAGGAGATCATGCCGAAACAGATGTCTCTTCCTCGTACAGCGAAGGGATACAGGAAACGGCTGCTTCTGCCGCTTACCGTTCTTCTGTTTCCCCCCTTGCAGACAACACTACTAAATTCACGGATCAGAAGACGCACCAGGAACGTCTGAAGACAGAGCAATTGGCAGCGTTGTCGGGGGCAGCTCCTGAGGTGCCTACTTTTCCTGAGCTGAATTTAATCGGTCAGCACCATGGAACCTATCTGATTGCACAGAACGACCAGGGCTTGTATTTAATTGATCAGCATGCCGCCCATGAACGGGTCAATTACGAATTTTATTACGAAAAATTTGGCAATCCTGAATCAGTATCACAGGAGTTGTTACTGCCAATTACATTGGAATTTACGCCTTCCGAAACGGAAAAATTGAAAACAAGGTTGCATTGGTTTGAACAGGCGGGGGTGTATTTGGAACATTTTGGCGGGCAAACCTTCCGTGTCAGCTCATATCCGTACTGGCTCCCCAAAGGAGAAGAAGCGGATGTCATTGAGGAAATGGCTGGATGGGTGCTGGAGGAAAAAGCCATTGATCTAGCTAAACTGCGGGAGGCAGCCTCAATCATGTGCTCCTGCCGGGCTTCGATTAAAGCAAATCAGAAGCTGACTGACCGACAGGCCGTCGTGCTGTTAGAACGTTTGGCAGCCTGCAAACAACCCTATACCTGCCCCCATGGGCGCCCCATCGTTGTTTCCTTTTCCACATATGATTTGGAGAAGCTGTTTAAAAGAGTAATGTAAGGGAGTATAAATATGTTGCAGGATTGGGAAAAACGTGAAGAAGAAAAGCAGATGATGCTTCGTGAGAAACAAGCTGAATTACTGGTCACGACAGGAGATTCTCCCTCGGACGAGGTTGTGGAGCGTGCGAAGCTGCTTGCAGCCGAGCTTGGGGTGCTGTACGCCCCACGTCGTGGCATATCAGTAGCTAAGCTAATCGCTGCTCACAGAGTTCGTCAGGCTCTGGTGCTGGTGCAGGGCGGGGTGAGGCTGATTAGTCCGGAACAACCACCGATGGTTTTTCATCCAAGCATGGGATTCATTCGAGCCAAAAGGGTATTAAAGGGCGAGGCTGACCCGATGTTGACGGCTGCCCGACTTGCCCCGGGTGATACCGTGCTGGATTGCACGGCAGGGCTTGGTACGGATTCTCTTCTATTTTCCATTGGAACGGGAAGTTCTGGACAAGTCACAGCTGTGGAGAGTTCGTTCCCTGTCTATGCATTAATCAAGGATGGGATGAGACATTACCGTTCCGGTAATGCTGCAGTAGATAGAGCCTTTTCCGACATTGACGTTCGTTTTGGTCATCATCTGGACTATTTGCGTAGTTTGCCGAACCGCAGTGTAGATATTATTTATTTTGACCCGATGTTCCGTGATCCGTTGCTTGATTCCAGTGCAATCGGTCCATTGAGAGGATTGGCCAATCCAGATGCATTGAATGAAGAAAGTATTGCTCATGCGAAAAGGGTTGCACGAAAAACAATTGTATTGAAAGAAAAAAGGGGTAGCGGAGAGTTTGCCCGCCTCGGCTTCCGTGTGGAGCAACGGGGCACAACGAAAACAGTGTACGGAGTGATTGATATTGACAGTGGCATCTAAGCCTAAACTACTTGTTCTTGTTGGCCCGACTGCGGTTGGCAAGACGAAACTAAGCATCGAAATGGCTCGACAATTTGACGCGGAAATTATTTCCGGGGATTCCATGCAGGTATACCGTCATATGGACATTGGAACTGCCAAAATTTCCGAACAGGAAATGAAAGGAATCAAGCACCATTTAATCGATATTCATGAGCCTGAATACCCATATTCAGTAGCCCAATTTCAGGAAGACTGTCGTCTTCTCATACCTGATATTCAATCTAGAGGAAAGCTACCTTTCATCGTAGGCGGGACGGGTTTGTATGTAGAATCGGTTTGCTATGAATACCAGTTTTCTGAGGTAGGGGCAGATGAAGCTTTTCGTCAGGAACAGCTTGACTATGCCGATCAGTATGGAGCCGACGCGCTTCATGCGCGACTACAGGCAGTTGATCCCGAAAGTGCACTTCGTCTGCACCCAAATGATCGTCGTCGAGTCGTGAGAGCGCTGGAAATTTACCATGTTAGCGGAACAACACTTAGCTCTCAACTTGCCAGTCAAAAAAAGGAATCTCCCTACCAACTCTGCATCGTAGGTTTGACAATGGATAGGCAAATGCTATATAAACGTATTGAAGACCGAATTGACGGGATGCTCGATCAAGGGCTTGTTGCTGAGGTAACCTCCTTAATGGAACGGGGAGTGCGAAGCGATGCCATCTCCATGCAAGGTCTAGGCTATAAAGAGATATCCTCCTACCTGCGGGGAGAGGTGTCTTTGGAGGAGGCGGTGACTTGGCTAAAACGGGATACGCGTCATTTTGCGAAGCGACAGCTCTCGTGGTTTCGCCATATGAAGGATATCCAGTGGGTAGATGTCACTGATTTCGAAAATTTTTCTGCTCATGCAGCCCGAATACACGAAATTATAGCAGGAAAGTTCCGGACAGACCTTGAATATACTTCAAAACAATCCAAATGATTATTGGGGGTACGGCTAAAATGAACAAGTCTATTAATATCCAAGATACGTTTCTGAACCAATTGCGCAAGGATTCTATACCCGTGACGGTATACCTCATCAATGGATTTCAGGTGCGAGGAACGATTAAAGCATTTGACAATTTTACAATCGTTATTGATTCGGATGGGAAGCAACAGCTGATCTACAAGCATGCCATCTCCACCTTCACACCGCAACGCAACGTATCGCTTGTACAACAAGATAACGCTAGCGATAACTGATTACGGCTGGACGGCCGCCCGGGTAATGAAACTTTTCAGGCGTCCGTCTCGTCTAACTGTATAGGAATGTGACCGGGAGCAACCTGATCAGGGTTGTTCTTTTCATTCCGTTTACTTTCATGCTGCCGACAGCTAGCTTTAAGCTTACGCTCGGCGACATTATGATTATTCGCGAAAGGGAGTCAGGGGAATGCCAAACGATTCATTGTCCAGATCCGGCAATCGCAATAGAAACACATCTAAAGAGAAGCCGAAGGGCAAGAAAAAGAAAATAACAGGTAAGCGAGTTGGGTGGACGTTGTTTATTACAGCAGCATTAGCCATATTTTGCGCACTTGGTGGTTATTTATTTGTCATGGTTAATGGCGAAAAAATCTACAAAGCCAACAAGGACAAAATTACTGTGAACGAGACATCAAAGGTTTATGACCGCAACGGTGTGCTCATGGGTGAGCTGTCTGTGCAAAAAAGTGATCCTGTGAAAAGTGAAGAAATTCCACCGTTGCTCAAAAAAGCTTTTATCGCAACCGAGGATAAGCGTTTTATGGAGCATCAAGGAGTTGATATTTGGTCTATCGGTCGGGCGGCAGTGAAGGATATCGTTGCTCGTTCTGCAGTGGAGGGCGGCAGTACGCTGACTCAGCAGTTGGCCAAAAACTTGTTTTTGACACGTGACAAAACCTTTTTCCGTAAAGCGACAGAGGTATCCATCGCAATGGCGCTGGAGCGGAATTTGACTAAAGATGAAATTATTACGCTATACCTGAATCGGATTTGGTTTGGACGCTCATATTCTGGAATAAAGGCAGCGTCGGAAGGCTATTTTGGAGTGTCAAACCTAAACGAATTAAAGTTGTGGCAAGTCGCTACACTGGCGGCTATTCCGAAAGGACCCTCCAAGTATAATCCGATCAGTAACCCGGAAAACTCAAAGGCCCGGCGTGCTGTGGTTCTCCAGCTGATGTTTGAGCAGGGAATGATCGGCAAGCAGGAAATGGAAGAAGCCAAAGCTATAAATTACGATTACAAACAACCGGAAAAAGTACAAAAGTATCAAAATTTTATGGAATATGTCATGGATGAGGCAGAGGATGCCTTGCCAGGAGTCAGCGGCAATGATCTGATTATTGGCGGTTATAAAATTCATACGACAATGGATGCTCAGGCTCAAAATGCGTTGGATCAAGCGATGGCAGATGATGATATGTTCGAAAAAAGTCCCGACGATCAGCCTGTCCAAGCCTCAATGGTTATTATCAATAACCAGACAGGTGGTATTGCCGCGATGGCACCCGGACGGGATTACAAAAAGGGAACCTTTAATCGTGCGACGCAGAGCCGCAGACAGCCAGGATCGGCCTTTAAGCCGATTGTAGCCTATGCGCCAGCTCTTGAATCCGGTAAATTTACGATAGATACTCCTTTGAGTAACGAACGGCAGAGTTTTAACGGATACAGTCCGAAAAACTTGCATGGTTACTCTTCCACCATCAGCATGATGGATGCCATTACGAAGTCTGAAAATATACCACCTGTATGGTTGTTGAACCAAATCGGTGTGGAAAAAGGGGTTCAATTCGCCGAGAGCGTAGGCATACCGATGGACAAAAATGATCACTCGCTTGCTATCGCATTGGGGGGATTAAGCAAAGGAACAAATACTCTTGAAATGGCGCAGGCTTATAGCGCTTTTGCCAATAAAGGACAATTCCAAAAAGCTTACTCCATTAAGCAAATTAACAATAGTGATGATCAAGTGGTTTATACTCATAATGAGGAATCCAAATCTGTTATGAGTGAGAAAACGGCTTATGAAATGACAAAAATGATGCAAAATGTGGTCAATAGCGGTACAGGTCGCAAAGCACGTATCGACTGGCCTGTAGCTGGTAAAACGGGTACGACCCAAAGTGGAATCAGCGGCAACAGTGGTAACCGGGACATTTGGTTTGTCGGTTATACGCCGGAATATACCGGAGCGGTATGGATGGGGTATGACAAGCCAGATAGCAAGCATATGTTGAGAAACTACAGCGGCCAGTCGGCAGCCTTCTTCGGAAGGGTTATGGGTGAAGCACTCAAGGGACACCCAGTGACGCAATTTAGCGAACCGAAGGGATATGAACCACCCGTTGAGGAGAAGCCAGAAGAGCCAGTTCAGGCCACCGCTCCAAGCGGACTGAGCGGGTCGTATAGTCAGGATACCCAAATTGTATCGTTGTCTTGGAATGCGGCTGAGGGAGATAATGTGCAATACCGTGTGTATCGTAAAGAATCTTCCGAAGGAAGTTTCCGGACGATTATGGAGGCGATGAGAGGCACGAGTGGTGAAGATACGTCGCCCGTAGCTGGAAAGACGTATCAATACTATGTCGTAGCTTATGGAGCGGATGGTAAAGAATCCGCAGCTTCCAATACGATTAGCGTAGAAATTCCAGCAGAAACTACTCCGATAGATCCGCAACCAGGAAACGATCCTAATCAGGATGGAACCGTACCGGATAATGGCGAGAATATAGACGGTCAGAATGGCACAGACCAGGGGAATACACTTCCTGGAGGAACCGAAAACGGTACTGGTTCTGAACAAGCTCCAACGTCTCCTGGAGTTAACAATGGAAATGGTACTGGAGGTACAGGAAACAGTAACGACAATTTTGGTAACGGAAACGATACAAATCAGGGGAATGGTCAGACGACTACACCGGATTCAGGTATAACTGATGAAAATACTATGACCAATCCAGAAAATACAGATGCATCTACCACAGGTGCTATAATGGATGGAAATCAGGAAGGCAAATCCAACGGTCATTCCAACTCCAATCGTGGACGTCACAACCGGGATTAGCAAATATGTTTTATGTAAGATGATATTGGTTTTAAATCAAAGGTATTTTCGGACTGTTTTGACAGTCTGAAAATACCTTTTTTGCTGTAATACAGGGGTTATTTTTGAGTGTATAGTTTAAATATGGTAAGCTGGTTTTACCAATGTTGGAGAGGAACATCATTTATGAAGCGCAAATTCGGAGACCGGGCCAACTGGCGAAGAATCACCAATCGCAAGTTTGCTTGCCGGTATGTAGAAAGTGATGCGTTTACAGGATATGTGACCCTGTATACTATTTTGAGTCTCAAGGAGCCATTATGGAAAAGTTATGGTGGTCATACGTTTTGCATAGCCGATAAAGGTTATTCCTGGTTGCAATATTATCCCAAAGGTAAGCATTATGTGGTGACTGCTATGTTTGACAATCGAGAGCAAATCGTCGAATGGTACATTGATACCTGCCGAAATCAAGGAGTAACCGATCAAGGAGTTCCTTGGTTTGATGATTTGTATTTGGATGTGGTCGTGCTTAAAAACGGTGAAATCTTTCTGGTGGATGAGGATGAACTGGAGGAGGCGCTACAACGGGGGCATATTTCTACGCAAGAAGCAGAATTGGCTAACCGAACGGCGGCTGACCTGCTACATCAGATCGATGCTCACATGTTCCCCTATTTTAAAATGTCGCTGAAACACCGGGCAGAATGGTTTCATAACGGTGATTTCAAGAGAGAACGGTGAAATTTTTGCAGTGGATTAAAAGCACTGGGCCCCAACGCCATGAGCCAAAAAGCGGGCAAAATCGTAATGGGAAAATATTTATGGTATCGAAGCGTATCATACTTGGTTTGATGATTTTCATTTTGGTCGGATTGGTATGGGCAGGTATCCGAGTATGGAATATGAATACAGCTGCCTCTACCACTCCGCTTCAGCATGCACAAATTGGTATCGTACTAGGTGCCTCTATGTGGGGGGCTGAGCCCAGTCCTGGTTTAAAAGAAAGATTAGAAGAAGCCTTGCGGTTATATCGTAACGGGATGGTGCAGCGACTAATTGTAAGTGGAGGACTGGATCAACCTGATTTTCCGTATACGGAGGCCGAGGGGATGCAACGCTACTTGGTAGATAGAGGAGTCCCTGTACAGCATATTGTGTTAGAAAACCAGGCAACCAGTACTTACGAAAATTTGCTCTACAGCCAGCGTATCATGAAGGAATATGGCTGGAACTTCACCGTAATCATCACACATAGCTATCACGGTCCTCGCGCGTTGGAGATTGCTCAATTTTTGAATTTTGATCATCCCCAGCTGGCTCTGACCGAATCCAAAGTGCTGAATATGCCAATTCACCAATCAAGAGAAGTATTGGCTTACGCTAAATGGACGCTACAACGGTGGTGGATCAGTGCTCAAATTTGGATTGCCTGAATTGAGGGAAGGCTTTGTACGCGTTCTCGTTGCTTTTATGCTAATAAGGACATGCTGGACCGAATACATTAATAGGGTAAGCTGTGCCTGAAGAAATGTTGAGGTGATGGATGCATGAACGGACGGGGAATCGCCGCGGGCAAGCGGTCGGAGGAGAGACCTTCCAGACAAATCAATGTCGTGCTGCGTAGCCCGGAGCCGATCGCTTCGGTGACTGTGGACGAGACGGAAGCAGTGGCTTCGACCAAGTCGCAGGCGCTACCGCAGTATCTCAGTCTTTATCAGGAAATTCAGAAAGAACTCGATCATCTCGTCGGCTTGGATAACATCAAAGAACTGGTATTTGAGGTATATGCCTTTTTGCAAATCGCCCACATGCGCACTGATGCGGGTCTGTTGAGCAACGCACACGTATATCACATGATTTTTAAAGGAAATCCAGGTACGGGGAAAACGACAGTAGCCCGCATTATAGCTAAAATGTTGCAAAAAATGGGGGTACTGAGCAAGGGCCATCTGATTGAGGTGGAGAGAGCTGATCTGGTAGGTGAGTATATCGGCCACACCGCACAAAAAACGCGGGACCTGGTAAAGAAATCTCTTGGCGGCGTGTTGTTCATTGATGAGGCTTACAGTTTAGCACGTGGAGGGGAAAAGGATTTCGGAAAAGAAGCGATTGATACCCTGGTAAAGGCCATGGAAGACCAAAAAAACCAATTTATTTTGATCCTCGCAGGGTATTCGGGAGAAATGGACTTTTTTTTACGGACAAATCCTGGTCTTCCCTCTCGTTTTCCAATCCAACTGGATTTTCCTGACTACACTGTGGATCAACTCATTCAAATTTCGGAGATGATGGCTAAGGAACGGGATTATATTCTCATGCCTCAGTCTATACTCAAAATGAAGGAGCATTTGCTAAATGAGCGGAATGACAGTCTCCATGCATTTAGTAATGCACGTTATGTTCGTAATGTGATCGAAAAAGCGATTCGGCACCAAGCCGTCAGGCTGCTTAATCAGTACAGGAGTGGGCAACCCGGCAAGCAGGAATTGATGACGTTGCGACCAGAGGATTTGAAAATGGACAAAAGATAGGCGATAATAGGAATCTGAATCATATCGAATTGTATGACATCGAACGAGGGCCGGCCTGACATCAGGTCGGTTTCTGTTCGAGAGTTGACATGAAAATAAAGGAGCAAACAATATGGCGAACTCCACTCATGATACACAAACCGAAATGCAGGATAAGGCGGTACTGGTCAGTCTAATTACGGATGAAGTCAAACGATCTGGCATCAATACGGAATATTCGTTGGAAGAACTGGTGAAGCTGGCTGAAACAGCGGGAGTTGAAGTGCTGAGCGTTCTCACACAGAATAGGGAATCCAAGGACTCAAAATGGTTTATTGGCAAAGGAAAAGTAGATGAATTGCGTGCAGTTGCTGAAGAATTGGGAGCGAATACAGCTATTTTTGATCAGGAGCTATCGGGAGCTCAAGTACGAAATCTTGAAGAGAGCCTGGATCTCAAAATAATTGACCGGACACAGTTAATTCTGGACATTTTTGCTCAGCGTGCAAAGACACGGGAAGGTATTATCCAGGTTGAACTGGCGCAGTTGTCATACTTACTCCCTCGACTGTCTGGACACGGTAAAAATCTTTCGCGGCTCGGTGGCGGAATCGGGACACGTGGTCCTGGTGAAAGCAAGCTAGAGACGGACCGTCGTCACATTCGTGACCGAATCAGTGATCTGAAACGCCAACTTGAGGAAGTGACGCGTCATCGGTATTTACACAGGGAGCGTAGACAAAAGGCCGGCATCGTCCAGGTGGCACTCGTTGGCTATACAAATGCCGGCAAATCAACACTGTTGAAGCAACTGACAGCTGCCGATGTATATATTGAGAACCAACTATTTGCGACGCTTGATCCTACCTCTAGAACAATGGAACTGCCGAGTGGCAAAGAAGTTATTCTCACAGATACAGTAGGATTTATTCAAAATCTGCCTCATGATTTGGTTGCCTCTTTCCGGGCCACTTTGGAGGAGGCCAATGAGGCTCATCTCATTTTACATGTCGTGGACGCCTCCTCAGACATGCGTGACGAACAAATGAAAGTTGTAGAGTCAATCCTGCAACAGCTTGGGGCTGCGGACAAGCCTCAGATCGTATTGTTTAACAAAAAAGATGCTTGCACCCCTGAGCAATTGGAAATGCTCCCTTCTGGGGAAGGCTATTTGAAAATCAGTGCTTTTGATGAAGCAGATTTGCTACGCATTCGCGAACTGGTTCAGGAGCATCTGAGCGGTGACACACTGAGATTTCGTATTCCTGCGGAACGTGGGGATTTAACATCGGTGCTTTATCGAATTGGAGATGTACTGCTGACAGAGTATGATGGCAATGATGTCATTTATGAGGTAGAAATTCAAAGAGGAGAATACGAAAAGTATGGTCATGCACTTAGTGAGTTCACAGAAAGTTAACATCTAATGATGTTTTTAGGTCCATAAGATGATAATGCTCATCGTTCGAATTGAATAACAATATAACATGATTAGCCTAAGGCTGCGGAAGAGAGAGGGTCAAGAAGGTAAATGGTAGTTTTTAGTCCGGAAATTCAGCAAATTCAGGAATTAGTAGAACTTAAAATACAAGAACGTATCCAGCACATAGATCATATTGTGGATGCAAATCAGTGGAAGGTCATTCAGGCCTTCCAGCGCAAGCAAGTGAGCGATTTTCATTTTGCAGGTTCAACGGGATATGCTTACAATGACCGGGGGCGTGAAGTGCTGGAAGAGGTCTATGCAGATGTGTTCGGTGCGGAGGCAGCGTTGGTGCGTCCGCATTTTGCCTCGGGAACGCATACCATCGCTACGGCTTTATTTGGTGTGCTGCGTCCAGGGGATGAGTTGTTATACATTACAGGGCGACCTTATGATACCTTACACAAAGTGATTGGTAAGCCTGGCGATGGAACAGGATCATTGCAGGACTTTGGTGTTACTTATGGAGAGACAGCGCTGACAGCAGAAGGTAAGGTGGACTGGAAAGCGGTGGAGTCCGCAATCCATGCGAACACCAAAGTGATCGGTATCCAGCGCTCACGCGGCTATGATTGGAGAGCTTCCTTTAGTGTGGCAGATATTGAAGAAATGACGGCACGAGTGAAGAAGATAAAGCCTGATGTTATTGTCTTTGTGGACAATTGCTACGGGGAATTTACTGAGAAGCTGGAACCTACCCAGGTCGGTGTCGATTTGATGGCAGGTTCGTTGATTAAAAATCCTGGTGGAGGTATTGCAGAAACGGGTGGATATATCTGCGGTAAACATCAATATGTAGAGCTGGCATCCTACAGATTAACAGCACCTGGTATTGGTGGAGAAGTAGGAGCCATGCTAGGCACTACACGGGGCATATACCAGGGGCTATTCCTTGCTTCTACATTGGTGGGGCAAGCGGTTAAAGGAAGCATATTCGCTGCTGCAGTCTTTGAAGAAATGGGGTTTGAGACCAAACCTGCTTGGCATGAAGAGCGTACGGATCTGATTCAGGCCATTTCTTTTAGCGGACCAGAACATCTAATTGCTTTTGTACAGGGCATTCAGCGCGCAGCCGCCGTGGATAGCCATGTGGTGCCAGAGCCGTGGGATATGCCGGGTTATGAGCATCCGGTTATTATGGCCGCAGGTACGTTTATACAAGGTGGAAGCTTGGAACTATCCGCAGATGCTCCGATTCGGGAGCCTTATATTGGTTACATGCAAGGCGGCTTAACCTACTCTCATGTCAAATATGGAGTACTTATGGCTCTGCAAACGATGAAAGAACGTAAATTATTGTGAGTTTTTCTAACATATCATTGACACTTTGCATCAGCTAAATGTACAATAAGGTGAATAATAGATCACTGGAAGGTTGATGACAAATGGGCGACGAAATTCGCAGAAATATGGCCTTATTTCCAATAGGTATTGTCATGAAGCTAACGGACTTGTCAGCACGTCAGATTCGTTATTATGAGCAGCATAATTTGATAGTTCCTGCCCGTACATCAGGTAACCAACGTCTTTTTTCATTTAATGACGTAGAGCGTCTGCTTGAAATTAAGGCGTTGATCGAGAAGGGTGTTAACATTGCAGGAATTAAACAAGTCATGAATCCGGTTACCAAGGAATCAGAGGAAGCTACAGTTATTACTGCAGATACGGAAGTCAAACGCCGTGAAATGTCCGATACTCAGCTTCATCGTTTGTTGAAACAACAACTTGTTGCAGGCAAAAGACCAGGACAGGTATCTTTGATCCAAGGCGAATTATCACGATTTTTCAACAATAGATAATGCTTGGACTTACCTTTTGGCATAAGGTTATTTTACTTAAAAAACGGTCTCATCATTTAAGTCTTTTATGTCATTTATGATACAGCCGATTTGCATATAGTCGTTACAGAAAGGGAGAGGTTAGTGTGAGTTATACCAGAGAAGATATCATTAGGATTGCGGAAGAAGAAAATGTTCGTTTTATTCGTTTGCAGTTCACAGATTTGCTGGGTACCATTAAGAACGTTGAAATTCCGGTTAGCCAGCTGGAAAAAGCGTTAGATAACAAAATGATGTTTGACGGTTCTTCGATAGAAGGCTACGTACGCATCGAAGAATCTGACATGTACTTATATCCGGATTTGGATACCTGGGTTGTTTTCCCTTGGGTAACTTCGGATCGTGTAGCTCGTTTGATCTGCGATATTTACAAGCCAGACGGCTCTCCATTTGCAGGTGACCCGCGGGGAATCTTGAAACGTGTACTTAAAGAAGCCGAAGAACTGGGCTACACTTCGATGAATGTCGGACCAGAACCTGAATTCTTCTTGTTCAAAACCGATGAAAAAGGCGATCCGACCACAGAACTGAATGACCAAGGTGGATATTTTGACCTGGCTCCAATGGATCTGGGTGAGAACTGCCGTCGTGAAATTGTTCTTAAGCTTGAAGAAATGGGCTTCGAAATTGAAGCATCCCACCATGAGGTTGCACCTGGTCAGCATGAGATTGACTTTAAATATGCAGATGCAGTAAAAGCTGCCGATCAGATTCAAACGTTCAAGCTCGTTGTTAAGACGATTGCTCGTCAGCATGGTTTGCATGCTACCTTTATGCCAAAACCTTTATTCGGCGTGAATGGCTCCGGTATGCACTGCAACCAATCGTTGTTTAAGGACAATGAAAACGTATTTTATGATGAGACGGATGAACTCGGATTAAGCCAGACAGCTCGCCACTATATGGCAGGCATTCTTAAACATGCACGTGCAATGGCAGCGATCACGAATCCAACAGTAAATTCCTACAAACGCCTCGTACCAGGTTATGAAGCGCCTTGTTATGTCGCTTGGTCTGCAAGCAATCGGAGTCCGATGATTCGGATACCCGCATCTCGTGGCCTGAGCACTCGCGTCGAAGTTCGGAACCCTGACCCGGCAGCGAATCCTTATCTAGCCCTGGCCGTAATGCTGAGAGCAGGTTTGGATGGTATTAAACGTCAGATGGCTCTGCCAGCCCCAATTGATCGCAACATCTACGTGATGTCCGAGGAAGAGCGAATTGAAGAAGGCATTCCAAGTCTGCCTGCAGACCTGAAAGAAGCTTTGTCTGAGCTTATTCGGAGCGAGGTTATCTCTGATGCACTGGGTGATCATGCTCTGGCTTACTTCTATGAGCTCAAGGAAATTGAATGGGATATGTACAGAACCCAAGTACATCAATGGGAACGTGATCAATATCTGACGCTTTATTAATAGATAAAAACCTGTGAGTATGCGGTTTTTTTGGGAGTTGTAATGGGGGACGTTTCAGAGGAGTTTATTAATTCTTCTGGGGTGTCCCCCAAACGTCCCCCGACTTAAAATTGTTTGAGCCGAGAATTTTGCTTGTGTATTCCTCATATCTGTCTATGTTACGTTTCTCTAACTTTTTAGAAATGTGTGCGTATACATCAGATGTAATCTGCACACTACCATGACCAAGCTGCTCCTGGACAAACTTTATATCGGCTCCAGCTTCAAGCATGAGCACTGCGTAAGTGTGACGAAGAGAATGGATACGCAAAACTCCATCGAGACTAGCGCGCTTCAAGATACGCTTAAATGCGTTAAATAGTGTTGACTTCGGCATAGGACGTCCGTCATTTCTACATAGAACGAGATTTAAATCATGTCGGTACATTGTTTCTCCGAGATTAATTTTATTCTGGTTCTGCCAACTAGCATGATACTTTAGATCGTTGATTAGAGATGTACTTACACTGATTGTTCGTTTTGATTTGAAGGTTTTTGTTTCCCCGAATAGCTCGTCCTCGTTATCAGGTTGGAAATCCAAAGTTTCATTAATGTGAATTTTTTTCTCCTTAAAATTAATATCAGACCACTTTAAAGCAGCGGCTTCACCTTTACGCATGCCAGTCTCCAACAGCACCTTGAAAAATAATCCAGTATATATAACCATATCCTCTTGCTGTATAAAGAAAACGAGGAATATCCTCAGAATCAATGAAATCAATAGTTTTTTGTTTCCTCTCTCCCTTAATAATTGATCCTATGCAAGGATTACGTTCTAACTTTCCTTGAATTACTGCGAGTTCTAAAGCACTGTAAACTGTTGAGTTAATTATTTCGACTGTTCTTCGGCTTAAGCCTTTTTCTAAACAAGCATCTAAAAATTTTTGGTACATATCTGGTTTTAAATCTTTTATCATTAATTGTTTAAAATAAGGCTTAATGTGTGTTTTTAGATTGTTCATATGTTGTTTAAGTGTGTTTTTTCTAACATCTCCTTTTTTATAGTTGATGATCCAACTTTCTATATAATCGACGAGAGGCATGTCAATCTGTTCGTAACCTTGTTTTATTCTCTTTAAAAATTCTGCTGCAGCTAACTCTGCTTCCGGTTTTGTACGGAATCCCCGTTCTGACTTCTCCTTTTGTTGCTGTGTAAACGGATCGGTGTACTTTAACCGATACCGCCAACCACTCTTTAATCTTTTAAAGTTTGCCATGATTATTCCTCCAATAGAACAAATGTTCCGTTTTTTGTGTATGTGAAACCGCCTCGCAGCGGTGAAAGCGCAAAGTGAATATTTAGGAAAGTTATTTCATTCAAAACAATTAATCTTTTTTGTTCTTTTTAGCATCCCAGAACATAGCTTCCATGACCCGTTTAATTTTTTCTTTGTCGTCTTCTGAGATTGGTACGCCATCGAACATTACCGGCGCATCTTCTTCAAGTATTGTTTTAAAATCCCGAATGTCCTTTGACGTGGCCCACTCTGGATATTGGCGATCATCTTTTTCGGCTTCTGTACGGCCAAGAAGGTAATCTACGGTTACATCAAAATACTCGGCTAATTTTGAAGCCACCTCAGTATTTAAAGTTCGGCTTCCTTTTTCGATATTGTATAGAAATTGAGGGGTAATTCCTAAAAATTCAGCTACTTGTACTCCTGATTTCTTTTGTGATTTTCTAATCTCTCTTATCCGGTTAGGATAACTAGACATGTCCTGTGACCGCTCCTTTTAAACTAATTGATGAATTAATGATATCAACAAATAGATTAAAATACAAACAGCAAATAGATTAAAAAGAAGCAAATAGGCGAAAAATTGAGCATATATATTAAACTATATGGATAATAATCTAAAATGCTTTTATTTGAATCTATTTGATTAATTTTACGTTTGATTTAATTAATCAAATAGATTAATATTATTTCAACGGAGGTGATGAAATGAAGGTTTCTGAACAAATGAGGCCACTTATAAATGAAAAAGGATTAAATCCTTCTGATTTAGCTCATTTAGTTGGGTGTTCCCCGCAGTACATGCACAATTTGCTAAATGGAAGTCGTCGGTGGAACGAAACCACGCTTAGAAAAGCCTGCGATGCTTTGGGATTAGAGATCAAGCTGGTTCCTAAGAAATTAAAAGAAAACAACAATTAAGGAGGGATAAACATGTTGTCAGTCAGCGTTGACGAAAAGGAAGCCTTTCAACTGGTCAAATCGAAGATAGCGGAGGTTTTAAAAGAAGCTGATGTGGAGTACGTATTTTGGGATACGGCTGAATTAAAGCGTCGTACATGTATGAGTTGGAACTTTATACAAGAACAATTTTTCTATCATCCAGGATTTCCGAAACGGAAAGTAGGGAGCAAATGGTATTTTCCTGCGAGAGAAACGCGTGAGTTCTTGGAAAATTGGTTATTGGAACAATCTTATTAAAGAAAGGAGAACAAAACTAAATGACTACACCCAATATAGAACAACTGGATAACTGACTGCATGATTTAAAGAATGTAAGCATTCTACTCTATTAAAAAATAGCGAGAGTATCTTTACAAGATAGCATCTCTTTTCTTTGATGAATTGATAAAGCTACAACAACTTACATTTTATCACAGAGGGGATGTAAAGAAAGGAGAATCAACTTGCAAATTGGTATCAGCAAAATCAAAGTCAGTGATCGTATCCGTAAGGACTTCGGTGGCATCGAAGAACTGGCACAGGATATAGAACAAAACGGACTTATTAACCCTATTGTAGTAACACCAGATTATCAGTTAATTGCTGGAGAGCGGCGCTTGAGAGCGCACCAGTTCCTTGGACGCTCAGAAGTGACGGTAAGAGTTATGGAAATCAAGGATTTTGAGCATCAACTTCAGCTTGAGATTTCCGAGAATGAACATCGTAAGGAGTTCACTTTTTCTGAGCGAGTAGAATGGGCGCGGCGACTTGAAGAGGTCGAACGCTTGAAGGCCAAAGAACGCATGGCTGGAGGTACGGAAAATTTTCCTGACCAACCTACCGGACAAGTTCGGGATATTGTAGCCGATCAGGCAGGTTTTGGCTCTGGCAGGCAGTACGACAAAGCAAAGTTTATTGCGGAAAATGCTACTCCTGAAATCATTCAACAGCTTGATGAAGGTTTGATCAGCACTCACAAGGCATTTGTAGAAACCAAAGCTCGGCTCGAAGCTGCTGTGCGTGAGGCAGAGGAAAGAGCAGAGCAGGCAGAGCGGGACAAGCTTGAGTTACAAAGACAGTACAAAGATGCCATTCCTGCAGATCAACTTGAAGATGCAGTATCTGCTGCTGTAGAGCGGCATGAGGAAGAAACGGGCATTTTCATTCGTCAAAAGGAAAAAGAGGCAGAAGCGCAGCTCAAGCAACGCGATGAATATTGGAGAAACAAACTCAATGATGATTTGGAAAAAGAACGTTTAAAAGTTGAACAATTGAAGAGTGGATACCAAAGAGCTAAAGAAGAACTTGAGACTATCAAACTCCAGCAGCCAGACGACTTCAACGAACAGGAGGCCGCTGCTCAAATGAAGAAGCTTCGCTTTGAAGCGGACAGCAACACGATCCAAGTGAGTATCCATGTGAAACAGTTTCTACAAAAGGTTGGAATTACTTCGTTCATGTTGGGGGCAATAGGCAGTGCAAGTAGCTCTGAAAAGAAACGGTTGTCTGAAAGTTTGGACATGTTGGAAGCCTTTATTGAACAAATTCGTCCAGCTGTAAACAGCAGAAAGGTGGTAGAAAAATGACACTAATTAATCCTAATCAGCAGCCAGATTTCTTGTCTGTAGTTGAAAAACAAATGCAACTAACAGAGGCTCAAGGCATGGCGATTCGCGGTCTCGTAGACGGTATTAAGCAAATGCATTTGGATGTAACTGAAAAAGTGGAAGAAGTTCAGATGATGGTTCAAGAGGTTCGGGACAGTGTAACGCTGACGGACGCTGAATGCTATCAGTTGCAGGATGCAGTAAGAATCAGGTCCATTACTCTCACAAAAGATCGTTACAAGGAGACAGATGGAAAATTTAACGAAACGGTCGGAAAATATCGCCGCATGATTTGGAGTAAGTTGAAAGTTTTGTTCTCAGTCGCGAAGTACAGTCACATCCGGCGCATTGATTTTGATGATTCCATTTACTTCGTTAAAGACTTTCGTCCAGAAGACTATATCTAAGGGGTGAATGATTATGACTCTACCGGAATTGGCTCGTATCTGGTTCGAAAACGAATTACAGCATGCCATTATCGTTCGTAATATACAACGCAAGAGCAAGTCAAAATGAGTAGCAAAATGCAAACCATTTACTCTATACCTATTGTGGATGATGAAGGCTTCAAATTTACATTGGATCAACCAGCAGACTCGCTTATAGCCGCTGTATTACTCATGCATTGTTGGTTGAATTGTCAACATTCGGTAGATATTGAGATGCTACAGCTGACAGAGCAGGATAAGAAAAAGCTTTCTCTTCAAAAGGAAAAAGAACTTACTGAACAAAAGCTTCAGGCCATTTATAAAACTCAATATGCTATTACAGATAGTCCATGGCCTAATCACGTTTGTATTCAGAAGATGAAACCTTTGAAGGAACAAGCAAGGCAATTGAAGGCTAAAATATCCGAACTTGAGGCGGAGATATGGAGCTGAGAGAGTTGGACGAGCATAAACAATCTAGGGTGCTTAGAGCGCAATTACGTGAGTTATATGAGGACAGTATTGACGCTGTTAAATTTGGATTACCGAATGACGAAATTCATGCTCGAATAGATTTACTAACTGCTCAATTAAGCAAGTTGGAGAAATTTAAAAACGAGGAATATGAAGGCCTGGAAGCTCCTAAACAATCGGGATACAAAATATCTGGTAAAGGGATAGGTATCTGCGAGCATTGCGGGAAAATAGTCTTTGCAGGCCAAAAGTTTCCTAATCCAAAAGAAGAAGGGCTTTTCTGTAATTACTATTGCCGTAAGTTATACCGCAAAAGAAAAGACAGAGAAGCCCAGAAAAACAATCGTGCTACCAACACGATCATTTAAGAAACAATTCAACGGAAGTATAACACAGGATTTTGAAAATGAAAACAGGGGGCCTGTCTTGTGAGAGGAGACAAGGATTTTAGCATCTGGAATACAAGCATAGCTGTAAGAGGCGATAAAGGAATATCCCATCCTGCCTTTTTACGAATGTTAGACATGATGAGAAATAGAGGTTTTGTCATTGGACCTGATCCACGAATTGACCGTGATTATTCTATCCTTTCTAAGGATCACTTTGCTGGCAACAAGGGGGAACTTCTGTTTGTGGGTGAAAAATATAACTGTGGTGCAAAACTTGAATTCTATCAAGAAATTAATGTAGAGAACCCAAACGGCGGTAGATATGACTTTAACAAATTTGAAAAGATGCCTTATCTACTCCAAAAGCGGTTTCTAGTTGAAGTCAGATATATGGAACAATTTTTACTGAAGGAAGGATTTACTTGTGACTCTGAACCAGTACTAAAAACGTCATACGATAAGGTATTTCATAAGCTTAATTCGCCAAGCAGGCACTGGAGTTCAGAAAATCTTCCTGATTATAACGCTCTCGATAAAGATGGGATACGGATAAATAACGGCGAAGTGAAATATTTCAGAGGCAGAAAAGGAACGTTGATGCGCGGAACCGTCTACCACAATATCAATAATATGTGGTGGGTCATAGTTAATAAAGATTACTATACCAACTTGGCAAGTTTCGAATTGTTTGACCTTGCTTCAAAACCCGAAAACAGACTTAGAAAACTGACGAAGAGATCAGGTCATCACAACCCAAAATCCAGATTCATTCCTAGTGAGGCTAATTTAAAGGAATGGAGTACAGCGGCTAAAAAAGCCGGAAAAGACGGAAGAATTAAGCTAGCGAATAGTGTGCTGGATTACTTATATGAAATCAACTGGACCTCTCGTAAATTCCAGTTCTTTAAAAAAGATAATGGCCGACTTGGTCTGATGGAAACCGAAGGGAACCCATATTTCTTGGGCCACAGACTGGGTGAGAAAAAGTATGATCCGCCTCGAATTATGTCTCTCTACACTCGTTCATTGGCTATGTCTGGTACAGAATCGTCCTGGGTTAAAGGCTTACGGGATTATGTTACAGGTGGTAAGCCAACTATCTCAAAATGGTTCTGCCGGGATGGAAACGGAGAAGGTGGACAAGCATACCTTTGGCCTGAGGTTAGAGAACGATTACTCCATATAGGAGCGCATGTATAAAAAAGGAGTGGCTGCATTGTCTCTACAAAAACAATATACGCTCGGAGAGCTTTATAGTCTTGCGGATCAATGCAGCCATGATTACCCTGCTACACTGGCTCGTAAGATTGAATTACTGACGGAAGTCCAGATTATCTTGGGGCGCAAGGCAGCTGAGGCCGTAAGGGATTATAAGAAGAAATATGCTGAGAGAAAGCGTGTTTATGCAGAAGCATATATAGCGGCAGAGAATCTGAGGGAGCAGCGAGCGGAATTAGCGGTAATTGAACTTCGCCTCCAAGAAGCAGACGCAGAAGCTGATAAGGTCCGCTGGAGTAATGCTGTAGAAAGTAATGACCAGGTAATAAACTCTTTAAAATATAGCCTCAAGGTTCTGCTAGCGGAGTTTGGTAACAACGCCAGCGCAAACAGGTAGGTTTATGATTCAAAAGCTGAGAAGAGGTTGAAACATGGCAGAAATTAAATGGATCAAGCTCAGTACTGGCATGTTTGACGACGAAAAAATTAAAATCATCGAAGATATGCCCGAAGCTGACACGATCATTGTTATATGGCTTAAGCTAATGACTATGACAGGAAGATCAAATATGGGCGGTTACATCATGCTGACCGAAACTATTCCATATACAGAGGACATGTTGATTTCAGTGATCAAGAGGCCGCTGCCAGTTATAAAAATGGCTCTATCCATCTTTGAAAGATTTGGGATGCTGGAAGTATCTGAGCAAGGAGCTTTCTTTCTGCCTAACTGGGAGAAGCATCAGAATGTAGACGGTATGGAGAAGGTCAGAGAACAAACTAAAAAGAGAGTTCAAAAATATCGGGATAAGCAGAAGCAGCTTGGTTCAGGTGAAGCAAATTCTCCTGTTACAGGAAACGCTACTAGTAACGTTACAGTAACGATCGGTAACGAAACAGATAAAGAATTAGATTTAGAACTAGAAAAAGATAATTGTTGTTGTTTGACGCCCGAGACTGAAATCAAATCCGAAGATGAGGGGATACCGTTCACCCGACAGGATGCCGTTCCTGTCACTCCTGAAACAGATGCCGACTCTGGACAGGATGAAATATCATCTTCGGATATTGACTATCGCAACGCCATTGCCAACAAGTACTTACAGCGCAGGGGAAAAGGACTACACATTACAGCAGCCGACGAAACGAGCATTGATGAATTGCTAGCTGCTGGTGTACCGCTTCAAACCGCCTTGGACGGAATTGATCAATCCTTTGACAAATTTAAACCTAAGCATAAGCGCGATGGGATACGGAGTCTGAGTTATTGTGCGACTATTATTTTCTCCTTGCATGCATTGCGAGAAGTTGATAGCAAGAGCAAAGAGGATGAAACGCCACTGGATGAGGTGGAACCGGAAATAGAAGTCCCAACAAGCGAATATACCCAAGTGGACATTCAGAACATGCTTGTAAAATTGAGGGCTAAACAGGGAGGTTGATGCCACATGGAGAGCTTCGGAAAAGAACTAAAGGCATTAATACCCGCTGGTTTTGCCAAGAGACAGGCTGCGGTGCTGGAACGTCTAGCAAACCATCCTGAGGTTCATCGGCTGAAAGCTGAGTTTCCAGACAGAACGGACGATTTGACAGAGCCCAAACGATATAGAGATCTATCACAGCATATATCCTATTGCGATAAATGCAGCGAGTGTCCGGGGTTACTGGCTTGCCAGAACGAACAGAAGGGGCATACAAGCGTTGCGGAACCTAGTCCGACTAAAGGTGATGAACTAGTCTTCCGACTTCAAAAATGCCCATTGCTGGTCGCTCACGAAAGAGAACAAGGAATAGGTCAGAGGATAAAGAGTCATTACATCCCGGATCACATCCTAAATGCAACTTTTGAGGACATTGAACCTGACCCGCAGCGGATATCTGCAATTGCGGCGGCAATAAACTTTTGTGATGAATTTGTACCAGGTGAAACAACAAAAGGTTTGTACTTTTACGGTCAAATGGGTGTAGGCAAAAGTCGTATTGTTGGAGCCATTGCCCAAGAGTTGGCTAAGCGTGACGTAAGCGTACTGATGGTCTATGTCCCTGATTTTCTACTGGAGGTCAAGGATGCAATTGGCTCAAAGACAGAGACTGTTGAAAGCAAACTTGATGCTTTGAGAACTGTTCCTGTGTTGATATTGGACGATATCGGGGCCGAGTCATTAACGACTTGGACAAGGGATGAAGTCCTGGGACCAATACTTCAGCGGCGGATGGAACGCCTAACGACGATCTACACATCGAATTTAACCATGAGTGAGCTGAAACAGCATTTGGTGAATGTGAAAGACAGCAAGCCGAGCGAACAGAAACAGAATGACAAAAAAGCGGCCCGGATCTTTGAGCGAATAGAACCATTTGTAAAGATACTGCCGGTGGGTGGTAGAAATAGACGGAGGGATTAACGGTATGTGTAGAGCATGCGAAGACACAAAGGTTGCATACAGTTTCATTGGCTCCATGATGATACTAGGTCCATGCCCAGAATGTAACCCAAATGCCAAGAAGGACACGGTAAAGGAGGACGGACCATATGAATATAGTAGTGGACAGCGTTCTATTAGCTGAGGCTTTAGAAGATGCCAGCAAGGCAATTTCAACAAAAGTAATAATCCCCATATTGAGTTGCTTTTTGATCGAAGCAACGGAGGACAGGGTAACCGTTACTGGTACCGATGACCGAGCAACTATCCAATCATTTGTCGAGGAAAACATAGACATCAAAGAGACTGGTTCGGCGGCACTGCCTAAAGTTTTATTGGATATTCTTCAAAAGATCAATGGGAAAATAGAACTGCAAGTTAAAAATGGGAATCAAGTCACCATAAAGTCACGGAATAAGGAAATTGAGATTACTGGAATGCCTCCAGAAGAATATCCTGCTCCTCCAGAGATAAATGAAAATGAGTTTGTTGAGATTAAGGGAAAAGACTTAAAAAATTTGATCAAAAAAACAGTTTTCGCGGCTGATATAGACGGAAAATCACACCCTATCATTACAGGGGTAAACGTTATCCTTCAGACCGGGAAAATTCAAATGGTAGCAACGAACCGACACCGACTGGCCCGTGCTGAGAGAGAATTTGATATTGGAAATATCGGCACGGCTGTTATTGAAGCTAGAGGAATAATTGAGTTACAGAAGATCGTAAATGACAACGATGAAGTAGAATTCGGTTTTTCCAAGTCTTCTGGCGGGGAAGTGATATATGCGTTCGCACGAACAGAAAGATTTATATTTTATTCTCGTGTCCTAGAAGGGATTTATCCTGATACAACACATGCTATGGCTATTAAAGCAGTTACGGAAATAACAGTGAACCGGAAAGAACTGATCGAATCATTAGAGCTTATTTTTACATTGGCGAAAGAAGAAAAAAATAACGCTGTCACATTCTCTGTTTCAGAAAAAGAAATTAACATTCGAGGTAAGGGGAAGGAAACGGGTAAGGCAACAGAAAGCATAACACCAATCAGTTTCAACGGAGAAAATTTCAACCTGACGTTGAATGCAAAATATGTGCTGGATGCATTGAAGGTCTTAGAAAACGATGTAATTACACTCGGGTACACTGGTTCTTTAAAGCCTCTCACTCTTCGGAGTGACGAGTCCAGTTTCTACATTGTTCTTCCTTATAGGGTGGCTGGATAGATGAGTAAATACAATGCCAAAAAAGTGATTGTTACAGTCGATGGAACACTATTCGAGGAATGGTTGGTAAAGAAATATAACCTTGATGTAACTGGTATTCGCTTCGACAGCAAAATGGAAGGTGAGTATTATCAAGAATTGCTCTTGCTGAAGCAGCTGGGGAAAATAAAGGATTTTGTCTGTCAGCCCAAATACATCTTACAGGAAAGCCCAAAGGTGACCTACATTGCAGATTTCCTTGTTACTGATCTTGACGGAAGCCAGCGAGTAATTGACATAAAGGGAGTTGAAACGGCTACCTTTAGAGTTAAAATGAAGCTTTTCCAAGTAAAATACCCGACTTTACCAATTGAAATACTAGTAAAACGGCGTGGGAAATTTATTCCTACACGGCAGGCAAAGAAAGAACGGGCAGATCGGAAACGAGCTATCAATAAACTTTTAAAACAAGCAGAAGGAGAGAGGAAAAATGCCAGAACTGGCCGGAATGCAAGTCAAATTCACCGTATTAAAAAATGAGGATATCAATAAATACCTTGATGAACGCGAGAAAAGTGATCTATCTCGTATTTTGTGGAAGGTTCAGGAGTTGCGGCTGCTGGATGGAAAGCCTCCACTTAATACGTATCTGGTAGTTAACACAGACGAACCATATGCCACTGATATTGTTCGTATCATGCAAACCAATAACCATTGGGGTCCGGTGAGTGATCCTAATCAGGCAGAGATGGAGTATTACGGTGGTACCCTTATTCTACCGAGAACGGAGGAGGAAATTAAATGAAGCGCTCTCAAAATGAAGTTAAACGTCCGGAAGTAACACAGCGGATCATAGAATTGCTGGACAAGCAAAATGAGAAAGGTCTTAAGAAATACGGAACAACTATAGACCAGGTATCAGATATGGCCTATGACTGGAAGCTTATGGCGCTGGAGGAGGCAATTGATCTTATTCAGTACCAGCAGAAAGAAATCATGCGACTCGAAAGGCTGCTTAACCCAATCTGAGGATAAATAAAAGGAGCACAGAGGTCATACTTCCTCTTGCTCCTCAACAAATAAATCTTCAATGGAAATATTAAGTGCTTTTGAGATCGAGAATAAAATATTTGCTTCGTGACGCTCGTTTTTGTCGAATCGACTGATAGAAGCTTGCGGAACTCCACTAAGTTCTGATAGTTGATTTTGGGTCATATCCCTTTCTTTCAAAATGTTTGTCAAATTGGGACGCACCCTAACAACCTTAGCCATGATATCACCTCAATACAATGCATTATACGATGCTGTATATTTTTTATCAATATCTATTGACTGAATATGCAAACTCGTATATTATTGGTTTACAAACAAATATACGAGTTTGCATATTGTATAATGCATATAAAAATAGAGGCGCTGATTATGAGAAAAACATACAAGCAATGGGTATTCTGGCAAGACGGGTTTTGGGAATTCGAGTGGAGTTTCATCCTACTTACAATTTGGATCAAAGAATTAAAAACTCGTCTGAGCGAGTATAAACAGGTCATTAAGCTCAGAGCGTTCACCGGGATCATCCGGTGAGGTTGGCACAAGCCAAGATCAGTTCAGGAAACTTTTCCTACGCTGAATGATTCGATTACGCAACACTGTATCCAAAAGAGCAACATTGTACTGGAACCAAAAACGTAATGGAGGCGTGGTGTATGACAGAACAAGAAATGGATGAGTTCACTACAGCATTGGTGGAACGTTACGTGGATATACAAAAGTTCGCTTCACCTAACAGTGAATTATTAAACATATGGAATGAGGTAATTGATACCTTACCGCCTAAAATAAAGGGTGATTTTCAAGAGAAATATAATCGCCGCATAAGGGAGGGGAGCTTGTGAAAAAGCTCGACTTAAACAAGCTCGAAGATGAGCCTATTGAGGTACAGCAGGCTGTAGCCTTCTACGCATCACATACGATAAATGAAGTGCGCGTAACAACGTTAGAAAGATATAAGTATTATTCGATTTTAGAAGAAGCAGGGCTGCTTGAACCTCTAAAATCCGTAGTGGAGCAGTAGTGGTTTAGGCTCAAAATATAAGCATAAGCAAAGGAGAAACGAATTTAAATTGTCGGAAAGGTGGCGAGGGGAATGTCCCATCAAACATTTTGGAAGCCGGAGAAAAAGCAAAAGCAAAAGAAGACTTACAACAGCCTTGGACAACGGAAAAAGGATAAAAAAATTGTTCCTGAATGGAAGAAAGACATTCTCTCTCATCACCAGTCACGGCCTAATACCAAGGAGCGCGGCGAATTCTCAAAGGATGTAATCGCGGAGTTGATTGCCGATTCAAATGGAATCTGCGAATGCTGTAAAACCGCCGAGGCTACGACCACCCATCATGTATATCCGCGCGGGAGAAAAGGGCGCGGTGTGAAGACAAACGGATTGAGGCTCTGTTGGCCGTGTCATGATCGGATACAAACAAATGAGGAGCTGCTGCAATTCTGGATTTCAGCTTTCCGAGACAAATACGGAGATCATTTTTGGTTCGATGAACAAGATTGGGAAGAGTACAACCGCAAACAGGCGGCGAGTAAGCGCGTAGAAGCCGAGAAAAGGGAACATCTGGAATCTATAAAACCAGTTATGGAACTACTTACTACAGCGGCAGGCCGATCTTTGAAGGTTAAGGAAGTACACTTGCTGGAAGCTATGGATGAAAAACAGATTTCTGTTTTCGAAAACATGATAAACGATATTTTAGGGGCTTCAGCTAAACAGCAAGTGCCTTTTGGATATGGGTATTTTGATGATTAATAAAGGGTATTGGATCTTACAGGAATATAACCAAAAGTCCACACACTAAAAAGAAGGAACCAAAGAGAATAGATACAGAGCCTCTAAATTTCATGTCATTAATGTATGCATCACTTGGTTCTGAGTCACCTTTGATCTTCCAGGCTTCGTTTGCACGCCATCCCCAAGTGGGATTTCGTTTACTTAAAATACCAAGCGCGAAAAAAATAATTGCAAAAAGTATAAGTACGAAACCAAGCATTTTATCAACTCCTTTAAATAAATTATACCAAAAAATAACGATGGAAAGTATAGCCCCCAAGGGCAGAGAGGCCCAGGGGATAAGAAGGAGGGAACAGCATGCAGGAAATCATAGTAGACAACTTTGCAGGAGGCGGCGGGGCCAGCACGGGAATTGAGTTGGCAACAGGCCGAAGCGTGGATATAGCGATTAACCACGATCCGGCAGCTATAGCAATGCATGAGGTTAATCATCCCGAAACTGTCCATTATCAGGAAGATGTATGGGCGGTAGATCCTCGTGAAGCGTGCGCTGGTCGTCCCGTGGCATTGGCTTGGTTTAGCCCTTCCTGCACACACCACAGTAACGCAGCTGCGGGAAAGCCAAAAAATAAGCAGTTGCGGGGGCAGGCGTGGCTTGCGGTTCGGTGGGCTGCAACTGTTAGACCAAGGGTCATGATACTGGAAAATGTTAAAGAATTTCAGACATGGGGGCCTCTACTGGAAAATGGGCAGCCTGATCCAAAGCGAAAGGCGCTGAGCTACAACACTTTTGTCAATGCAATGAAACGGCAGGGATACAAAGTCGAAACCAAGATTTTAAAGGCTTGTGATTATGGAGCACCGACAGGCCGTGAAAGGTTTTTCATGGAAATGCGGTCTGATGGAAAACCGATAGTGTGGCCTGAGCCTACACATGGAGACCCCAATAGCCCAGAGGTGCAAAACGGACAGCTTAAACCTTGGCGTACAGCAGCAGAAATAATTGACTGGTCATTACCTTGCCCTTCTATTTTTTCTCGAAATAAGCCTTTGGCGGATAAGACCCTGCGTCGAATAGCAAGGGGAATCCAAAAGTTCATAGTTGAGAATGAAAACCCGTTTATTGCTCCTGATCATTCAGAAATCGGGAACCTGGGTGATAAGACGGATATGGTTGCGGCCTTTATATCTAAATACTATGGAGAGGTTTCACCTACAGATTCACGAGGACACAGATTAGACGAACCACTGCACACCATCACTACAGCAAACCGCTTCGCTCTTATTACAAGTCATTTGGTCAAACTTAGAGGCAATAACACGGGGAGCGCAGTAACCGACCCAGTGCCCACAATAACAGCCGGCGGGACACATATCGGGGAAGTAAGATCCTTCCTTATCAAGTATTACGGGGTTGGTGTCGGTCAGGATTTGACAGAGCCACTACACACAATACCGACAAAAGACAGATTTGGTCTTGTAATCGTAAAAGGGGAGCCGTACCAGATTGCAGACATTGGCATGCGAATGCTACAACCGCATGAACTCTTTGCAGCTCAGGGCTTTCCTGACAATTATGTAATAGACGTAGACGCGGCAGGAAAGAAGCATTCCAAGTCTGCCCAGGTTGCCCGCTGCGGTAACGCCGTACCGCCTCCATTTGCTGAGGCGCTTGTACGGGCCAATCTACCAGAGCTTTGTGTAGGATCAGGTAATAGATTGGTACTTGAGAGATACACAGAGCAGGAGCCGGGACAGCTTGCTTTCAGCATTTAGATCAAGGGGGATACACCCCCTACTACCTATGAAGGAGAGATAACGGATGATCGATGCGGAACGCCTGAGTAATTTAATCGATAAATACATCATCGATGATGGTATGGATTACGATTCTGCACATGCAAAGGCTTGGAAAATTGTAAGCACGGAAAATACGGAGCGAGAGCAGCAAAGAGTAAGTGACATAGCATCAAGATCGGTAGTTATATAGGGCCTTTTACCCTATACCCCTATATACCTTAAAGGAGCATGAATATGAGCCGTATTAAGCGAAAATACAGGATTATCCGGCAGGAGTTTAAAAACGAGCTTTACGCAGTAATAAGAAGCAACCCGGCACTCGGCATGCTTTGTATAAAGACTTATACAGCTAGTAGACACCGTGACCATATCCATCAAATTTGGGGAATGAGCGTCCAACATCCTGAGTTTCGCAAGGAATACACGGAAAAATTGATCGGTAAGTGTTTAACCGGACGAGATGAAATTTTTCATTCTCTCTACTTTGCGGCTCCAGACTTATACCAAAAATATGCGCGTAAAATACCGGAGGACTTGGCGATGGGCGATGCTCTGGGTGTTGCTTATAGAGCCATTAAAGATAAATGAGGGGTGATACCCCTATATATAAGGAGACGATTATAAATGGAATTAGCAGTACAGTCGTGGGCGTTTAACCCCAATTTGCGTAGGATGCTGGCGCGTGTTACTGGACACGACGAGGGCGGCGATGAAATAGATGAAACCGGGATTATAACTGATATTAAAGGGGATTCTTTAGAGTTCTGGTTTATTCGTGAAGATAAAATAGTACGGACTCATTTTTATTTGGAAAATTTCCGCAATGAAGGATTAACCCTGGCTGTGTATGATCGACCGCGTGTAAAGGTTAAAATCCCTGATTCCTATCAAAGTAGTTCTGCTTCTCAAGGAGGCGGGAAAGGTGAATGAATGGACATATAAGCTACAAAAAGGCGATCAGGTTGTAATGCACGGTTGCTATGAAGCCCGTAAGGAGAAGTACAAGGACAAGGTTTGGACAGTAGAATCCGAGCCTTGGGACTTGTGTGGTTCGGAGGTTGTGCGGCTTGAAGGGCACAGTGGCGGATTTGCTACGGAGTATTTGAAGAGGGTTGAGGCATAGCAGCCTTTACCCCCGTACTCTAAATCCCTTCAGATTTATAAAACTACTTGCAACTACCAATTCAATTATAACTGAGAGAGGTATTCTATAGCTTCTGTAATTATAAAAAATCCCAAAACGATAAATATAAAGTAAGCAAAAAAAGTTAGAGCTTTTAGTGTCGTTTTTGGGATTCTTTTTTTTGCTTCTGGATTACGAGTAATTGCAAAAGCTCTGAATGCAGCATAAAGCGGGATACACATAAGAAGTCCTGTTAAAAAGTCCATGTTTTTCTCCTAATTTTTTGAATTTAATTTTATCAGATTTAATTGAGGGAAACAATATGTTAAATGAAGCGATAGCCCTATAAGGAGAGTGAATAGATATGAGAGATATTAAAGCACCGCGTGCATGGTATAAGCCACTTGGAGTTATGATTCAGCCTGAACATGTAGAGAGTATCAACTTTGATACTAAGGTAATCGGTGTGTACATGGATATGGACGGTAAAGGATATCATGTTTTGCGACTGTCGGATTTTGAGTTGATGTGGCCCACTGGTCTGCCAGACAAGAACGGAAAGGATATCTATGAGAAGGACATATGCACTGCAGAAGAAATTCTATTCCCACTAGCAGGCACACGGACGGGAATTGTAAAGCACATTGACGGATCGTACCTACTTGAAGACTTGGACGGAAAGGACGGAGATTATCTGTTCAGCGAATCGGCAGAGATTACGGTAATAGGCAACATACACGATAACCCGGAGCTGCTACACCCCAAGGAGGGAACGAGGAATGAGCCAATTTATACTTGTCCGTGATTTATCAAATGGAAAACATAATTTTGTAAAGGTGGATCAGAGCGACGATGGCTATACTGATTCGTTGCTTAACGCGCAAGTCTTCGAATGTGAAACGGCGGCTGAAAAAGAGCGCATTGACGACGAATACGTGGGTGTTCTGATCAAAAATCCAGAAGGGAATATCATTGGATTTACACAGGTAGGGGAGGAAGAACAGTCATGAGTGAACGGACATATAAGCTACTGGACGGTTTTATATTAACGGAAAAAAACGGGCGGCTTTATCTACATGAAGGTAGCAATACACCCGTACCTGTACCAGCTCCACATACGTTAATTGGCGATCTACTTGCCCTGGTAGACTCACTCCAGCAGCAGGTAGCCCAGCTACAAGAAATGGATAAACTCCATACTTCAGGGGCAAAACAGCTTACCGAGGACTTGCACACATTGAGAGAGGAAAGAGATAAATTTCGCAAAGCATTAAGCGATGTTCATAACGCTGCACGGTGGGGCGATTTAGATAGGATCGAAGGAATTATTGGTACAGCATTAAGTGAGTAACCACCAATACAATACGCTCCTGGAGCGTTGGAAGGATGATAGATGTGAAAAAATATGAAGTGCTCAAAGCACTGGATGAGATAACTGAAATGTCAGATGAGGAAATAGCAATCAACCAGGAATGGATAAGAAAAGTTGCTAATTCTGCTTATTCACTGGTCAAACAAAAATATAAACCCAATGTGGAGCTGAGAAAAAAATGAAAAATATAGATATGTTGGACATGACAGACCATCGTTCAAAACTTACAGGAAATCAAGACATATTTACTGAAACCTTACTTGTGCGGATTGCAGAGCTTATTAATGCCAGCCCCCGAGAGAGGGCAGAGGCTGCTTATATGACATTATCCAGTCAGGATCAATGTAGATAGTGGCCCCCCCATATTGTCGCTAGGAACGTTAAATATGGAGGGAGAGATATGAACCACCACTCCATAGGAAAGCGGTGTGAACCCATTATAAATGCTCTCTTTCTAAGAGTAAATGTCGTGGGACTTGCTTGGAGAGTTAAAAATACGCTACAGGGTGTAGGACCTACACCCACTAAGGGAGGATATATAGATGGCAAAGACAGTGATTGTTCATAGATTTTATGAAGGTGAAAAATGTGTGTTGATGTCCGAATGGTTTGAACCAATGAACGTGGAGCAGTTGAAAGAACGAGCACAACGGGCTATTGAATGGGGATATGGTGATCCAGACATTGTTACAGACTCTACAGGTCGTCTTGTAAGGCTTAAAGAGGATGGGGAGGAACAACAGTGACAGAACGTAACTGGCAAGAGGATATGAAACTGTCAGAACAAGCCAAGGGCTGGACCTATGAAATCACTTTTAATGGTGAAGGAAATATTGTAGCAAAGGATGCTAATTATACATTTGCGCAGGTTATTGCTGGGAATGTAGGCATGAGCAACGCTGAGATTATATTAGATGGACTTGAAGCCCTTCCTTACTGGCTCCAAGAAGCTGAGAAATGGCGCATAGAGGCGTTCCGCAAATACCCAACACCAGATGCCTATGAAGCAGCATGTGCAGCCTTAGAAAAGCATAGAGCGCGCGCAGATCAGGCTGAATACCTTATACAACAAAAGGATGCAGAGATATACCACCTCAAAAAGTCAATTGAGGCACTACTGATGCATAGTAAGGTTCATGATGAACCAGACCTAACACATGTGCAACCTGAACACACGTCAGGAAACACCCCATGATAAGAGCCTATACCTCTATATTATGCGCTGTGCTGGTTTATGTGGGTGTTGTGCAAGTAGATAGATTCATGCTTATTGAACATATTATGCCTGATACACTCAGCTATTCAAGGAGTGAACATTAATGGTAAACGAACAACCTGTAATTATACGTAATAAAGAAGAGGATGCTACTGATACACGGAAGATAATTCAAGTAAACTTCTTTGACGATGTAGATGCAGTAGATATAAGAAAAACAAAGTGGCTGCTAAACAAATATACTGACTTAATTGATGTAATCAAAAACTATGAATACTCACTTCAACAGTTGGAAAACGGTATGACTGCATATGATTTGCTTTCGGCAGAGGGATCGGTTGCTAAACGAGTTACGGGACAAGAATTGACAGCAGATGTAACAGCAAATGCCGTGCTACTCAAAGACCAGCGCCATGTGAACTATAAATTCTATCAATTCCTTACGAATAACATTAAGTTTGCAATAAATAATATGCGTGATAAGCACGAGGCGTTGATAGCAAAGCTGTTATTTTTGGATGGTGTGAAATACCTCAAAGCTCAACAATATCTGGAGAAGGGTTATCGCAAGGACATTCCACCTATCTCAGCAACTACATTTGCAGATAAACGGCGTAGGGTTATTGTCAACATAGCAAACAGCCTAAAAACAAACCGTACATTGGATTTTGTCACCATCGACTATGGTCGGGGACGAAACCAAGAAGGAGAAATTGGACTGAGGATGCCAGAAGTAAATTAGACCGTAAGGGCTTAAGCCTTTGCGGTCTTTATTGTTGATGTCTAAAGTCTAGACTGAAAAATAAAGTATTTTCTTAGTGCTTAGGTTAAGATAAGTCCCCTGTTTAAGCACTACATGCTACCCGCGTACGTTCTTTAATAGGTGATTGGAAATGGAATATAATGAGGAGGACTTAGCCCAAGCGAAGGCGCGGGAGCGTTCTTTTTATTGAACTAACTGACAGGATAGTTCAATCGTTTCTCGAATATTTTCTGAGTTGGATAATTTAATGAATGTGAATAAAACGTTATCTGAAAGATACGAAATAATTATTTTTTGAAGGGATGATTAAATTGAAGCAAGGGATATTAGTTTTTCTAAATGGAACTTCAAGTTCTGGAAAGACCTCCATATCGACTGAACTCATAAATCAGAAAGAGATCCTTTTTTATCATTTATCAATTGATGATTTTTTTAATAATTACTATGATTTTATTAATAATAAATTTCCAGATGATCCTCCAAAAGAAATAGATCATCAAGTTGTCTCACAAATACTTGATGATTCCATATTCTCAGTGTACCATTCGACAATTAAATTGTTATTAGAATTGGGTTTTAATGTAATAGCAGATACCATAATCGACAATGACAAGAGGTTTAATGAGTTTCTTGATCAATTTTTCGATCAGCCTACGTTATTTATAGGTGTAATATGCTCGAAAGAAGAACTCATAAGAAGAGAGCAAACAAGAGGAGATAGAAATACTGGACTAGCAGCTTCACAGTTCAGCAAAGTATATTGCATTGATGAATATGACCTCGAAGTAAATACTGAAGAGATGAATCCAATAGAATGTGCCGAAAAGATATTAAGTTTTATTAAGTCCAATAAGGAATACTCGGTATTTAAGAAATTAAGTAAAAGAAATGTTAGTGTTTCCTAGATGGCGTATCCATCAGATAACACCATATTCAAACATTGGGGCTATCGCCCCTCGGTCTGCCGGAGGGATTTCGGAATTAAGCTAACGAGGAACGTTAGCAATGGAACAGCGACAGTCTAGGACTTTTTTTTTCGTCCTTGGTTGTCGCTGTTTCAATTTTTAGGCTCAGTCTAATACTTTATTTTCTGCCGAAAGTAGGAACTATGTAAATCCGTAGTAGGTACATAGTAGAAAGGATTTACACTTTATTCAGGAACAAATTAAATCCACTCTAGGAGGCAATAAACATGGCACATAGTTACGCTTACTTGGACAATGCGGGGATTTTACACCTTCATCCGTTGGAAAGTGAAGCAGCCAAGCATGGCAAGTATGTAGGCACAAATCTGGATTACGACGAAAGCGGCTTCCCGATTATCGGCGGTGAAGGTGTAGTCTACTATGTAGACAAAGACACAGCTTATGTAAACGGAAATGAACATGATGGTAAACAAATCGCAGTACCAAGTGGCCTTAAAACGCTAGCTGGTCAGCTTCAGTAATTTTTTCAAAACTAAAACTAAATCGGAGACAGGACTCAGAGGGTAATATAAACCCGGAGCAAGAAGGATGTCCATTGAAGGCCTATTCCAGGCATGGCGGATTAGCGGTAACCGCATGTTATAAATTACCGATCACTACAACAGGAGCAGCGTAAAATAGCTGCTCTTTTTAATTTTGAATGAAGTATTGTTATATAAAATTCTGCATCCTTAATGTCGATACTATCGTATGGAACAATATAGGAGATGAATTTGAGTGAAGAAGAAAATAAGGGATGGACTAATTTTTTATGTAGTAGTGCCGCTATTTTTAACATGGTTTATATGGTTCCCCCTTGGCATGAATTATTTGTATTGGACAGAAATGAAAAGTGAATATCACACTCAAGAAGGCTACTGGGAATTCTTTGGACGAAATTGGTATAAAAAATCTTTTAACATTAGAGTGGACTATCGAAGAGAATACGAAGAAAAACAAGAGAAAGCTGCTGAAGAGTAGCTTTTTTATTTGTTCAGGAAACTTTTCCTTAGCTTCAGCTACATTATCAAAAGGGGTGAATAACAAAGGATGGGACGAAAGAGAGATCCGAAACGGGACGAAGCATTTGATTTATACAAATCCAGTTCTGGTAACATACGTCTCACAGAAATAGCCTCTCAACTTAGTGTATCTGAAGGTACGGTAAGAGGATGGAAGGCGAAAGATAAGTGGGAGAACATGCTCGGGAATGAAACGGAACATACGGAACGTTCTAATAAAAAAGGAACGGATCAAAATAACGAAACTTCAAATGAAGACGAAGATCCAACAGCATACCCTGATGAGCTTTTTCTAAAAGCCGTCCAAATTGTAGCCGAGGCCAAGCAAGCCTCGGTTTCTTTATTGCAACGCAGAATGAGGATAGGTTATAGCAGAGCAGCCCGATTGATTGATGAAATGGAGAGGCGCAAACTCGTCGGTACATATCAAGGTGATAAGCCAAGAGAGGTATATGCTACCCTGCTAACAGTTGATGCGCTCTCTAAAGAGCTAAAAGTCGCTGCTCCAGAAATACGGAACGTTCCGAAAAAAATACCGGAACGCTCTAATGATATGGAGCGTTTCAAAACAAAAAAGAGCGTTCCAGTAATCGAGGAGAGGCAAGAACCGGAAATTCCGGACGAAGAGGGGTTAACGCCGAAACAGCGGATCTTCATAATGGAATACCTCAGAGATTTTAATGCCACAAGGGCGGCAATGGCTGCTGGATATAGTAAGAAAACCGCATATTCAATTGGATGGGAATTATTGAGAAAACCTGAAATTAAGGCTGCGATACAGAATTACAACGAATCCCTAATGGATGGGGTTGGTTTAAATGCTCAGCGCGTTCTAATGGAGTACATGAAGATTGCTTTTGCAGACATAACGGACTACGTGGAATTCGGTCAAAAGGAAGAGGATGTTCTTGGCTTAGAAGGAGATCCTGTGTTTGATACTGACACTGGAGAAACGAAGAAATACAGATACAATTATGTCTCTTTTAAAAACAGTGATGAAATTGATGGAACTCTGGTTTCAGAAGTCAAGCAAGGTAAGGACGGAGTGAGTGTAAAGCTACACGACAAAACCAAGGCATTGGACGTGCTGACTAAATATATGGATTTGTTGCCAGATAAGCATAAACGAATGGTTGAAGACGAAAAACTTAAGATGCAGCGTGAGAAACTTGAGCTTGAAAGGGCAAAAGTCATGGGGGAAGGCAATTCAGAAGACGATCTAATTGACGATTGGGTAGAGGCGGTGGTAGGTAATGAAGACGAAGGACTCACCGGAGACGAAACGGAGGCTTCAAGCATTCAAGAAACGGATTCCTGACTATCGTAAGAATCCCACATTGTTCTGCCAAGAGATGCTTAAATTCTTTCCTGACGATTGGCAGGCAAGCACTCTTATGGATTTAGCCAATAATCCTCGTGTTTCTGTTCGCTCAGGTCAGGGTGTGGGAAAAACAGGATTAGAAGCGGCAACTGCATTATGGTTCCTGTCTTGCTTCCCTTATCCTAAAGTGATTTGTACAGCTCCTACAAGACAGCAGTTACATGACGTATTATGGGCTGAGATTAATAAATGGCAGTCCAAAAGTCCAGTGCTGAAACGAATTTTAAAATGGACAAAGACCAAAATCTACATGAAGAACTATGAGGAACGCTGGTTTGCTACAGCTCGGACAGCTACCAAGCCCGAGAATATGCAAGGCTTTCATGAGGATTACATGCTCTTTATCGTGGATGAGGCATCAGGTGTCGCTGATCCGATCATGGAGGCAATTTTAGGTACGTTGTCTGGTAAGTTCAATAAAATATTGATGTGTGGCAACCCGACAAAAACGTCGGGTGTTTTTTATGATTCACACAATAAGGACAGAGCGGATTATAAAACACGCAAGGTGTCATGCTTAGACAGCCCAAGAACCAGCAAGGATAATATCGCTATGCTCAAGCGGAAGTATGGCGAAGGCAGCGATGTATGGAGAGTCCGGGTTGAAGGAGAATTTCCCCGTGGAGAATCGGATACCTTTATCTCGTTGGAAGTAGCAGAATTTGCAGCTAAAGAAGTGAGACTGGAGCCTACTGGAGATATGCTAACCATAGGCGTTGACGTTGCACGATTTGGTGATGATGAAACCTCAATGTTTGCAGGAATAGGGCCAAGAGTTGTAGGAGAACATCATCATTTCAAGAAAGACACAATGGTAACTGCGGGATGGGTGATTAGCCTAGCTAAAGAGTTACATGTTGCTCATCCATATTTAAACCGAATCAGAATAAGAGTCGATGATAGCGGCGTTGGCGGAGGAGTAACGGATAGACTAAATGAAATCGTAGTTGAAGAAGGGCTACCGTATGAAATCATACCAATTAACAATGGCTCTTCTTCTTTAGATGAGCACTATGGAAACCTTGTTACAGAAATGTGGGCATCTATTAAGGAACAATTAGAACAGAATATGAGCAATTTCATAAATGGAGATGCGAGTGTTCTACAATTGCCTGATGATGATGTTCTGATAACCCAACTTACATCACGTAAATGGAACATGACCAGCAAGGGTAAGATGCTGCTTGAAAGTAAGAAGGATATGAAAAAGCGTGGGCTCAAGTCTCCAGACAGAGCTGACGCTTTTGTTTTGGCATTTGGAGAATATTTAATGGAACCAGGTACACATATTATGCTTCCATCAATAAGCAGTGTGTTAGTAAAAAGGTAAATTGGAAAATTGGTTTTTTAGGTGCGATTATCGGGTTTATTCATATAGAGAGCATCAGCCCACCAACGCGATCAGTAAGCAGACGGAGGACAGCGCCACTTATAACGTTGATAAGGAGGCCGAGCTTCAAGCGAAGGTAGGCTGCAGGAGTTGGCGATGAGCAAGTTGTCCAGTATGCAACGGGAGGTTATTCAGCGGAGCTACCTGGATGATGAGGGAGAGTTTGATTACATTAGTTGTGGGGAGAAGGGGATAAGTGAGAGCACATTCAGGAGAATCAAGATTGAAGCGATGAATATTTTAGCTACAGCATTGGGGCTGGAAATTATAGAGGAAATGAGGAAGAGTGTTTGATATAACTGGCTTCGGCCAGTTATTCTTGTTATATAATAAAACTAAAGAACTTTATTCTAAGGTAGGAGTGAGCCAATGGTAAACAAGGATCAGTTAAAATCATACATCCAAAAGGTAGTTTTTTCCGGTATTTCACAAGTACAGTCCCTTCTAAGAGAACAATCTCCTTATATATATTCACACATGGAGTTCCCTTACATAAGAAAGAAAGAGAATGGATTTGACGAAATAAGTAAACATTACATTGTTGGAGGACCTAAAGATTATTCAAGTTTATTTGAGAAGAGCTCGAATTTATTGGATATTAATACAATTGAAGGTTTTGAAGAATATTTGGTTTTACTAAATAGTGATGATTACTTTAAAAAAGTCTTTTCATACAGAGGATTCTTGGATGATGATCTTTTTATGTTAGGTGCTCGGAAATTGGTTATCAATTTGATTGAAGCATATATACATAATTATGGTACAGATTCTGAACTTAAAGCCGAAAATTTTTATGAATTATATGAACCTATCGAAAAATTCATTTTTTCAGATAGACTCTATTATGACATCTATATTCCTATTTTATTCACTAAATTTGAATTTGAGGAGTATATAGTTTCAGAAGATGAAGGTATAGAGATTGTTAAAATGGATGAGAATATTCAACTCTCACGAACTTTGATACAACAACATGGATCTCCAATATCATCATCAGTTCTTAATGGAGCCACACATGCATTAAAGTTAAAAGGCTTCTTTATTGAAGGAGATAGATCCTATTTCGACACTAATCAACAATTCTTAGATTCAACTGGGTATCCACTTGATAAAATTAATGCATTTTTTAATTCTATGAGAATTAGAACTTTTGTAAATGAATTAGGTTATGCTCAATTGCTCGCTATTCCTGTGGGATGGACTAACCAATACAAGGCTTTTCTTAGTTCAATATTTGGAACAACAATAAGGGCGTACCCCAAAGAGTTTGAAAATTATTATTGGCTAAGAGATGATTTTACAACAATTGATAAACCCCAAGCTGAGGAAGTATCTAATCTATTTAATGGATTTGATATAGGAAACAATAAAAAAACTAATGCTTGCCAATCGAAGATTAAATATGTGCATACTACGTGAAGAAGAAGACGACTCTATATTAGATGCAACTATTGCTATGGAGGCATTATTGAGTGATGGAGAGCGAGGAGAGCTTACTCATAAACTTGCAATGAGAATGGCTGCCATTTTTAAAATATCTGAATATGCATACACACCAGATATGGTATTTAATAGCGTGAAAAAAATATATAGTTATCGTTCTTCTATTGTACATGGAGGAAGTAAACCAAAGAATCAAGAAATCGTAATTGATGAACTGAATTTAAGAATCCCAACCCCGAAGTTAGCAGTTGTTTTTTTGAAAATAGCTATTAGAGTATTGGTCGAAAATCCAAAATATTTTGATCCAAAGTACCTAGATCAAGAGTTACTCAGAGGTTAGTTAAAATTTAGAGGTATACTTGATTATTCTTGACCGAATTATGGCCTAAAGTGGGCCGTTCATCGGACTTTTGACGTGTTATATTTGTATCATGGAAAATCAAATAAGGAACACACCACAGCTTTCGAGCCTCAGTGAATCAGGTCGGTCAATGTGCCGGCCTTTTTGATTTTTCAACAAAACCATTTCAGGAGGAAATAAATTATGTCTAAGATAAAACCATGTTTCACGTATCTCAGCTCTGACGGTATCCTTCACCTGCACGACGAGGAGCATGCTGCGCAGTCCGGCAAGCACGTACAAACATCGCTAACCGATGACGAAAGCGGCTTTCCAGACGTTGAGGGCCAAGGTATTGCTTACTATGCTTGTGAGGGCAAGGCTTACGTTAAGGGCAACAAGAATGACAGTCAACTCATTCCTAAGCCGCTAATTCTCAAGCAACTCGCAGCAGAGCTTTTGTAATTCAGCAATATCCAGGTCACTCCCCGGGTTATTCCGGGGCTTTACGGCACGCGCAGGTAGCAAGGAACCAGTTAACCAGCGGAAACATGAACAGCCTGGTCAGAACCCTTGCGCGGTTCAATTCCGCAGCGTGTCTTTTATTTTTCATCGATGGGGGCGTTACTTTGAAAAAGAGTCCGAAAACAGGAAAATGTATGCTTTGTAATGACCCTAACTCGAATCCGAACCCAGAGAATACAACAATGGGCGCATCCTTTTGCGATACATGTTGGGAAGTCATGAAATCCGGTGATGAGGATAAACTGGGTGAAAGGATCGTTTGGGACAAGTGATATCAAGAAAGTGAGCAAAAGCTATCTTATAATGGTTTAACTGCCCATTTTCCGATATTGTCCGGTTTTTGTTCTTTGACGACCATTTTTAACAATTTGTAAAATGGTCTTATCACTCCTCTCTAGTTACTAAGTACAAATGCTTTTATGCAACAGCGTAGCGTTTTGCATCCCGCTTACGGGAATAGAACCTATCGCTGTTTCTTTTTTCGGGTTTTAAATAAGCGCTCAGTTTATTAAAACAGGTATTAAGACCTATATAGATTGAAGTTTAATACATAAAATGTTTCTATTTGTTCATCCGATATTGACACTTTCTGGTGATAATGAGATATTAAATCTATAAGAGAATGATTTTTTATTTATAGTAGGAGGAACAATTTGTGTTTTCATCTAACTTACAGGAAGCTGATACTTTTAAACCTATGGTAGTTGAACTTGAACTTAGTTATTTGGACCTAAATATTCAAGAGGTTGAATTAAAATGGTTGGAGATAATTAAAAAAAAAATTCAAATTCAAAAAAGTAGAGATTTCACCGGATCATGTACAACTTATCGAATGTTTTCCTATAATGAAATGTGAATTTAGATCAAAGAGTATTGATATTACAATTGCTATTGTTAAGGATTGGACAAAAAAAATTAAAGAATTTATAGATGTGCTTGTTGAAGAAATTGATTTTGACAAACTTGTCATAAAAAAAAGTTGTTCATATAGGTGGGTTTATGATAAAAGATAATAAAAAAACTGCTCGGTTTAAGTTTAGAAGAAGAGGATATTTTATCTGTTGATGTTCAATTTACAGTAAAAAATGCTAATGATACTACAACAAGAATAAGAATATTCGATGAAAGTAATAGAGATGAACAGCCTAATATTGTTTTTTCAGAAATTGAAACAGATAAGAAATTGATAAACTCTCAAGATTTATACAGTAACCTTGATTCTCTATGTATACAATCATTATCTGAAATGAATAAGTATTTATCTTTGCAAACGAAGGGGAATTTGTCCTTTTTGGCGCATAAGGCTGGCGATACGTATGAAGTATGATTTGTACCAAGAAAGAAGCAATATTTTCTTAGAAATACAATCTTTCAGAGAAAATGATAAGTCAAACGAGGAACTTAAAAGAATTGAAAAAAAGATAGAATATGTATTGAATGAAACACGCTCTGTCTATTGGCAAGTACTAAATGCTAGTGATCAAAGCAAGATAAAGTATGAGCATGAGGAAATGCTAAAGATTGCATCAAATTTTATTGAGAGTACAAATAAACTTATTGAAGAACAGAAAGTAATAAAAACAAAGGAAAAGCATATTTATAAGCATCCCATGGTAAGGGGTGAGAAATTAATGAGAAATATAGCCTCTTTCTTTCCTTTTGTAGGTATGAGTGAATTAAGCAGATATTTCTCCGACTTTGTTGCTGTCCCAAGTATTAAGTTATTCTTTGTTTTACTCGGTGCAGTTATAACGCTGCTATTTGGACAGTTTACTACTCTGAACTGGGTTTTTGTTTCTTTAACAGTAGCCCATTTTATTTCTCGTGTATGGGCAAATAGATATCATACGCCAAATGACTATATAAAATTCAATCGGACAGTTCAAATATTCATTCTCCCATACTTTTGGTTATTTATAGGTAACGTATTGAGTAAATTTGTTTCATTTGATGGCTTGCCAGACAACACATTTTATTCCCTGCTATTGGTATGGTTAGTATGGGGCGAGCTTAAAGGAACCGTTGATAATATGAAGGTGACAGGATTGCCTATACCGCCGTTTATTGAGAAACTTGTGAATTCTCAAAACAATACTAATGATATTGAACCACCTTTGTAATTAAATTGTAATAATGGTCTTTGGATGACCATCTTAGTTGACAGATGTAGTTGGTGTTCTGAGCATATTGTATGTGTCGAGGTATCGCAACCGTTCCATAAAAACAAATTAAATTTGATAACTGGATTTATTAAACTTGGGATAGGGATTGTATACATAACCCAAGATATTAATTAAACATAGAAGTATGAACAAATACAGAAGGTCAGGAAAGTTTTCCTGTCTTCTTTTTTTATTACAGATTCCAGAAGGCCTTCAAAAATCGAACCTTATGGAGGAAGAAGTACTTTTTTTGGGCAAAAATCAGTAGTAAATCCGAATAAAACAAATGTTATTCTGTATTCATAGAAGTTCGCAATGAAAGGCGGTGAAATTTTGAAATGGTATCATAAAGCCATATATTCATTTGCGAATGCTGTTCTTCCGGCAACGGTAAAGCGGCAGATGATGGGTATAGGCAGAGCAACAGTACCTAATAATACTAACCCGTGGGGCATATTTAACTGGCTACCCAAAAAACATCAACAGGCTCACAATATTGATCTTACTAAGTTGCAGAGCTATACAGCAGAGGAATTACTTGAGCTTCTTATATCTGTTCATCCAGACGTATCCTATGCCTTGTACACATACTTACGTATGGGAGATACCGATTTAACGTTTAGTGCAAAAAAGCCAAACGGAAATGCAGATAAGAGTGGACAACGGGTGCTGGACGAACTTAAGGCTATGCTTAATACACCGTTGCCTTCACCGGGATACCAGCACGGACGCTCATTAGATAAACTGGACACGATCCAGCGGATGATGATTATGGTCCGTGGTGCTTGTGCCGGAGAGATCGTCCTGAATGAGAAGTGTAATGATGTCATTGATATTGTTCCAGTTGATCCGGCTTTAATTTGGTTCCGTAGGGAGCCGGATACGAATCGGCTTACACCTTGGCAATACGTGAAGAACCCGCGAAGAAATGCAAATGAAGAATGGTTCGGTAATTACAAGAAAATCGACACACCAACATTTATCTACGAAGAGTTTGATCCTATGGTTGATGATCCTTATGGACGAACGCCTATGCTTCCGGTGCTGCAAGTAGTATTCTTTCATCTTCAGGTGTTGGCAGATCTAAAAGCAGTAGTTCATAACCAGGGGTATCCAAGGCTCGATATTTCGATGCTGGAAGAAATCATGCTGAAGAATATGCCAAACAACTTAAAGAGTAATCCCGATGGTCAACAAAAATGGCTCAAAGAGCGAATGGATGAGATGCTAAACCATTTCAACTCACTCAATCCAGATGATGCTCTTGTCCACTGGGATAGTGTAAAGGTGGAATATCTCAAAGGCGGTAATTCGGGGCCAATGATTGATATTAAGAAGCTGATTGATATCATTGATACCCAAATGGCTACTTCACTCAAAACATTGCTGACCATTCTTTCAAGGCATCAAGGGTCAACCGAAACATACAGCTCTATTGATACTCAAATATATATCAAAAATGTAGAGTCCGCGCGGAGCGTAACCAAACGTTTCTGGCAGCGGGCTTTTTCGTTGTCTGCAAGAGTAAAGGGGACTCAAACAAAAGTTGAAGCTGACTATCTCCCCATTGATCTACGCTCTGAAAATGAGATTGAACGTGACCGACGTTCAAAGATCGACAACTATATCACGGCGGAGAAAAATTTCTATATCACATCGCTGGAAGCTGCTGAGGAAATACGTTGGACACTTGGTATTAATGCCAAAATTCCTACTGAATTACTTCCTTTGCTTGTAAAGAAGCATGAACCTGATTCGAATGAAGAAGATACTCCACCGGAGGGAGGTGAATAGAGAATATGGCTAAACCTACACTCGAACAATTAGCAAAGATTAATCAGTTGGCACGTGTTCCTCTTACTGAGGATGAAGCGTATGTTTTCCCTGCAAAGCTTGTAGGGGATCAAATCATACCTCGTCGGTTTTATCGTTTGACCCCTAATTTTCTAAGGAAGATGGCTGTCCAAGCAAGAGAAGGTGTATCTTTGCTGTTGGATCACTCATGGGCCAACATGGGTGTCATGACAATACCACTCGGTAGAACCTTTGACAGCCGATTACAGATGGATGGCGATGAACTGGCACTTTATGCAGATCATTACATGAAACTGGGTCAAGAGGTCGGGGATATCAAGATTGACCAAATAGCTGAAGGCATTGATGCCGGAACTATATTTGATACATCAATCGGATTTACGGTAACCAGTCAAACATGTTCCATCTGCGGACAGGAGTATTTTGGGGGCAATTGCCCTCACATTCGCGGAAGGGAGTATGATTCCAAACTCTGCACTGTGGACATTAATGACGGCGACCTGATGGAAAACTCTCTAGTCTTTGACGGAGCTTACCAAGGTGCCGGAGTAGTCGGAATGAGCAATACATCTGATCTGCAATCAGCTATAAAATGTGAAGCTTTATCTGAAGATGCGAAGTCACTACCAAGTGGCGGACGCGTCTTTTATTCTTTTAGCGGCAAATCAGGCTTGGATGGATTTGTATTACAGCAAGATAAAAACAATGAGGCTGAAACACAGGCCAAAGGAGATGACACTGTGACAGACGAACAAAAGGCTGCATTAGCAGCAGCACAAACTCAAGCAACTGCGTTGGCAGCGGCTAATAGTGTACTTGGACAAATTCGAGCTGCATTGAGTGTAGATAATGATTCCGACATTTTAAGCAAGCTTACATCATTGAGCGCTCAGGCTGCTGATGGGGCGACATACAAGGTTAAAATTACTGAACAAGCATGTGGAGCTGGTGTCCGTGCTCTTGGTGAAGCCTTTAATGTAGAGGCGATGAAAACAGCACTGTCTCATCTACCGGTATCTGAAATTGAAAAGATCGGCGCAACGTATGAGGCGCAGGCACAAGCTGCTTTGGGTGGCGGTGGTCGCCATACACAAGGTGACGATGTAGACCTTCCTGAGGGAGCACTAAATGGAACGCCACCAACTAATTCACAAAATGATGGTGGCGAGAAAACGCCAGAACAACTTAAAGCATTAGCTCGTGAAGAAGCTCGGGCGGCTCTTAAGAATACAGGCAGAGGTAATCTACTTAAGGAGGATAAATAATATGATGCAATCTCAGTATAATGGCGCTCCTGGTCCCGGTCAGGTTATTACTCAAGAGTTTACGGAGGTTCTAGCGTCTACTGACCTTCAGGCAAAGCTTCCCGGAGGTATTTTGCTGAAACAAGGGCAAGGAATCCTGAAAAAAGGGACAGTTATCGGCAAGATAACAGCGGCCGGGGTGGATAAGGATAAAGCAGTGGCTTATAGCGCATTAGCAACCAATGGTTCCGAATTAGCCATGTGCATTTTGGATAACGACCATGATACAACAATCTCAGATGTTGGTGCTTCGGCGTGGATTGCTGGCATTTTCCATGAATCTAAATTGACAGGCATTGATACAGCGGCTAAGACAGCGCTTAAGCTTTGCTACTTTGTATAAGGGGGATAAACATACATGGCAAACGTACTTGATCCATATTTCCTTACGGAAGTCGTTCAGAACATCCGAACAGATATTAACAGCTTTCGAGGGGCTCAACTGCTAACTAATGGAGTTGACTTCAAACCAGAACTTGGACTCACTATTGAATACGACATCACCTATGACGACACAGGTATGACGCCACCTACTGGATTGAATGATCCTTCACCTATCCATACTCCACCTGTAGTGAAACACATGAACTTCACGAACCAAGAATGGAGAGAAAAGGTTGTTATCGACCGTGAAAAGATTGATACTTTGAGAAAGCCAGGCAACAGTCTTGAGCAAAAGTGGGGCGAAGAATACATGATTGAGAAAATGGTTGGTCTGAACCTTCGCCTCGAAACTCGGTTTGAGTGGATGAGATGGCAGTCATTAACAGGAAAACTTATTGTACCAGCCACTTCCACCAAACCACCCAGAACGATTGACTATGGTGTTCCAGCTAATAACAAGCCAACAGCATCCGTATTGTGGAGTAATACCGAAACAGCAGATCCGTTGGCTGACTTGGATGGCTGGTCACTTCGATTCCGAGGAAGTGGGGCTCGTCCTGTTAAAATTATTGTTAATAAGAAAGTCGATATCTACTTGAAGCAGAATGCTAAAATCCGCGATTTGATCAAGTACACTTTTGGTAAAGATGTTGTCACTGACGGTTCGCTTGCTGAAATTGTCAGTCAAAATTTAAATGGTCTTAAGTATGAAGTTTACGATGGTGGTTACATTGATGACTCTGGTGTCTTCTATCCGTTCATTCCAGATAATGCAGTAATCATAATCGGACAAGGAATGACAGGCTCAATTATGGATCTTGTGACCAGCCCGAATAACTATGAAGATATCTTTAACGGTCATACAGGAAAGTTTGCACTGACTAAGTTGATCCAAGGAGATCCCGATCAATGGCAAGCCATCAATGGTGCAACAGTGCTACCGCGTCTGAAATACGTCAACTGGCATATCTTCGCAACAGTGGCGTAAGGGAGGAGGTCGAATTTATGACAACTGTAAGAGTATTGGTTGATGCTGTTGGGCAATACAATTCGGGGGACATCGTAACAGATGCCCCTGATGGTCTTGTAGATATCGCAAAGAAAGAAATTCGTAATGCGGCAACCGGACAATTACTTGCGGAGATTGTAGATGGTAACGGAATTGTGGATGGCTCTCCTTCAGAACGAGAGTTGCAACTTCAGACCGAATTAGAACAGTCCAAAGCGCGAGAAGCAGAATTACTTGAGCAAATTGATATTCTTCAGTCTGATGGTGAGTTGAAAGAATTGAAAGCCTCAGCTAAGGAAATGAAAATACCCGGATACACCAAAATGAGTATTGAAGAATTGAAACAGGCTATCAGTGCTGCAGGCGGTGCAGCAGATGGCAACTAATAAGATACTCGCTACAGAAACATATCACGAGGAAATTAGAGGGCGTTTAGGCGTTGGTGAGGATGTAATATCCGATGCTGACATAGACGCTCTTTCTGTTTTGCCCATTGGAGAGTCGAGGATAGTTAAGGCTGTTCCTAACTATGCTGTGTTGACTGGTGACGATCAGACCTATGTATATGCAGCAGCTGTTTGTATGGTTGCTGCTATACTGGCCCCTTCCATGACAGCGAGAATCAAGAAATCCAAAAAGGACTTCGACTTTTCTTTTGAAAATCAAGTTGTCGATTGGAAAAAGTACGCTGTTCAACTAGTCGATGAAGCGTATCAAAACATTGGCCTGATATCGACAGCAGAACAAGAAACAATTGTTCCGGTGTTCGGCGTAGCGGGTCCAACACGTGCGAAAGAAAGGCGGCGTTACTGATGTTTAAAGACTTCGGTCATAGGCATTCACCTTGTACTGTCAACGGTGATCCAGATATTGTAATACTGTCTCGGGAAACGAAGGCTACGACGATTATCGGAAAAGAGTATATGTACAATGGTTTGTTTTCGTCAAAATCACCTGTGAAGCCGGGAGATATAGTTCAGAACGAATCGTCGTTCTTGGTACAGACTCTGCGTACAACAACCGAGAAGGACAAATACTGCTCTCTGATTAAAACGAACGCTTTAATCGAAGTCCAGCGCTATCAGCAGTCCTATGACTCAAACGACAACCCGATAGGTGATCCAGAATTTGTCCCAGTAGCTGTAGATGTAGTTTGCTTCGCCCAGTATGTTACTGCTCAATTGAGGCAGGAAGAGCCGGGCTTGTTGCCGAGTACCGTCTTTGTTTTGCAGTTACAGACGAATGTTGATATTAAACGGCCCGAGGAGACAAATACAGCTATTCCTGACCGGATTGTAATGAGTGGAAAAACGTATCGGGTAGATGTAGTTGATAGGATGAAATATCCTAATCTGCTGCATGTGCAACTATCTGAGGACCGGATATGATTACGGGCTATGATGCAGCTCGGGCAACCAAGGATTTGGAGAATAAGTTGGCTGTAGAAATCACTGGACTAACGAAACTGGTCATGCTGACAGCTAAAAGCGGTATTCGGTATTATCCAGCAGTACGGGATCATTTAGAGATGCACATGTTCGTGCTTGCTAATCAAATGATTTCAGGAGATATCACCGCCGATTATTGGCAAGCATGGCTTGAACAGTTTGGCAAAGGCTCCAAGATGGCAGACAGTAGTCAAAATCCCGGTTTAATAACCTACATGAACAGCGAAGCATGGAACCGACTGAGGTCCAAAGGTGATCGTATTATTGTAGGTCGTTCCCGTGGAAAGTACCGTGCAATTGACGGCACCATGAAGGAATCAGGCGGGGGCTATGCTGGAGTGGACTTGGAAGAGCTCGCGGAACGTGGTGACATTGATCCTTCATTCAGAGCCACACCGCCAACCTACTTTTTGCGCATTGCAATCCAGTCTAACCGGAAACGTATTTTGGATGGCATTAGCCGTGTAATAACTGAGTTTCCGTATCACAGATACTTCAAGGAGGTACGGGAGTGAGCCTACAACTTATTGATGCTGTTCAGAATGCTTTGAAAGAAGATTCGGAACTTATGAGCATGCTGAAGCTTACTCCTTCATCATCCTCTGCTGATGTCGTAAAGCGATTTACGAAAGGCATGGAGCCTGAGATAACGGTTTCTAAGGATACAGTTCCACATATCTGCCAATATGTCATGCCGGGACGATATGCCACTAATCCACTGGTGTTCGAAGGCAAGTTTTGTATCGACTTTTACGGTAAGACAGCATATGAAGCAAAGCTTCTATTCGAAAGAGCGTTCAAAACCCTGCACGAAAAAAGGTTATTTGCACAGGGGTTTATGTCCTATCTTTGTGTGCTGGCCTATGACTCAGATTTTGCTACTGGTATCCAAGGGGCCAAGGGGTACAAAGCAATTTTCGATGTTGATTACTTGAGAATGAATTGAGGTGAACAAAATGGCAGAAGCAGCAGTATGGAAAGCAACCGGAAGATCTGGTGATCATAATGGTGTTAACCACGTTGAATACGAGATGCTTGATTCAGCACAAAAGCGAGTTTCTTTGGCTAAAACCAACGTATCCAGTATTGAAAAAGATGGGGTTAAAATTGAACCGGATGATCAGGAAACTCTATGGTTTAGCGAAGCAAATGCAACCAAGAAGTACAAATTTAATGTAGTTACTATTGCTGGTACAACTTATGAAGCCGAATTGAATTGGACTCAACCTAATCCTCCTAAACCAGAACCTACCGAGTGGGATAAGTTGATTGCTGAAAAAATAACGCTTGCTAAAGGATTAGGTATTATGGGGGTTTGGAATCCAAAAGAGGGCTACAAACTCACCAAAGAGTACGGACGAATTGCAGAAATTGATAAACGTTTATGGGAACTGGTCAAATAATCTGATCAGTTCTTTTTTATTGGACTAAAGGGAGGAATAAGTTCATGGAACCATTAGTATTTGATGGAGTCGGCACAGTCCAGGTATATGAGACTGGCGGAAAACTGAAGTTTTTGGATGATAAAATCACAAAAGTAACATTGCAGCTTCAATTCGATTGGCAGAAGGTAATGGGCGGTGACAGTGGTTATGCTTTCCACTATACGGCCCAAGACCTGGCAGATAAAGCAAGTATTGAAATTCCACGTTATTCGGACATTCTTGCGGAGCTGTCTCAAGGTGCTGAGTCCGAAAAAGGTACAGTGAACTTTGATGAGACAGAACAAGGATTCTTAGACGCTACCGATGGTTATGCTTTAAAGGCTCCTGCCAAATTCGGAGGCACATTAGTTGCTGCCAGTGATAAAGTGTACTTAAAAGATAAAGACACTGGAAAACTGACAGAACTTACCCGTGCTGCGGCTACTCCTACAGCAGAACAATATGTCATTACTGCGGATGGAAAAATCACATCTGATTCTGCTAATGATGATAAGCAAATCGTGGTGACGTTCAAATGGAAGAAAGAAAATGCCACGCGAAGTATGTTGAGCGGAAAACGCCGTCCTAAACCGTTTAAACTGGTTCATCGCTTCTCGTTGGTAGATGATCGGGACGGTAAAGAGGTTCCTTGCCAGCTTACCATTTGGAAGGCGCTCGGGGGCGGTACGTTAGATGTGTCCCAAGAGCGTAAAAAACCAACCAGCAATACATTGTCGCTGGAGATTATGGAGCCGGATATCACGCCAGAGAATCCTAATGGATATGCAGTAGAAATCATTTTTGGTATCTAATCAATCACTAAGTCAACCCTCTATCGCTCAGGTAGGGGGTTACATACTTTGGGAGGAAATTTAATGAGTACAGACAAACAGTTGGATAAGACGCTTAACATCGGAACTGAAATTCGATTGGCAGAGGGCATCAAAAAGCATGTGAAGATTGGGACAATTGCATTGATTCGTCAGGTTCGTGAAGAGATGGATGGTGTAGTACACAAGTTTTCCTTTTCGATAGGCCGGAAAAAATGGGAGGCTACCGAAGAACGGGAAGCAGTTGACTGGCCTAAAGTAGAGGGTATGTATAAAAAGGTATTTAACCTTGTTCTGGTTGAAGAAATAACTGAAGAAGAGTATGAACAGATTGACCAGGACGGTATTAAAGAACTGGACAACCTATTAGACCGATTTCTATTCTGAGTCGTTTCCTCCAGACCAGGAAGAGAATGATGAGGAAGAACCGGACGAAATGGATTCAGTTGAAAATGATCATGAAACTGACTGGTTAGAACTTTGGGCCTTGTGTATCAGTAATGGAATATCAGATTCCGAATGGCCTAATATGACTATTCCAAAAATTAGAGCGCTTATGAAGGCTAAGAACAGAAACCGGGAATTCGAAATCATACTCCACGGTGGTAAGGTGGAAAATAAAAAGCCGAAGAAGGTCAAGTCATTATCTGATCTTGGTTTCTTCGCCAAGTAAATTAAGAGGCATCCGCAATCATGCAGGATGCCTCTTTTTCTGTATTCAGGGCAGGAAAAGTTTCCTGAACCTAAGAGAGGTGAGCGAATTGGCGGACTTAAGTAAAGATGTAGTAGGCGCACGTATAAGCTTGGATACAACCAAGATACTACCTGCTTTCAAAGTAATAGACAACGGAGCAAGGGCGAATGCTGAATCCTTTAAGGTTCTAAATTCTGAACTCGGGCTAAGTGAGAAGAATTTCAAATCTCTTGCTAGCAGCGCAGACAAGTTTGCTCTTTCAGCAGAGGATAGAAGAAAGAAGATCCTTGCAGAATCCGAAGCTCTTGTTAAACAACGCACCGCACAGGCAGAATTGAATACAGCACGAAAGAACCAACTAGATCAAGCTAACAAAATTACAGATGAGAAGCTAAGGGCGCAGCAAGCCATTGTAAAGAAGCGTGAAGATGCAATCGAACAGCAGGAACGAGAGCATCTAAAACGAATGGAAACCCTTCAAAATAAGGCGACATCAACCGGGCAGAGAGCCGCTAAAGTTTCAGGGGCAGGGACGGATGATAAGACGCGGGAACGTGTCCTCATGCAAGAACAGGCTATCCGTATGAAGTTACAGCAAATGGCTGATAAGGAAGCACAGCAAGCAAGGAAGAACGCTCAAGATTATGAGAAGTTCTGGATTAATGCTTTACGGACCAGGGAGCAAAAGGAGGCACAAGTCCGAGAGAAGGTTCTTCAGGAAGAACAGAAAATCAGGCGTTCATTAAGTCAAACCGAAACGCAGATGAAGCAAACTTTTAACATTACGCCAAGTTGGATAGGCAAGCTCGGGGATATGGCTACCCATGCAGTTGTATTCCACACGGCATATGCAGCTATGCATAAAGTACAGGAAGCCTTAAGAGAGGGCATAGTCGGCATTGAATCTAATATGGCAGGCTACGTCCAGACGAATGAGCATTATTTCCTTGAGTACAACGAGGGTACTAAGGAAATGGTGATGAACACTGAGAAGTTGCACGACGAGACAACCAAGTTTATCCGGACGGCTCATGATCTTGGTTCAGAAATCATGGACGTTACCGAATCAGCACGTTTGTGGGGCCGGATGTATAAGGATGCGGGCGTTGTTCAGGAGATGGTACGTAAGTCCACAATGCTCAGTACCGTTGACCTTGTATCCTTGGAAGATGCGACTAAATCTATGGAGTCTACCTTTGCTCAGTATGGTGTACAAATCAAGGATAGCAATGACGCTATGGTACTTGGTGGACGCGTTCTGGATTCCTGGTCCAAGGTTGCCCATGACACGATGGCCCCGGCTAGAGACTTGGGAGCTGCCTTTGAACGGACAGGTAAGATAGCGGCGGAAACTGGCGTTTCATTTGACTTTATGAATGGCTTGATTTCAGCCGGTATACGTAACACGGCGCTGAGTGGGGAAAACCTGGGTAACATGTGGAAAACAGTCTTGGGTACGATCCGTACAGATAAAGCTGTTGCAGAGATTGAGAGATTAGGAGTTCAAACAAAAGAAGTTGTAAATGGTACAGAGCAGTGGAAAAGGGCAGAAGATATTCTGTTAGAGTTGTCAACCAAAGTAATCGACAAAAACTACGACCTTACGAAATCCTACTCGGATATTTCCCGCGGTGTTTACCAGTACGCTAAATTGGCTGCTTCCTTAAACGCAGGGGATATCTTGCTGGGTACAGCAGCGTCTATCGGTTCCACCGGATCAACAATGGAGTACTTGAAAGTTCAGATGGATAGCATTCAGCGTAAAGCAGCACAGACCAAAGCTTCTTTGCTTGAAATATTTAATAACGCAGGCGACGATGGCTTGAGAAGAACAATCAAGGATGTATTGGATGCAATTGACCAACTACTTATTGGACTTACAAAAGTTCCTTCCGGCGTGTTTGAGGGAACGGCAGCAATCGGTGGTCTACTACTTGCCTATAAAGCTCTGAGCGGACCAGTCATGAATGTAATTGCTGCTGTAAAAGTATTGACGGCTGCAAAGGCTGCGGAAACTGCTGCTATTGGTGCTAATACTGTAGCTAATAATGTTAATATCGTTTCTTCACAAGGAGCAACTCTTTCAACAGTTCAGAGAGTTGCCGCTACCGAAGGAGCTATAGTAGCACAAGGAGCTTTAACGGTAGCAACCGAGGGAGCTACAGTTGCTACAAAATCATTGTCTGTTGCTCAAGCCACAGCAACCGTGACGACAGCAGCAGCAACGGCGGGATTGAGCTTACTTGTTGGTGCAATTGCTCTGGTTGCAATGAATAGTGGTAAAGAGGAGAAGGCTGCTCGCGATAGAATCCAGAATCTAAAAGATGAGGACTCGGCATCTCAACAAATGGTTAGCCAATATCAAAGGCAGATTGAATTGTTGCCTAAGCTGGCAAATGCTCATCGCTCACTTGAACAATCAATGAAGATGGGGAGCATTTCAGCAGAGAAGGAAACGCAGGTAAAAAAACAGCTTGAAGAGATTTCTAAGGCACTGGTTATTACTCTTGGAAAAGAAGGGGCCAAGCAACTTGAAGCTGCTGGTTATACGGATGAGGCTGTACAGGTGCAAGTTGCTGCTTTAAATAAACTCATCGAGAAGCAAAATGAAGCTCGAAAAAATGTATTGAAAGATCAACAATCGCAACTACTTGACCAACAAAAGCAAAAAATAAATGAAATCACAGAAGCTACAAAAGAGCTGGAACGAGTAAAGAAGATTATCGCTAATCCAATTGGGGATTTTTTAGGGACAGGCGAGTTTAAGGAAGATGCAGCGAAGTTAGAAGAAAAAATAAAAACGTTAGAACAAGAAAATAACAAGCTCACTTTATCTGTAACAGAAGTAGGAGTAGCTTTAAGCCAAGCAACTATTGAAACTGACCAATTTGCTGGGAAAGCTGGAACAGCAACCGAAAGTGTTAAATCACAGGAGGAAGCTCTTGCCGATTTAAGAGAGCAGATTCAGGGTAATGGCAAGGCTATTTCTGAGATGAACACTGTTTTAAATGATCTTGCCAATAAACAGTCCATGAATGCAGAAGCTGCGGCAGAGTTAATTCTCAAATACCCTCAATTAGCTTCGGAAATTTACAAAACATCTGAGGGATGGGCTTTTGAAAAGAATGCTCTCGAAGTTGTTCGAAAAGCTAAAATACAAAAGGCTATAGATGATCTAAAGTCAGAAAAGGCGTCCAGTTTAAGTACAAAACTTGAATCTGATGATCGTATCGCAGTTTACATTAAAGAGGCTGGAGCGATTAAAAGCCTTGCTGAGTTAAAAGCTAGATTGAATGGAGTTATGGCTCAGAGTTCATTAGATGTTTTTAATAAACAAAAAGAACTGAACAACATGACTGGAGTAAAATCTTTCCTAAGCACTCCTTTTCAGAACCAGTTAAATCAAGATAAGAAAAACATGGAGCAAAGCAAAAAAGATATAGGCGAAATATATAGTGGATACGAGAAAGATATGAAGCAGTATGACACTCAGATTAATGCTTTAACCAAGCTATATAATGATCCTAAATTTGGTGTGAGTTCTTCTGGTTCAAAAAAATCGAAAGGGAGCGGGGGCAAAAAAGGCAAGAGTGATGCAGAACGTGCAGCTGAAAAAGCAGCTAAGGACGCATCTGCGGCACGAAAAGATAGTTATGATAACGAACTTGATAATTTTAAGTACATCGCTGAACGAAATGAATGGTCTGTAGACCAGCAAATAGCTGGATACAAACGATTAGCTCAGCGGCATAAGCAATATTTAACCGAAGATAAGGATGCAATGAAACAATGGGGCCGCGATGTTCAGAAACTGGATGATTCAAGATTTCAGGAAGACGTGGAGAATCTTGAGCGAAGAACCGAGCGAATGCGGCAGGCTAATAAACAGGAAATTGAGATGGTTAAAACCAGCCTAGATTTCTACAAGAAGGAACAATCTAAATCTTACTTGCTACCAGCAAATAGGCGTGAAATCCAAAAGCAAATTTATGATCTGTCCGTGAAGTATAACGAGCTTCGATACCAATACTCGGAAAAATGGATTGATAAAGAAACTTCCAAAATGGAAATGGCGGGGCAAACCCAAATTGCTATCCTCAAAATGGAATATGACGCTTATATGCGTATGAGTAAGGCAAAGGATCGTACCGCCGAACAAAGTTTTGAGTTGCAACAGAAGATTTATGAGAAACGTAAAGCTCTGGAAGATGAGTTCCTGTCCGACTTCCAAAAGAGAATCAATTACCAGAAGAGTATGGAAGCCATATCCGTTTCTGATCAGCTTAATGCATGGACGAAAATGCAGGCTCTTTACAAAGAAGGATCGGAACAGCGAATGGAAATTGATGTACAGGTCCATGATTTGAAGAAGCAACTATTGGAGGACCAGAAGAAGGCTGCTACCGAAGCTGCCAAGAAGGAAAAGGAAGAACTCGAAAAGACTCGGGATGAGGAAGTAAAGCGTATCGAGGCGGAACGGGACGCTTTTATGGAGGCTCAGGACGCTAAAATTAAGGCCATAGATGACTTGCTTGCCAAAATGCAGACAGCTAATGAAGACGAGGATTATGAACGCGCAATGGCGGAGAAACAGGCGCGCCTTGCCCTGCTACAGTCTGCTGTCGGTCCGGAAGGTATTGCTGAACGAAAACAGACTGAAAAAGATATTGAAGATATGCAGCGGGAACATAACCGAACGCTGGCTAAGCGTGGATTGGAGGATCAGAAGAAGAAGCTCCAAGACGAGAAGACTGAGCGGGAAAAGGATTACAATGACCAGATTGAAGCTGCCAAACAACATTATGATCAGCTAGCCGAGAAATATAATGAGTATTCAGATGGTATTGAATCTAAAGCTGAAGATTTGAAAAATACCCAAATCTCAAAAGAAACCAAGAAGAACGCGGAGATTTTGCGTCAGTTGGATCAGTTTATTGCTGACTATCAGGCTAAAATGGCTGAAATCAATGCCACCTCATTGTCTGCATCCTTTGATACGGGTTCCTCAATATCAGAAAAGGACAGCGATTTGGCGAGATACAATTCTAATATTGATAAATGGTATTCGGCAGGCGCTACCGAGAAGGCTAAACTGCACGAGGAAAATGCTACTCTGCGGAATAAGTATGGCATTAAGAAGGATACAGGGAAACTTCAAAAATTCCATTCTGGCGGGATCGTTCAAGGCCAGAATGGAGCAGAGGTACCCGTCATTGCCCGAGAAGGGGAAATGTATTTGAATGGTCAACAACAGAGTAACTTGTGGAAAATTATCAATTTTAAGATGCCGAAACTTAATTTCTCCATGCCAGACTTCTCTATGCCAATGGCTTCGGGCGGTTCAAATCCGCAGCAAATCAGCAACCAGTTCATAATAAAATCAGGCGATACTTATATTGAAGATGAATCCGCAGCAAAGGTTTTCTGGAGCGAGCGAGACAACTTTGTACGGAGGTTGCAAACGAGGGGAGGCAAGTCTTAATGATAGACGCTACGGTGGATGGGAAATCCTTTAAATCCATTGGATTAGGGCTTAAAACTCACAATATACCTGTGTTACCACCGACTAAAGACCATAGCCTTGAGATAGCTGAGAGGGATGGAGAGTTGGATTTTGGTAGCACGTATGGAGCACGGTTAATCAATCTCGAATGCGTCATTATGGCAGATGATACAACCCTTGATTACCATAGGAGAGTCGCCCAAGTGGCGGCTCTTTTTAATGCCAAGAAAGGGGATATCGTATTTACATTTTCTGATTTGCCGGGAAGAAGGTATATAGGACGGTACGCAGGAACTTTGGATATTGAAAAGATACTTTGGGATGGGGAGCTTACCATACCAATCAAAATGGGGGAGCATCCGTTCCCGGAAAGCGATGAGAATATCAAAGAAGTTATCATTACTCAATCGCCACAAACAGTGTCGGTCATTTCTACAGGAGATGAAAGAGCCAGTCCTATTATCGTCTTGACTAACATCGGTAATAACGACATACGGAATTTCCGTATCGCAAATGAGTATCAAGTAGAATAGGAGGTCTTTATATTGGCAGACATATTACTAAGTAAGTCGAACTGGTGGAAAACAGCCTGTATTAATGCGGCCTTGCGTGGGATTAACTTTGCTTCTCCTCAAGCGCTATACATTGCCCTATACACCAGCAGCCCTACAGATGCGGATACAGGGCAGGAAGTAAGCGGTGGAGGCTATACGCGCCGTGCTGTGGCGTTCTCAGAACCAGTTATAGCGGATCGTAGAGCTGTTACTTCCAGCGTGGGGGATGTCTCTTTTCCTATCGCTGGCGCAGATTGGGGATTGATAACACACATAGGCATTCGGACAGCAGCAACCGGGGGCAATCTTGTCTATCACGGTGCTGTCAAAACACCGCGCACAGTCCAGACAAATGATACGATCAGGTTTCTGGCTGGGCAAATTAAAGTAGACGAAGGGTAGGTGTGAAACGTGGAAAAAATGTATCCACCAGTGGTGAACTCTCCTAAAACAGAGTTGACTGAATTGATTACGGACAAACAAACGGAAATTACTGTTGCTAATGCGTCCGTGTTGCTTCAAGGCGAAGGTATTGCCGTATTGGGTAATGGAGATGCAGCAGAGACGATTACGTATACAAGTGTGGAAGATAACGTATTGAAAGGCTGTGTACGCGGTTTTGAAGGTGTTGCCCGTGCGTGGCCTGTTGGTACACGAATCGCCCGTAATTTCACGGCGGCAGACTGGAGAGCAGCTATAAATAATATCCAAGCTTTGCATGAAGAAGTAAGCTCGGAATTTCGTAAACCCATTACATTACAACCAGGTGTCCAAATCGTAAAAACGGACAAACAGGCTGTATTTAATTTAGCAGGACTAACAGGTAAAACGGTAATCGACTATGAAGGTCAAAAAGGCCTATTCGGTGTTCGTAACCCCTATGTAGTTCGGTATGGAGAAAATCTAATCCCACCGTTTTACGAGTGGACACTTAGCCCCCGTGCTAAGGTGATTAACCCATACAAACTAGAAACGATAGCTACCGTATCAACGGATTTGTCGAGTATTGACGTTGCTGCTGTCGCAGGCAAGACATATACGTTTTCCGCTAAGGTGAATGGAAGGATTACTATAGTTGAATTGGATTCTACTGGTGTTGAATCTAACGTGTACAGAACGGACGACAACGAAAATCGGGTTGTCACAGTAACATTCGCGACCAAGACAACAACTACGAGAGTTAGGGTGTACACCACAAACACAGGAGCAGGAACGTTCACGCTGGAAAACCCGATGCTTAACATCGGCAACACAGTAAAACCATTCAAACCACGCGAGGATTCCATGCTGGCGCTGCAAACGGACCTATACGCCGATCCAGTTACAGGAGCTAATGCGGATGCAGTCTATGAGCGTGACGGGCAATACTTCAAAAACAAGAACTGGCAGGGGTTGCTGCTTGATGGTAACAGAGCATGGGTACTTGGTGATGCGGCTGCTACTGCTGGAGTCAGACAAGTGAAAATTGTAGGGCTTGCGGCTGGCGCTGTGGCTGCAAGCGGGATTGCCACGAAGTTTGATGGCAAGATAATGCCCCAAGGAAGCACGGGCAACACAGCCGACACGAACGCAGTCACCGCAGCGGGTGACATATATATTGGTATTGGTGTTGCGGACAGTGGATGGGATGATAAATACAGTCCATCACAAGAGGACATCAAAGCCTACTTTTTTGGCTATAAAGCCTATGATGCTAACACAATTACTCCTGCCACCGCTCAAGCAGCCACAACAGCGACATGGACAGGTACAGGAACTAAATATTGGGTGCAACGAGTTGGAGCAGCTAATTTTACACAATCCGTACCGCAAGCATCCTATGCAGGATACACGCCTTACAAACTCGTATACCAACTTGCAACGCCTACTGTTGAGCCTATCATTAGCGAAGGCCAGTTATCTTTTATTGAGGGCGATAACCAAGTTGAAGTAGGTACGGGGATTGTGTTACGCGAAGGTGTCAAGGCTGCGAGATATGAAGATAATATGTGGATCAACGGAGCAATTGGCGGGTCAACACCACTAAAAAAAACGTCCTAAGTCCTTTCTCGCATTTTATAAAGATGGAAAAAGGGATAATTGGAGGGTGTTGAATCACTCGAGCGCGCCGAACATAGAAACATATGGATTAGTACAGGCGAGCACACCTTTATCGAACTTTAGCGATGTGTCTTCATATTCTGTGACATACATGGAAATGGTGTCTTCGCCCACTGTGCCATTTACAGGCTCTTACGCAGCCAACGATAAGTCGCTGCTGTCTGACTTAGTGGACAGCGTACAGCAGAACACGGCGCGCCTATCCGTGGTAGAGAATAAGAAAGCGGAGAAGGATGTGCCTGCTTGGATTAGTCCATCTATATTATTTAATGGCTGGGTGAGCATGGGGGTACTGGGCTATCGAAAAATAGATAACAAGGTACAGCTCAAAGCTCGAATAAAAAGTGGGGTTATAGGTCAACCGTTTATGGCTCTGCCAGAAGGATATAGACCGATAGTAGGCCAGATACGGCCTGTACACTCCTACGGTACTTCGGATGTTTTCGCTTCCGTGTTAATCAATGCAGACGGTAAACTAATCGTATCAGGAGGAAGTAACAGCGAGGTAAATATTTACTTGGAGTTCACCACTGATTAAAGGAGGAAAGCGTATATGAAGGCTGTAGCAAAAGTAAATACAGACGGCCTCTATTTGGGGGAAAAGTTGGCGGACGATGCCTTCAATGGTGTCGTCCCTTTTTATTCGGACAACTCAAAACAAGAGTTTGAGAAAACCGAGCAAGACGTTGCGGACGTACCACAGGAACCAGTAATAGCCGGATACATCGTTGGGGTGCCGTTTCCAGAAGGATTCAGCGCATATGTGACAGAGCATAAGGCGTTTCGCTTTAACTTGGAAACCTTGTCATGGGAAGAAGGTCTGACGGTTGAAGAGATAGCGGAGCTGACCAAACCAAAGGATCAAGTTCAGGATGCATCGGAGGTTGTGGGCCAGCAGCTTGCGGAGTTGAAGATTCAGGCCATGCAGCAAACCCAGCTTTTAGCCAGCATGGGGGCAGAACTAGCGGTAGCTAAACTTGAAATTATTGACTTGAAGGGAGCTAATCAATCATGAATTTCTGGAGCCTTGCTTTTAAATTGAACTGGGTAACCGCAGAGAAGTTGAAGGGAGCAGTAATTACAGAGACAAACCGTTTCGGAGAAATCACACCGGAAGAATACAAGACCATTACAGGCTTGGACTTTGCGTAGGAAAAGTTTCCTTAGCAAGTTAGGAGGACGCTATGTTTAATGGTGGATTTAATAGCCTTGGTTTTAATACAGGAGATGTAGAAGGGAATATTATTGACCTTTCTGCATCTCTTTCTGGTTCCGGACAAATGTACTCACGGAAGATGGAGACAGCTGGAGCAGAAAACGATAATGCGTTCAATCTTATGTCGTTTAATGTGGATGAACCCGGTACGGTAACAGAATACATTTTGGAGTTTGTTTTGGATATGACAGCAGCGGCTAATCTATCCGGTAAAGGACAGGCGCAGGCTGATTTTGTCCGTGAGTATGCTTTGGAAGCCGTTCCTATGTCTGGCGAGGGACGCATAACTAATGCAGAATACGTTCGAGAAATTCTGATGCAAGCAGTACCCATGTCTGGGGAAGGAAGGATATCGGCGGAACTGTCGAAATTCCATACCGACTACATTGAGTTTACAGATGTGTTCAGGCCAGGAGAGGTAATTGTCATTGACTCAGGAAAATTCAAAATAACGAGAAATGGTCAGAATGTTTCCCATCTGTATAACGGAGACTTTTTCGATCTGAATCTCGGAAACAACAACCTGACCTGGACAGACCCAGAGACAGTCCGGACGGTTTTGTTCCGTATTACACACCGAGATAAATATTTATATTAAGAGAGGTGGACTATGCCTACTCCAACTATGCAAGTATTTGATAAAAACATGAGGCGCGTTGGGACGCTGGTGGACTCTTATGACATTCAGCGGCGGCGAAGGATTAACAGTGACTACGAATTAACCTTTATGGTCCCAATGACCTCAGAGGATTACCGTGAAAAGATAGCAATCAAGGGCCACGTTCGAGATGAGCGTGGTCAATTTTATGTCATTCAGTCTCGGAGTCGGTCACGGGAAGGTCGAAAGCTGACTGCAAATATCTATTGCAATCACATCATGTTTAAGCTTAACGATTACAAATTTCCATATGCCTCATACATCGCAGAAGCATATGGTATCCATATCAATCAACTCACAGACCTGATTACGGCAGCTACAGGCGGGAGATTCAAATTTGTTATCCATGACACATTCGATTTGCATGATATAAAAGACTTTGGGCGCGGGACGTGTTTGGAAGCTCTCAATAAGATCGTGCAAATGTATGAGTGTGAAGTGGGGCCAGATAATTTTGTGATCAATTTGAGAAAAAAGATCGGGGCTGATAATGGGCTACAATACAGACTCAAAAAGAATATCGTTTCTAGCTCCTTCAAAGATAAAGGTGAATCTCTTGTAACCCGCATGTTTTCACAAATGAAGGATGGACGAACTTTTATTGGAATGGATGCATCTAAATTGACGGACGAGGAGCGGAGTTTGCTTTCCAGTGTGCCGGGAACGATTGTAAACGGGAAGCTGGCAGTTAACTACTTAATTTCTCCTTATGCTCAATATTGGACCAGTGATTCCGTACCATTTTATGATGGTGAAATCATAGACCAGGATATTGAAGAACCTGAAGAGCTGCTTAAGGCTACTCGAAAGGCTCTCAGGGAGCAAGAAAACGTAACACTAGAAGTTACCGTATCAACGGCTGACCTATTTAAAATTGACAATACAGAACCAGAACCGCATTTAGGTGACACGGTAATGTGTATTGATCCGGCTATGGATATGAACAAACTCAAAGCCCGAATAACAGAGCTTACAGAGTATCCATATAGCCGTGACAAACATAGTGAACCTACCATATCAAATGTCAATTTACGGGACTATGCAGATATCATTTCTGACCTGGAGCGGAACAAGAATATTATCAATAATCTGTTTAGTAACGGGAAGATCCGAACGGAAGTATTTGAGTCCTTTGCCAAGCAAGCCGTGATCGACATTGATAATTCCAAAACGGAAATCAAGTACGATCAACGTGGCATAATCCTACAGGACAAGACCAATGCTCAGAACCAAGTTATTATGACTTCAAACGGGGTTGTTTTAACAACGGACGGAGGTAAAACAGCAAGAACAGCAATTACAGCACGTGGCGTTGTTGCTGAACAGATTGTCGGGCAGCTCGGAAACTTTGTATCCTTGGTTATTGGTAGTGGCAATAACGTAACCAAAATTAATACGAACGGAATCAGTGCAGGGAATGACGACTATACCATTGCGCCATTCCGGGTAGACATGCAGGGGAATGTTGTAGCTCGTTCAATTAAATTGACCGGGCAGATAGACAATTCAGAAATGAATGCTTCAGACATACGAGCAAGTACAGTTAATGCAAGCACAATACGTGGTAGTAAACTGATCGGTAATGAAATAGAAGGCGGTATTATTACAGGGGCTTTGTTTCGTACAGCAAGAGAAGGCAGACGCATAGAGATAAACTCCAATGGCTTGACTGCTTATAACTCAAGAGGTGGAGAGTCTATTTCTTTAGGTCAGTATAATGATGGTGGCGGACTACTTTTTATGGATAATGGGAGTCCAAGAGGAAGTGTTTACGGAGACCAGAACGGCTTTCACTTGGGAAATATGGCAGGAGTATATATCCACTCTACAGATGATATGGTGTATTTTAGTGGTGAGGTAGATTTCTCACAGGCTACTGTAAGTGGGCTTAAGCTTGAAGTGGAGAATATTGAAGGGCTCAGGGATACAATCAGAGAATTAAGAAACGAAGTCGCCACTTTGAGGGGGGACACTTACAATGACATAATTGTAAATGCCACATTCGATCCATCGTCAAGAAACTTAAAATTGTTTAGTCGTACAAGAACAGTTGCTACCGTGAATATTCCGACTGGCAGTAGTGCGACAACATAATGTTTACTGCACCTTCTACCAATGGTAATATTAGGACATATATACTATGTAGGAGGTACGGATAATGAAAAAATGGTCTTATTTACTCAGCGGTGTGTTAATTGGTGCGGTTGTCGCTACGGCTGGAAGTGCATTTGCGGAACAAATCAAATCTTTAGTTGGGGAAAAGGTCGCTGGGGAGTATACAGTAAAGGTTAACGGAAACTCTCTTGCTGAAAACGCGATAGTAGTTGACGGAAAAGCGCATGTTCCCTTGCGAGCTGTAACCGACTCTTTAGGAGCGGATCTAAAAGTGGATGGCAAAACAATTCAGATAAGTACAGAGTCACCAACTGAAGCCAGTACGACATCTGCGGCTATTCCTGAAAAGAATTCTAGTCTTAATAAAGTAGAAAAAGAAGTGAAATATGCGGGTTGGAGCAAAGAGAGATTAGAACAAAGAAAAGATGAACTAGAGAAATATATTTCAGAATCCGAAAATAGCAAACAGAAGTTATCGAAAGAACTCGACATTGCAAATAAGCTATTAGAATCCAATCCGTTTAATTCAGAAAAAGCTTTGGCAATTGGTGAATCGAATGCGGAAAAAACAAAGAAAGAATTAAATAATATTGAAAGTGATATAGCTAAATATAAGACTGAACTAGAAGAAATAAATAAAGCTATAGCGGCATTGAAATAAAATTCGTAGTGTCACAGTACTATACGTAAAATAAAATAGAAATATAGAAAAACCTCTCCTGTGCTTGGAGAGGTTTTTACTCTTTTATAAAGGCGGCGAATGAAATGCCAGAAAACAATTCAAAAAGTCCAATTCTTGTGGACAAGACGATTGGAATCAAAAACGAAAAGGCTGCTGAGTGCGTTAAACATATCTTGAGCTATTTAGGAAAACAAAGTTGTTCAGTAGGTACAGCCTTGCTTATATTAGACAAAGCGAAAGAAGCTGCCACCAATTGCACCTTAATGCAGACAGAATACATTAATGAAATTGACAGTATGCTTTAGCTTGATAAATCCGTAGCACTACAGCAATAGAACCAATTTAAGATATAAGTATGAAAGCCTCTAATAAATCAGGGGCTTATTTTGCGTCTTGAGGGGGTGACGAAACCATGGCAAAGATAAAATCCACATTGGATATACAACTGGATCTAACCAGACCTATTGAGGATTTGACTGAGGTCATTTCCGCTGTAATTGCTTCACAGCCACATAAACGTAAAGAAGTACTTGAGGGATTGGATATAGCTGTAGGAAATGCATTAGCAGAGATACAGGCCCAGGAAGAAAAGGAACAGAAAGTAGACGATGATAGCTCAGGAAAAGTTTCCTGAACGGAGAGACGGGGGAAGCAAGGTGGATAAGTGGGAGGTTTTTAAGTTCAGCACTGCTTTAGGAAGCAGTGCTGTGACGTATTTTTACGGTGGGTGGTCGGGAGTATTGGGGGTGTTACTTGCTCTGGTCATCATTGATTATGTGACCGGATTATTTGCCGCTGGCGCAGAAGGTAAGAAGGGAACCGGGCCTGGTTTAAAAAGCAAGATTGGTCTTATCGGTATCGCTCGAAAGGTATTTATTTTTGCAATGGTAGCAGTATCCCATCTAATTGATGGAGTATTAGGCGATTCGCACCTATTCAGGGATGCGGTCGCCTATTTTTATATGGCAAATGAGTTGCTTTCGATTCTTGAGAATGGAGGCAGGCTTGGAGCGCCAATACCACCAGTGATCCGGCAGGCAGTTGAGGTATTAAAAGGGAAAGGGGGAAACGGTAGTGACAATAACACTGGAGTTGGTAAAGAGTAAATCTGCCACGCGTTTACAGGGACTTTTACCTGTCGTCCCCATAGCCACGGAGCGCCTTATAGAGCGTTCCTTTGCTTTAGGTATACCTATCGTAATCACACAGGGGCTACGGACCATAGCGGAGCAAAATGAGCTTTACGCACAGGGACGGACCGAGCCGGGACTAAAAGTAACAAACGCCAAAGGCGGGACCAGCTATCACAATTTTGGTGTGGCTATTGATTTTTCCTTACTGCTGCCTGACGGACGGTCTGTAAGCTGGGATAATCAAAGGGATGGTAATGCAGACCATAAAGCGGACTGGATGCAGGTTGTGGCTATTGCTAAGGAGCTGGGCTTTGAGTGGGGAGGCGATTGGAAAACGTTCACCGACTTGCCGCATCTACAAATAGTATTTGGCCTGAGCACAGCACAGTATCGAGCAGGTAAGCGGCCTACGAAGGCACAGATTGATTCAGTTTTATCCAGGATTAACAAAACAGGAGATGATGAACCCATGACACTAGAAGAAAAAGCAACGTTGAAGGAACTACAAAAAACAGTGCAGGCGCAGGCTGGCCGCATCAAGACACTGGAGACAGCGGCCAAACAGCCCAAAGTACCCACGTGGCTGAACAAGCCTGCATCAACGCCAAGGCCGTAGGTGTTCTAGATACAGCTAATGATGGATCTTATGACTTTTACCGCATGGTCACGATGCTTGATCGAGCAGGGATTTTTGAAACGAAAGGGGATAAATAATCATGCAAACAATTATCGAAACTGTACAGCCTTACGTAAATACCATCGTCACAGCCGCTGCGGGTGTGCTTACAGCGTTTGTTTTAGGAGGTCTGAACAAACTCAAAAACTCAAGACTAAGGTTAACGTGTGGTTAGAGGCGCGTACAACGGCAGCACAGAGGGAAGTAATTCATAAGATCGCTGGGGAAGGATTTGCTTTTGCTCAGACAGCTTTTAAGCAGGCAGGGGGAGAGCGTAAGCTTCAGGAGGCTTTACAGTATGCTACACTCCGTTTGGCAGAACAAGGCATTACAGTGTCAGTTGTGGAGCTTCAAGCAGCGATTGAGAAGGCATATCTGGAGTATAAGGCCAAAACAAAAGCGGTACTGGCTACTGAAGCACAGCCAAACGAGGAGGCAGCACAGGCCGCAGCTAAGGAAGCTGTATCGGGTCTTGCTGCAAAGCTTAATGATTTCTTGGCACAGGCTACGGCGGAGGTATCCAATACCGTTCCTGTTAAGGTGCAATATGAAGCTGAGGTTATTCCAACATCGATAGGAGATGTTCAAGTGCACCCATCCACTGAATAGAGCAATAGAACTGTTGCATAATCTGAAATGTGAAGAAGCTACTGTGCACATTATTTTTGGAGTGGATAGCAATATGGTTATCTAAGTAACTGGTGTAATTGGTGTATTTGAGGCGGTGATTTCGTACATCTTGGTCGAGGCTTGTGTGGATGGGAAGTCGGCTGGAGTTACGGGGACTGACTAGCTTGAATAATCGTAACCATTAGTAGGGTCAGTTAATTTGCTGAATCAGCTGGCAGCTTTCCTTAAGAATATAGCGCCTCCTGATCATTTACAATGAATTCAAAGAGGCGCTTTATATTTACATTTTTTATAATTAACAGTACAACTACCTATTATGTTATTGTTACTTTTTTCATTGTTGTTGACTAGCCAACTCGGGCCTGTAACAAATCCTCTCAGCAACCGTTTTTCAGTAGTATACTTTGAAACACTAAACGCTCCTTTTCGTCATCAGACAATTAAACGCGTACTAGTAAGCAACCGATCTGTCCACTACTTCTAAGCGAATGTTTTTAATGGATACCAGCGTATGTTCAGTTTCTATCTTAACGTACCGGATATGGCTCACTTCTGGGTGTTTACTCTTGAATATTGTCCAAGGAATAGTGTAAACACCATCATATCTGTCATAATGCAACGGGGTCGAATCCTCTAAGTACCATTTTACTCCATCCTGAGAATAATACAGATAAACCCATTCAGGACTAGCTCCACGATCTTCCGTTTTTGCATTGAAAACACTCTTTATGCTATACATATTTCTTGGAACTCCAGGATTTCCTAGGTCAAAGGTGTAAGACATACCTCCATCTTTAACTTCCCAGGTTTGGCCTACATGGTAGGTATCTGCTGAAACTGTTTCAGGATAACTAGGAAGAATGGTGACTAAAGTAATCATTGCCATTAATAAAATTGAAAACCATTTATTTCTCATTAAATTTCATCCTCTCAAGTTGTTCCCGCATTAGATATCTAGTTTTTTTATCCTATTTTTAAAAGGTAAGTCTATTTATCAACCGGGTTATTATTACTCTAAAACATCGCAACTGAACAGATAAGTGTAGTGAGCCATGTCACTGTCTGAAGCGTCAAAGCAGTGTCTCGATGGTTACTGACTATGTTACTAAATCTAATTAATTCCTTATTAGAGAGGTCACCTCCTGTAATATATTAACTATATTTGTAATTATAAAGAATGAAAGGTAAATTTCATATAGTAGAAAAGGCCCTATTTAGCATTTTATTATGTGCATTTTAGAAAGAATCGGTATTATATAGAAGCATCAGTGACACCCTTGTACCATTGAACGTGATAGAGCTGATCATAAACGCGACCTGTTCCTAAAGTGTGTACCTACCAAGAGGGGCAAGGATCGTGATGAATGGCCTATGGCGATGTGTTCCGAAGGTGCAGACATTAAGTACATAAGTCCAAAGGATAATCGTGGAGCAGAATCGTGGGTCGGTCACAAGCTGGACGACTATGCTAACGGAACAAAAGTTGAATTTATCGTTAAATAGTAAAAAGCCCGGCCGACCTATTAAGGTTAGCTGGGCTTAGTAGACACTAAGTATAGCAAAATTGAATTCATAAAGTGTCTCGGATATAACTCCAAAGATACTCCCCTGCTTGAGGTTGGTTAGTTAATGTCTGATGGGTACTGACCGGTAGTACCCCAAGCTTCGCCTTCAACTCTGTTACCGCCAGCTCGGAATTGAATTACGTATTCCCCTGATGGCATCCCGTTAGGGTATGAATTAAGACTAGTCCACGTTAATGTATCACCTCTGCCAACAGTTTTATTAAGGTATTCCCTCCCGTTACCCTGCAAGCTCCACGAAATTGTGTTGCTTCCTGTATTCTTCACTTTAATCTTTACATGTCCATAACCTTTTTTGACAGTAAACTCCATCGTCGGACTTGTCCCGCCAAGAACCTCATGTACTTCTTGACCAGTTGACTGGATAACTATACCTCCATGCCTCTTTGATAATTCAACCCCCATAACTGGTGTGGCGGAAGCAGCCAGCGGAGCTACTGCCGTAAGAGCCAATAGACCTGTAAGAATGATTGCTGTGTTTTTAAGCTTCATCAAAAACCGTCCTCCCGAATGGTATAATTTGTACTACTGACCAATCATAGCACATAAAAAGGAATAAAATGTACATTTTCATTAACAAAATGGTAAAAAAATTAATATTCGAAAATATATAATTCTTTTAAGTATTGCATGACAAATATTTCAAAACTTATTGACAACTGTTAAATTATGAACAACAATAGAATGCAATAATATATAAGTTTTGGAATTTCTGTATGAAGGGTGGATATGACATGAAGCATACACCTACGATTAGAGCAGAATTAGACAGATACCTACAACAAGAAGGTTTGAGCATGACGGAGTTTGGACATATAGCAGGCATGAATAGGGGAGTGGTAAGCGCCATTGTTTCAGGGAATAAGTCTATGTCTGTTAACCAGCTTGACTTAATCACTGAGGCTATGGGTTTACCAGAAGGTCACTTTTATGATCTATTTATAGAAAACTACATCATCGACCATCCACCCAATATGAGGCGAATCGAACCGTTTTTGTTTCGTTGTGCGGAGTTGGACAAGTTGGATGCGATCCGTCGAGTGGTGGGAGCCATCATGGACAATCTACTTTATTCACCCAAGCTATTTGAAATTGCAGAGGAATTATTGGTACAGGGACGACATAAGGCTGCATTGCTGCTCTATGAAGGGGTAGCTGAAGCGGAGAGATATCAACATTCTGAACGTTTGGCAGTCTGCCAATATCGTATATTCACGATTCAGATTGGGGACGATCAAAGCCAAAATGTTAGGGTAGCAGCCGTTTTTGAGGCTTTTGTCGAACGCTTAGATGAAATAGAACAGCTTGACGCGCTGAAGGATTTAGCTAACGTGTACAGGTCTTTGCGTAAATGGGACAAGGTAGACGAAATGGCAAGGCAAATGAGAGCTAAAGCTGTAATCCAATACTCGTTTGTCCATAACGAGCAACACAAAGATGGAACGCTAGAAAAGAAAACAAGAGGACCGTTATTTGGATACATTGCTTATGCTGATCTATTGTGTGCCAGTGTTTGTGAAGCCCGGGGCGATTATCAGCAAGCTTTACAATATACATATGCCTATGCTGATTTAGACTGGGTTAAAGAGGACGACGAGGATACTAAGCACTGGATGAACTTGTTCAGTCAGTGGGCAGAAGGTAATACTTACGTATATAAGCTTTTATCTGGAGATATAAATGTACTGCATGATTATGTTGAATATATTGTAGCGACATCAGAGACTAACGAAAATGAAAAGATATCAAAACTGCTTAATGTTATAATTGCCGCAAACCAATATAGCATAGATGTAGACGATATACTAAAACGATTTGAAACCTTATCGGGACTTTTTCACAACAACTATCATCAGATGATATGTACACCAGACAAGTGATACCGGATTATATCGCGTGGTTTGGTTATGAGTTAGGTTTTTATTTTTTACATCGAGGGAAGTACATTGATGGCTTTAAATATTTGATGAATGCAATGGTAAAGTCACATATAATAAATAATGAAACTTACTTTATAAACTGCATGGGGTTGTTTGTTCGTTTTCAAGCCCATGCGGTTCCTGAAACTAAAGCTGAGTATTTCAATCTTATTGAAAGGGTGTGGGAAAACAATGTTCAAAAAAGTGGTACTTCTAATCATTGCGGCTAGCTTTTTGTTGATTGTTACTGTGCCGGATCAAGCCTTTAACCATCACCATAGTATTCAGCCTAACGTTACCATTGGAGGATTTTAAAGCTAAAGCTCTGCTAACCTTATGGTTGGTAGAGCTTTCTTTAGTGCAGGAATTACCACACATACGGCAGAATAACTATCTGAGGTGATCAGTATGAACCATACATATAAAATGTTAAAGCCGGGTATAGAACTATTTACAGCTGCATTAGGATAGTAAGAGTATATGTAGTACAGCCGTTGGGAGAGGGTTTGATAAATATTGTGGACTACGGTGGAGAAGTTTACACTGGAGTCGGTTAAGATTAATGGATTGTGTTTCTTTCGTAATAGTTTGAATTTAGAGTAGAAGTGAAAGGACCTACCAGATTGTAGATGGTGTCACTTTAAGGTAGAGCATATCAAAAATAGGAGGGGAAAATGATGAAAAAAAGAATATTTCAGTTCTTGATTTTATCTTTATCTATAGCAACTACGGTAGGTGCAGTTCCAGCTTCACCCAGTAAAACTAGTGGAAACAATATAATTTCTCAAAGATCGGGTGGAAGCGCAACTGTAAAAGAAGCCTTTAGTGTCCCTAAAGGATGGGGGCATGTTAAACTTTGTATGAAGAATCACTCTGATCATCCAGTAAGAGTAAGTTTAACTCACAGCGGTTCAAACAAACTATATATTGAAAGTTTAATAATCGTTCCTCACGACACAGTGACTTGGAAATCTACAGACCAAGGTTTTAGCGACGGATTGCGTTCTGGAGACTACATACTTCAGTGGAGAGGCAGCGATTATAAAGTTGACGGAGAAACATGGGGAGTAGCTGATTCACAGCCTGGAAACCTCTAAATTACTCTAGGAATACAACTTGTCCTTCTGGCCATTTGATGCGGAAAGTTAAATATGTGTTTGTTCAAGCCAGCAAGTGAATTAATCCCCTTAATTGGTGGGAGAGCTTTTTTCGTTAATCAATTTGAATTTAGAGCAAATGTGAGAAAGGATTCCGCTGGTATGTAACCAGTATGGAGTCCTTTGTTATTATTGTGCTTATCAATGGCAAAGAATGAAGGGCCTCTACCTGCATCTTTAGCGTCATACCAAGCGATGAAGGCGTTCAATTCTTTTTTACTCAAATCGAATTCTTTATCAAATCCATTATCCATTGTTACAGTCAAAATAGCGCGATCACCAGTTGGTTGCGATGATCTATCTGTATCCGATGATCCAGGTGTTGTAGACGGATCGGGCTTTGTTGATGGATCAGGTGTTGTGTTTAAATACTATGAAGGTATCGTATGATAAAAGAAATCGCAAGAGGATTAATTGTATTTTTAAAAGAGTGGAAGCAAGTGTATAAAAGGTTTTCAGGTGGTGCAGGTCCACGGTGGTTCCGACCTTTTACACCAACATAGGTTGAGACAAGGAAGGCAATCGATCTTAGATATGAAAAGGAGAAACATTCACACCCTTGACTTTCCCCTGCACGGGAAACTGTATACTCCCATTATGTTATAGATTGGAGATGATATTTTGTTTAAAATCAGTGAGTTTTCCAGGCTAAGCAAGGTCTCTTTAAAAACTCTTCGCTATTATGACCAGATTGGCATACTGAAGCCGAGAAAGGTGGATCGCGATACTGGCTACCGTTTCTATTCCGCAGATCAGCTTCTTGAGCTCAACCGAATCCTATTCTATAAGGAATTGGGTTTCACTTTGCCACAAATTACACAGTTGCTCCACGAAGATATTACATTGGAGAATATTCAAGGGATGTTTAAGCTGAAAAGAAGCGAAATCCAGCAAATCATCGATACGGAACAAGCCAAACTTGTCAGGATTGAGGAACGTATGCAGCTTATAGAAAAAGAGGGGCAAGTCGAAACAGGGCAAGAAATCAGAGTCAAAGCAGAAGGTGCCAGGCAGTTTCTTTTTCAGAAAGCATGCGGGAGAGAAGAGGACATTCCAGACCTGTTTCGTAAATTTAATCAGTTATTAACAAAGGAAATTCGCCAGTTGACTCAAGGTCCGCAGGTTGTTTTGTGGAAAGAAATAGACGGAAAAGAGGATGAGTTCGAGTTTGAAGTCGGTTACTTTTTAACCTGTGAGTTGCTATTATCTCCAGACCCATTTCGGCTACGGACTCTTCCTCCTGAGCCGATGATGGCCACAATGGCTTTTCGTTCAAATTCTAACTTTGCTTGTACAGCCTGTGTCCATTTAGCTACGTGGATTGAGAAAAATAACTATCAGATCAAGGAAAACGAATCTGGTAGGGAAATATATTTACCATTATCTCCAGAACAAGATGCACAATTCATGGAAATACAAATTCCAATTATAAATAAATAACTGGAGAAGGAGTGGAGTGAATTGAAAAATAAACTGATCATCTATGTCCTGGCACTGGCTGTTTTTCTGATCGGAACCATTGAATACATTATCACAGGAGTCATTGAAATGATTGCTATGGACTTAGGAGTATCTACTTCCGAAGCTGGGTTACTGGTGACTGTGTTTGCTCTCGCAGCAGCTATTATCGCTCCGATTTTGATTGCATTAACGATAAATGCAGATCGCAAGAAGCTACTGATGGCCACCCTTAGTGTGTTTATTGCCAGCAACGGACTTATGTTTGTAGATCTTGCTTACGAAACAGTACTATGGGTACGAATGATTCAAGGAGCTAGCGGAGGAATTACTACGGTGGTAGCCATGGCAGTAGCGACACGACTCGTTGAAAAAGAAAAAAGGGGGAATGCCATCGGTATCATTTTGATGGGGCTTAGCAGTTCGCTAGTGCTCGGGGTTCCCATTGGCACATTTTTTAGTGAGATGTTTGGATGGAGAGTTCTATTTATTTTAATCGGTTTGTTAAGTGTTCTTCCTTTACTTATCATCTATAAAAAGGTGCCGGCAATCAAAGAAAAAGAAAAGGTTACCCTCAGAATGCAGCTCTCCATTTTAAGGAATTCAACAATTCTGACTGCTTTGGTTATTACTTTACTTTATATCGGCGGCTATTCTACACTGTTCACCTATATTACGCCTTTCTTGCAAGCCACATCCTCTCTTTCCATAACCGAAATTAGCGGTGTTCTATTCCTGGCGGGAATTTGCAGCTTTGTTGGATCAAGAGTGGGCGGACAATTGGCAGATGCAAAAGGATCGAAATTTACAATTTGTTTCGGACTCCTGTTACAAGGGGCGACTCTTCTTTTATTCGCTCTAGCGGGTGTCAATATCTTGGTATTAATCTTGGTTTTAATGATTTTTATGTTAGCAACGTGGAGTATTTCCCCCGCCCAGCAACTATATCTAGTTACTCTAGCGCCTCGAAATCCGGACATTACCCTTAGCGTAAATACTTCGTTCATCCAATTTGGTTTTGCACTGGGATCTGGATTAGGCGGGATTGTCATTAGTCGTATATCTGTCCTGTTTTTGAATTGGCTGGGTTTTGCCGCTGTAAGCATTGCTTTACTTCTTGCCATCTTACTATTTAAAAAAATGAGCAGTAGGACTGGAACTCCTATTGTTACTAAATAAATATGAAATGGACTGACTAGGGTGAAACTAAATTTATATTCCGCCTTCTTCAAGTGAGCCCATCATGTATTCCACATCTCTTAGAGTGAGCAATGATGCTTCTAATCTCCACTCTAAGGGGTGTATCTTTATTTACTGTGTGAAAGAATTGCACGAAGATTAGTAGTTATCCCGATGCAATTTGCGGTAATTTGAAAGAGATAGATCATAAAAAGATGCAAACTGTTTTGAAAAAAAAATTAGAGGACTGGAAACCCACATCAAGTGGAATTTCAGTGATGGGGCGAAAAGTATATTGCAGAAGTTTTCCAGATTGTTGCTTAAATAGATGGGGAATTCTTGAAAGGGAAAGGCGGACTCCACGAGCCAAATCCTTGATTTGGTAATCCTCAGTGTACTGTTCTACAAGGATATCGAGTACTTCTTGAATACGGGCATCCAGTATTCTTTTTTTTACTATTTAGCCTAGATACTAATAAAATATTCTCTTCCAAAGTGCTTAGAGTAAGTTCGTTCCTTAGCGAAGCCAATGTATCTAAACAGTAGGAAAGTATCGCCAATGGCATGTGTGCAGAAGGTGACGCAGGTGCTGATGGAACTAAAGTAAGGTTTATCGTGAAATAAAAACAAGGACTCAACCAGTATAGCACTGGCATGAGTTTTTTTTAATACCCAATAAAAAAAAAAATATGCAAAAATATAGAACATATTTATAGATAAGCAAGTTTATGTTTAGACACATTTCCTCAATTAAATTATTCTTAGTTCTATTAAACATATTGGAGGATTATTTAATGAAGAAAGCATGTATAACAATTCTATTTTTAGTTCTTTTATCGCTTCCCTTGTCAAATGTCTTTGCAGCTGAAGTAGAGTATTCAGAAAATTTAATTCCCAAAATGACATCTAACACTTTGCCATCTGGAGTAGCTAGTGCGAGCAATGAATTTTCATACGTATATAGATCTTTTGACGGAGATTTTGCTACTATCTCTAGTGCTTGGGGATCTAATGAAACTACTGCATGGTTAAGATATGACTTTCTTAAACCTGAAGTTATTGAACAATACGTTATATATCCACAGACAACGGCAACCGACCGAGCTCCTAAAGATTGGACTTTTGAAGGCTCAAATGATGGGATTACTTGGAACGTGCTAGACACTCAATCAAATATCACTGAATGGGTAGATAGCACTCCAAAAAAATTCACTTTTTCTAACTCTAATTCATACAAGGACTATAGAATTAATATTACAGCGAACAATGGAAGTCAGTATATAACTCTTGGCGAATTAGAGATGATGTCTAAAGTATCAAGTTCCACTCCTAACCCAGGAACAGAGGAACCGACTCCAAACGGGGACCGTGCAATCCTTGTTGTCACCATGACAACTGGCTTGGAGAAAGAATTCGATTTGAGTATGCAAGAGGTCAATGACTTTATTGCATGGTACGAAGGCAAACAAGCTGGTTCTGGATCAGCATCCTATGCAATCAATAAACATGATAACAATAAAGGTCCATTCAGTAGCCGTAAGGACTACATGTTGTATGATCGTATCCTAATGTTTGAAGTAAGTGAATACTCTAAATAAATTAAAAGCTCTGCCGACCCATTAAGGTTAGCAGAGCTTTTTAATGTTATCACTTCATTGCACTGGTTTGGCGGTAATCTCTATATATCTCCGTTAGTCCCAAGACTTCTTCCATTGTCAGGTTATTACGAAGGTGATTCAGCGCTTCGGCGATATACAATGCTACCACTATTTGCTTTTGTTCATCAGTTCGTGGCCGTTCCTCTTGTAATTTGTCTTGTATGTTCCTGCGATGTATTTCTAGGAATCTTTCTAAATTCATAATCATCGCTCCTTTTTTGTTAAGCTGGATGGTTTTCGTTTTAGCCTATTCAAATAGTAAACCATGATCACGGAATTCAAATGTCTGGACTTTGTGACCAGGTAGTAATTCTGTTTCCTTGTAGAAAACTTCAAACTCAATTAGCAGGCAATCAGTGAATTTATCAAAAGTACATATGACCAGGAGAAGATCTTCTATTAATATTCACAAAATAGTCCAATCGGATTATACTTGACGCGACGGATACAGAGCAACCCCGACAGCATCGATGACACCCTATGGCTCAAGCGAGTGAGTGTTTTTTGCGTTTGGGGAAGTATACATATATGTCTAGCAGGAGGGAATATGAATAGGCGAATGGAATGAAGTAAACTGAAATTATATTCGAGACAGACATGCTATAATTGAATCCAATCAAGTATTAAAGTCCAGCATTAAGGAGAGATATTTTGGAGCAAATTAGAGGAATTGAAATTGTTGAAATGACATTCGATAACAAGGATGATTACGAATGCAAAGATCAACCTTTTATGGTCATAGGGAGACTTATCCCCAAACTAGAAAATGGCATATGGAGTTATCATGAAGAACTTTATGAGCAACCTTATGAGTCAAAATACCCGGAACACGAAGATCTTGATGAATATATTAATAGCAATGACAGTATTGCTTTCTTATACTATTCCGGAAGGAAATGCTTGGGACATATAAGACTGGGGACAGTAGAGGAAACTAAATTTGCTTCTATTGACAGGCTTATTGTATTAGAAAGTAGCAGAGGAAAAGGAATTGGAACTGCCTTGTTAAACAAGGCAAGAGAGTGGGCATTACAAAAAGGAATGCAGGGATTTACGCTTGAGACGCAGGATATTAATTTACTCGCTTGCCGATTTTATTTGAAAAATGGGTTTGATATTGGAGCAGTGGACACTATGCTTTATTCAAACTCAAAATACAAAGATGAAAATGCGGTATTTTTCTATTCAAAATTCTAATGCATCATGATAATTTAATGTATTGTATTTACAGAATCCCGTTATGCAATCCGAAAGTATCGGTGAAACCCTACTAGCCAAAGCCAGTGGGGTATTTTTACGTTTATAGTTGGTGGAATGCTATTATTTGAGACATGCGATGAGTTTTTTATTTCATTTCATGCGAAAAATTGAATGTTTATATTAGTCGAATAATATATTGACATATGGTTAATTATGGTGAAAAATGAAGTATGTTTTTAAAAAATATGGAATATTCAAGCGAAGGGTGGCTATGGCATGAAGCATACACCTACGATTCGGGCGGAATTAGACAGATACCTGCAACAAGAAGGTTTGAGCATAGCGCAATTTGGGCATATCGCAGGCATTAATAGGGGAATAGTAAGTGCCATTGTGACAGGTAATAAGTCTATGTCTGTTAATCAGCTTGACCTAATGACTGAGGCTATGGGTTTAACAGCGGGCTGCTTTTACGACTTATTTATAGAAAACTACATCATCGACACGTCCCCGAATATGAGACGAATCGAGCCATTTTTGTATCGTTGTGCAGAGTTGGACAAGTTGGGTGCGATCCGTCGAGTAGTGGGAACCATCATGGACAATCTACTCTACTCGCCCAAACTTTTTGACATTGCGGAGGAATTATTGGCACAGGGACGACATGCGGCTGCACTGCTGCTCTATGAGAGTGTAGCTGAAGCGGAGAAATACCAACATTCTGAGCGTTTGGCAGTTTGCCAATATCGTATTTTCACGATTCAAATTGGTGAGGACCAAAACCGTAATCTAAGAGCAGCCATACTATTTGAACCTTATATTGAGCGTCTGGACGAAATAGAGCAGCTTGACGCATTGAAGGATTTGGCAAACGTGTACAGGTCTTTACGTAAATGGGACAAGGTTGAGGAAATGGCACGGCAAATGAGAGGGAAAGCGGAAGTTCAATATTCCATAAAACATCAGGCAAAACGAAATTCTCAAGAGCTTGAAAAGGAGACAAAGGGCCCACTATTTGGATATATTGCTTACGCCGATTTGTTGTGTGCAAGTGTTTGTGAAGCCCAAGGCGATTATCAACAAGCTCTACAATATACATACGCCTATGCGGAATTAGACTGGGTCAAAGAGACTGACGAAGATACTCAATACTGGGTAAACTTGTTCAGTCAGTGGGCAGAAGGTAATACGTATGTAAATATGCTTCTGTCTGGAGATGTTAGTGTGCTACCGGCCTATGTTGAATATATAGCAGCCACATCAACCAATAATGAAAATGAGAAGCTCTCAAAGCTGTTGAACGTTATGATAGCGGCTAACCGATATGGAATAGATGTGAATGATGTCATTTCTCGTTTTGAAGCGGAGATTCATTCGTTTTCTGAACAGCCCACATCTGATGATATGTATACTCAACAAGTAATGCCAGACTATTTCGCGTGGTTTGGTTACGAAATTGCTCATTATTATTTACAGCGAGGAAACTACAATGATGGCTTCAAACAATTGATGTATGCAATGCTAAAGTCACATATAATAAATAATGAAACTTACTTTATAAATTGTATGGGCCTGTTTGTGCGTTTTCAAGTCCATGCGACTCCTGAAGTCAAAATGGAGTTTCACAATCTTATTGAAAAGGTGTGGTTAAGTAATGTTGAAAAGAATGGCATTGTTAATCGTTGCGAGTAGCTTTTTGTTTTTTATAACCGTACCCGCTCACAATCATGATCAGCTTGTTCAGACCTTTGTACAAATAGGTGGATTCTAAAGTAAAAGAAAGCTCTGCTAACCTTAATGGGTCGGTAGAGCTTTAACTGTTCACGCCTCTTATAGTGTATCAAGGTAGTCTTTCTGGAATTTGATAAAATCTTGCACACTATCGTGATAGGTAAATCTACCGCCATTTTTATTAATAATCCAGTTGATCTTCTCGTCATTTAACAAGACTCCATACATGCAATGATGAAGCAGTTCAATTTGCTTTTCATCCCTAATTCGGATCAAGTGTTTTTCTTGTTCGTCAATCAGATACCATTTCGTTTCTGTTTCATCTACATCTGCATCCACATACAGTATTGATACCGATAAGGGGAACGGCCAGTCAAACCAATGTTCTCGCTTGTCTTCTCCATAACCTTCAAATGCCATGGTTATTTCCTCCTACTTGGATAATTTCCTGATTAGTTTAAATGGATCTAACGTGTTGCGATTGTACGCTTTATTGATAACTGTTTTTTTGGGAACTCGCAGCTACTCTCAGCCTTTGGCATCTGGGCACCAATGCGGTGAATGACCTGCCGTTTGAGGTTGGAGCGAACTGCGATGCGTCTGTTTAGGCTGGGTTAATGGGGGGATCGAACTGGTAATCCTGGTTCAAGAGAGAATTTTCGGTAATTTCTTTTGGCAATGACGACGTAGGCTTTTAGGAATACACACATTAAATTTACTGCTGTTCTTGTCTTATTCTACTGGCTCAGGAATATCGCCCCCATATTCTTTCCATGGCTTATCGTGCGCCATCGTAAACTTCTGCAAAAGTTTAGTGTAACTTTGGCAACTCTCTATTCCGCTAATGCTGCATAATAGTTGTGTCCGCTTTCGTCGTTCATTGTTCTGATCTGTATAGTATACAGAAACGCGGGTAACAGAAGAGGTTGAATGTTTTGTTACCTGATATCGAACGCTACAACCAACGAAGACGGATACGCTCTATATTGTAATCATGGGAGGCTGGGATGGTGACCAAAAGATCATTACATTTCCTCGTCTGAAAATAGGCATTATACGGAATTAAACCTCCAATGATCCAGAGTTTATTTTTTGTACTCAAAATATAACTTGCGCATAACACATCAGGAGGCTACATACATGTCATGTCAATAAGACTCGAAGGTAATGGATTATGGGACCCACTGGAAAATACTGTTGATAACGTTCGGTCTTATAAAATAGAAAAAATATTGTATATGTGGTTGGTGAAAATAGCTTCATTAAATTGGATTCAAGTACCAACACGTATGAGCAAAAGCAATGGATTTCCGAATTTACTTCCAAAGATAGAGAGATATTCAATAAATTAATGGAAAAGTAGAGGGGAGCATAAGCAAATATGGTAGAATTTTATTTCAACGGCAGCCATGGACAAGGAAATAAAGTCCCAGACTGCCGCAGCTTTTTTAAAGTTAACATTCATCGTTAGTTTGCTCAGGAAACGACCTTTAGAGCTACACCAATATATATTTTTAACTGGCTAGTTTCAGCCCTACAGCAGAGCTAAGGACCAACCCTATACACAAAATACGCATTAATCCGCGTGGCTCGTTATAAAAGATCATGCCGAGGATAGCACCTCCAGAAGCGCCAATTCCAGTCCATACAGCGTAAGCTGTTCCCATCGGGAGTGTTTGCATTGCCAACGATAAAAATATAAAACTTAGACCAAAACCAGTAATCAAAAGAGTCAGCGATTTCCAACTGCGAGTTTGATTGAACTTGTTTATAAGCAAAACCCCGATCATTTCAAAAATCCCTGCTAAGATCAAATACACCCAATTCATAGTCCACTTACCTCCTCTTTCTTCTTACTAAGCATTTTCAGACCAATCACTCCAATAAGCAGCAGCCCGATCAAAGCTACTTTCGAAACACTTATGTCTGCGCCAAACAATAGGATTTCAGCTACTACAGTTCCTGCCGTTCCTAGTCCGACAAATACAGCGTATACAGTTCCAACCGCTAATGAACGAGCCGCCTTGATCATCAAATAAAAGCTGATGTAAATAGCGACTACTGTACCACTCCATTCCCAAAAACTATCCGCATGCTTTAACCCACTAACCCAAGCAACCTCGAATATAGCCGCCACAATGACTGAAATCCACGTTTTGTTCATAACACACTCCTCCTTAAACTTTTTATCAAAAATTGGGCCATAAAAGAAAAAAGATAAAAGCCTGGGAAATAAACCGCACAATGCGTTTATCTCCCAGGCTTTTATCCCTCCGTGTCACAGCCATATGGCTGTGCGTTTTCTCTCGGACCAGACCAATCTTGTGATTGCGGAACCCTAGAAAACGTTTTTATTCAGTTATTGGCTAAAACCATACTAACACGCGATGTAACGTGAGTCAATTTACAATTCACCCACTAACTTGCCAGTTACTTTGACGCCGATGCCTAGTCTACAACTTCATTTTCACTGGATTCGCCTGGTTGGGTATATTTTCTGTTTAACTGAATGCCCGGTCACAGAGTCGTAGCTATACATATATTAAGGTGAAAACAATTAAAGGAGGGCTAAGCTATGAGTGGATGTGCAGGTGGTGTGTGGACTTCTACAGCGGCAATTTTGGTGCTCTATATCCTTTTGGTTATCATCCTTAAATCGTGCTGGGTTTAATATTGTGAAGAAAATTATATAGACCCCATCATTCAAGTTCAATGCCCTTATTTCTTTAGTAATCTGCCCGAAATCAGATTAGATAACAAGCTCTGCCGACCGATTAAGGTCAGTAGAGCTTGTTTTATTTGAACATCTTCTCGACTAGCTTTAACAACTCAGATGCGCTATGATCCACTTTATATTCTAGTTACAATTACCGAAGTATAGTGCAATCTAATATTTTAAAATGAGGGGTTAAATGATGTTGGGTATGTGGAAATTTAGTCAAAGAATGCTAAGCCTTAAAATTAAAGTGGTCTACAAGATTATAATTGGTACGATCGTTATGGGGATTGGAACTACAGTAGGCAGCGACCGAGCCGGATAAAGCACCTATTCTCAATGGTGCCTGCTCTAACGGAGAGGTTGCGTCCAATATTAATGAAAACGCGAATAAGAGTGGATATATTCGAAATAGGGGGAAAAATGTTTCTGTAAACTAGCAATGCTTTCCTTCCCTAGCTCCTAGCTGGTCCTGCTAGTGTGGTGTTTTTTATTTACCAGTATGCCCTACCACAGAATGTATTTTTACATATATTAAAGTGACGACAGATAAAGGAGGTTAAAAGGCATGGGTGCATATGAAGGTAATGGCGGCGGCGGTGTATGGACTTCTACAGCGGCAATTCTAGTGCTCTTTATTCTCTTAGTTATCATTACTAAATCACTTTGGGTTTAATTTGTGAAAAGAACTGCTGGGTAATTTCACTTCACTCATGGATTGTAAAAGGTTGATCCCAATAAGCGCATAAACTATTTGGTAATAGCCACAGCATTCGCTGTTCTTTTGGTGGGTGCTCGCTGAATTTCTGCCATAATAGTTTTGCGCTTATTGGGTTTTGTCGGAAGGGAGAATGTCTCATTGAAGGGTTTATTAGCCTATACCGAATGCCTTTTCTTCAAGATCTTCTATAATTTCTAACGCAACAAAATATCCAAAAAATAATGTTAAAATATCCTCATATCGTTTTCCTGATCCTCTTGCTCTACTTAATATTATGTTTTGACTTTCTTGTATTTCTCTTTTATGGAGTGATCGAGAAACCACAGATGAATCGGGAGCGATCAGATCCACCATTAGAGTGGACAACTTTTTCTGAAACTCTTCAATTGGAAAGTCATTATTTTCTTTTGAGTACAGCTGCATAGTTTCAGGTGGATCTTTAAATGTAATCGGATATTGAGTATTGAAGACACCTTCATTAGCTATTTTGTCAGCAATTAATTTACCGAAAACGATACCCGCTGCAAATGCTTGCCCAGGGATTCTTCCCATACCAAGAACACCATTAAATTGAGCTTCTCCAGTAGCAAAAACACGATTCAAGTTTATAACTTCAGCATTAGCATTGATTTCGATTCCTCCTGAAGAATAGTGCATTGTTGGTGTAATTTTGATTCTTTTATTTTTAACCACATTAGTGCTAAATCCATATTTTTTAAATCTTTCATTCAATATATTTTCATCAGCATGGCTCATATCCAAGTACATATCCTTTTTTTGCTTGATGCAATCGAGTTCAAAATGTAAAATCTCGTCAATCATTTCATGGTAATCATCTCGAGCAATGGCATCACAAATATACTCATCTTTTAATAGTTGAATTCCTTCCTCATCTACTATTTTCCCTTGACTTAAAGATACAACTCCGCCCAATAAAATTTGTCTTCCATTGTATATTGACCAAGGATGAGACATTACTGTAGACATTCCCTTTAATCTTGCACCCATTTTTTTAGCTAAGATAAGCGTTTCTCCAGTCGAACCCGGTGAATTATCATTGTAGTTAAATTGCCCCGCATATCCTCCCGTAGCTAATACCAAATAATTAGTATATATCCTGATAAATTGATCTAATTGGATGTCATAAAATAATGCGATAATTCCATCATTATACTTTTCCAAATGAATCAAAATTTTATTACACAGCGGTTGTTCAATATGTTGTAACAAACAATTAATTAATTTCTTTCCTCCCTGTGATTTAATCAAACATTCAGGCATGATACCAAAGGATGTTTTCTCATAAGAGATTCCTAATTCCTCGAAAAAATTTATAACTATGTTGGAGTTTCTATATAGCGTTTCAATAACCGATCGATCTGCTCCACATTTATCAATCGTAAGATTAATAATATTATTAATATCATTCTCTGATGGAACACGTGTATTTGCGGCTGCAAGAAAGGAGTTGCTCTGTTTGGGCGCATTCTTTTTTGTTGTAATCGTGTACTTGATATTGTTTTTTGATAAATAATAAGCAACAGCAAGCCCCGATATACCCGTACCAACAATCAGAATTGGAGTGTAGTGTTCTACGGATGTTACATTTCGTTCCATCATTCTATCTCCCTTTTTAAGATGCAGATATTATCTTAGGCTGAATCTCACAGTCCGTTTTCCACTTAGATATATATGTTTGTTACCGATGAAGAATGGAATCTAAGTGAAATATTTTTCCTAATTGTACAAATTTATTACTTATATTGTCAACTTCGTCTAAGAAGTAATTAGTCCGACTTTGAAGCAGGGATATTCAAACCAATCAATCTTTGATGGCACTAGCTTCTAGGACTGGAAGCTTCTAAATTTTCAAAAGGGCATATTATATTACCGGGAAGCCGCTTCGAAATATATTTCAGAACATATCTTAGAACATGAGAATATAGAGGGAACCATTATCAAAAAAATAGGGAAGCTGCTTTGTGATTTTAATACTGATTCCATTTGAAAAATATGAAATGGAGGGAATATTGTGCCACGAGCTTCGGTCATACTGCCAGTTTACAATAATGCAGCTTTTGTCTTGGAGGCAATACACAGTATTTTAGCTCAAACTTATACGGATTTTGAATTAATTGTTATTGATGATGGTTCGACAGATGGATCTACCTTTCTTATTTCACAAATATCAGACCCTAGAGTGATAAAAATCTTCCATAATACCAATCGAGGGTTGATCGCTTCTTTAAACGAAGGATTAAAAAAGGCCAATGGTGAATATATCGTTCGTATGGATAGCGATGATATTTCTACGCCAGATCGACTAGCTGTACAAATCGCATTTATGGATCAAAATCCATTGATTGATGTATGCGGTGCTGCTTTTACTTCATCTAGTGGGGGATCAATAAAGGTAAATCCGGCCAGTCATGACGAAATAAAAACATGGCTGTTATTTCATTGTTGTATCTGCCATCCTGCTATAATCATGCGCAATAGCATGATCCGTCGGCTTGGCGTTCAATATGATAGTAATTATCCTCATGCCGAAGATTACGAGTTGTGGAACCGACTAGCTTTCCAAGTACAAATGGCGAACATCCCCATAAACGTATTGTATTATCGTCAACATAATGGACAAGTGTCCAATCAGCATAGAGCTATACAAGATGCTACTGCTCGGAGAATTCGTCAAAGACAGTTTAGTAAGTTAGGCTTGGAATTATCAGATGAAGAGAACCAGATTATGCTGGATATTCTTGAGTTTAAAATTAATCCCTACGATTATGATAGTTACACCAGAGCTTTAGGTTTTGCCAACTGGGTGCTGGACCAAAACAGTAAGTATTTAGTTTATAACCAGGAACTATTAAACATGGCGTTTTCACGGTGCATATCCCATATTCCTTATTAACAGAGAGTTAAGCAAGTGATCCGGTTGGAAAGAAGATACTCTAATAGCACAAGCTTTTGAAGTTTTTGCAAAAAGGTGATTAGGCTCTGCCGGTTTAGCTGGTTGAGCCTTTGTTTTGTTTGTCTGTATGCCCTGTCACAAAACGCAGCTATACATATATTAGAAGTTTTTATCCTCTTGGTTATAATTACTAAAGCATTTTGGATTTAATTTTATGAAAAAACTGTTAGGCAACACACTTCACTTTTTTTAGATGGTAAAAGTTGAACCCAATGGCGCATAGGTTATTTGGCAGTAGCCATAGTAATCTCTTCCTTTTGGTTAACTAAGTTTTTACAGCGTACTTAGGGGACCCTGCCATAATAGGTTGTTGCGCTTATTGGGTTCTGCTGTCAGTGAACAGCATGGACTATACATTGAAATCTTACATTATTCGCATAATATATTGACATATGGTCAATTTTAGAGAAAAATAGACTACAACAATATAAAAATTTTGGAATTTTTATGTGAAGGGTGGATATGGCATGAAGCATACACCTACGATTCGGGCGGAACTAGAAAGATACCTAAAACAAGAGGGTCTGAACCTAACGCAATTCGGGCATATTGCAGGCATTAATAGGGGAATAGTTAGTGGCATTGTAACAGGCAATAGTTCTATGTCTGTTAACCAAATTGATAGAATTACAGAGGCTATGGGTTTACCAGAAGGCTATTTTTACGACTTATATGTAGAAAACTATATTATCGACATTCCCCCCAATATGAGGAGAATCGAACCATTTTTGTATCGCTGTGCAGAGTTGGACAAGCTGGATGCGATCCGTCGAGTGGTGGGAGCTATCATGGACAATCTACTCTACTCACCCAAACTATTTGACATTGCAGAAGAATTATTAGCGCAGGAACGACATGATGCTGCACTATTGCTCTATGAGAGTGTAGCAGAAGTGGAGAAATATCAACATTCTGAACGTTTGGCCATCTGTCAATATCGGATTTTCACGATTCAGATTGATGACGATCAAAGCCGCAATCTTAGGGCAGCCATACTTTTTGAGCCTTATGTCGAGCGCCTAGACGAAATAGAACAACTTGATGCATTGAAGGACTTAGCTAATGTGTATAGGTCTTTGCGTAAATGGGATAAGGTTGATGAAATAGCGAGAAAAATGAGAGCTAAAGCGGAAATCCAATACACTTTGAAACATCACCAGAGCAGCCGAGAACGCACTGAGTCTACTAAGAAGCTAACTCGCCCCATGTTTGTGTACATTACCTATGCCGATTTATTGTGTGCAAGTGTCTGTGAAGCCCGAGGCGACTATCAACAAGCTTTACAATATACATACGCCTACACAGGTTTGGATTGGGTCAAAGAGACTGACGAAGATACCCAATACTGGATTAGCTTGTTTCAGCATTGGGCAGAAGGTAATACTTATGTTAATAAACTTATGTCCGGAAACACTAGTGTGCTTCTAGACTTTGTTGAATATATAGGAACAACCGCCAATGAAAGTGAGAAGCTCTCAAAGTTGTTGAACATTATTATAGTAGCTAACCGATACAATTTGGATATAGATGGTGTACTTACAAAATTTAAAATAGACATTGATGCCTCTACTCAACTCCCGACATCTACTGATATGTACACCCAACAAGTGGTACCTGACTATATTGCATTGTTTTGTTATGAAATGGCCTATTATAATTTAAATAGGAAGAAGTACAGTGATGGTTTTAAACAATTATTATGTGCAATGGTAAAAGCACATATACTAAACAATGAAACATATTTCATAAACTGTACAGGTCTCTTTGCACATTTCCAAGCATATGCGTCTCCAGAGACCAGAGAAGAGTATTTTAAACTATTAGAAAAGGTGTGGTTAGACAATGTTGAAAAAAATGGCACTGTTAATCGTTGCGAGTAGCTTTTTATTTTTTATAACTGGTCCCGTCCTGACGCAACATATTCAGATCCTTGTACAAATTGGAGGTGCTTAAGCACAAAACTCTGCTAGCCTTATGGTTAGCAGAGTTTTTTAGTTAAAGGAATTGTTACACTATGCGCCGAATGAGTCGCTGAAGTGATCAGTTTTGAAGCATACATATAAATATTTTGATGGCACAAAGTTACTTCGACACACTTAGAATAGTAGATTTATTATGTAATCATTCCAATATTCTGAGAGGGGATATTATTACTGGTGATGAAACTGCAGAAGCAAACGGGAGAATAGACTACAAAAAATAGATTACTATAGAGAAATTAATATATTGTATGAAGCGACAAGAGTGACACAAGGCAAACCGTAATCATAGTGAAGCTGGGGCCGTGACCCAAAAGATCGTGTTACGCCGCATGGAGTGTAAATAGGTACTGTATGGAACACTGAGCCTCAGATTAAGCTGAGGCTTATTTTCATGTGTACCAATTTACGAACTTATCAGTGTGACTGATAACGCGTGGGCTATCAACGTTATAAAGAACGAAATCACAAAGCTGAATGGGTTCGCTGCTGCTTTTTGGTGACTCATTCCGTTCATTGATTTAGCAAATGATTGAAGATATGCTTGTATGTAGTGCGGGGTTGGCATTATTGATGATTATTGCTTCATTCATTGCCGTCTTATCCCTTCATCAATCATTTCTTATGGAAGGAATCCCTTCTGTTCCAGCAAATCCTCTGTGACCTTCCACAGTTTTTGCTGCATCTTGGGATCTCCTCCAGGTGAGACTGGTTGAATAGATTTCCCAGTTCCGACGTTAAAGTATCCACCTGTTTTTTTATGATATTCCGGATCTACAATTAATCGGGTGATGATATCTGCTCCTCTTCGCGGATCTCCAAGATGAAGGATTTTCAACAATCGTTCTAATAGAGGGGCAAACCAAAGTTCTCGTCCCAATCCGGTAACATTGAATCCTGGATTTAGTGCATTTACGCTGATTCCCGTATCCGACCATCGTCTTGCCAGTTCAGCAGTGAACATAATATTCAATAATTTGGTCTTTCCATAGATGGGCGATGAGCCACGAGCGGTAAAGGCAGTTGTATCCGTTAAATCCTCGGGGAGCTTCAAAACTCCATGGCGGCGTGAAGCTTCGGAGGCAACATTGACAACTCTGGCCTTGCCTACGTTCTGCAGGCACGGTTTTAGTGTATATGTTAACAGCCACGGCGATAAATAATTTATGGCAACCATTTCAGGAAACCCCTCGGGAGTGACGCGTTGCTCAAAAGCATGGATACCCGCATTGTTTAACAGCACATCAATATTAGAGTATGCGGCGGCTATCTCATCCCCGATTCGTTTAACATCCTTCAGTACCGATAAATCTCCATAAAAAAAGTCAACCTTCGCTGATGGGCTAACCAGCTCAATCTGTTTTCTTGTAGCTTCAGCACGTTCTCTACTCCTGGCAGTCAAAACAAGGTCAAAGCAGCCGCGTTTTCCCAATTCAACTGCGACTAGTTGTCCAAGACCACTGGTGGCACCTGTTATGACAACGGTAGTATTTTTAGACATTCGTCATTTCTCCTTCATGTGTTACAATTTTATTGGAGTAGCCAATTCGGTGAGTTAGTACATTTGGTTGACATATGTCCACTATAATAATTTGGTTGATATATGTCAATCAAATTCGACTTGTGGTTTTTTGAACGAGAGAAAGGTGATTGAAGATGAAATATAATGAAGTAAAAAATGAACCAAGGGAGAAATTGGAGATTGAGTTGGGCGAGCAGCTTAACGCACTTATCAGCGCTTCACACGCCCTGAATGTCAGAGCTGCTGCGAAATTTGACTCCTCCTTACAACCTGCCGCCTTCCATATTGTTCGTTGGCTGTATTCTTATGGCCCAACAAATGCCGCCACTTTAGCGGAATCAACTGCGATGGATCGAAGTTCAGTGAGTCGTCTTGTCAAACAGCTTGAGTCTTTGGGGTATTTGAACAGAGAGGCCTCCCGAAGTGATGGACGAGGAATTGTATTATCTCTTACTGAGCATGGACAGCAAAAATTAATTGATGCGCTTAAGGAGAAAGAGTCCGTTTTCTATGAACGAATTTCGGACTGGGAAGATGCTGAGCTTCATAATTTTAACCAAATGCTTAGGCAATTTAATGGACTCCATCGCCACGGAACACAACCTTAAGAAGTGACCCGCATATAAACACTTGCAAACAATATCGTCACTTTAAGATATCGGCTTTTATTTTTTCATAAGCAGTTTGGATATAGAGTAGAAGTGGATAATGAAATCTACCCGAATGTGTATTTTTTATGTCAGACAAAGCTCCCCTTACTTTGACAATCAATAAGCAGTATGTTTATGGATGATGATAAATAGGAAGGAAAGGATGAAAATAATGAGTATGAAATTAGGAAGGAAAACTACTTTATGTTTCTCCACAATTGCTCTCTTATTTTCAGTTTTGTCCCCGCTATCAGCCTCGGCAGATGTAGCAAGCGTCACCCATGACACCTATACAAACTCTTTAAATCAGGAATTAGTTTCATCTCAATTAGTAATTTTTAAAGATGACACAGCATATACAGATGTATCTATTGTCGGGAAAAGAGTGAAATTTTCGATTAGTGGTTTAGAAAACCCGTTTAACATTAATTATTACAATCGATTAGTCTGGACTAGTACTGATGAAGAACCAAATATAAAAAAATATTCTGACAGTAAAAGTTGCGCCAAAGACAGGGTCGCTTTACAGTTCCAGCAACTATGAAAACCTTTCACTGATAAAACAAAAAATCAACTCTGACTCACCTGTATATGGATGGATTCAACTAGAATCCAAAGAGTGGGTTAAAGCAGGATCAGCTATAATCAAATATTAGAATGTGTAGTATAAGTAAATACTATAAATAAGCGAAATCCCCGCCGACCAGCTAAGGTAGTGGGGATTTTCAATATAAAATAAGACTTCATCAACTATTGACAGAGTCTTTTAGAAAATTGTTGAAAGTAGTGTTCTTAAGAAGGGAAAAGTGTTTCGAAATCTGGAAAAACGCCATCACTAAGCCAACGGGTAGGGCCTTCAAAACTTCCATCGAGTGTAGCGGTAGCATAATCTCCATTGGAGCCATACAAAGTAATAGAGATATTTTTTATTATTTGTATTTAATGTTATAAATGTGTAATGATTTTGTACATAGTTCATTAGTTGTGAAGAATATTCCTTACTTGTCTTTGTTTGTTACGATATGTTCATAAAAAGTTCACTTACATGAAAATTTGGTTGCAGCTAAAATAATCACATCCAAAAATGAAAGGTTGAATTAAATGCCAACAACTAAAAAGGAAAGCTTTTACTTTGGGGTTATTATGTGTTTTGGAATGGTCGTTATTATGACCTTCTATAATCTTTTGATTAACGGATTGATTGGAAAAATTAGCTTGATTACCATTGCTGTTGAATTTCTAATTGGATTTATTATAGCGCTCATTTTAGATTTATATATCGTGGGTCCTGTAGCAAAAAAAGTTGCTTTAAGTCTACCTTTTGATAAATCCAAAAAAATATTTTTAATTATCACGATTTCAACATGTATGGTGTTCGGAATGGCCTGTTCTATGTCTTTCTACGGTTTATTAACTTCAATTCTGAGTCAGGGTATTGGCGATCATTCATTATTTGAAGCATATTTAGAAATTTTTATAAAGAACTTTGTTGTGGCCTATCCATTACAATTATTGGTTATGGGTCCTGTTGTTCGAGCCTTGTTTATAAAGTTTATAAAGAAAAGCGGGCAAGTGGGACCTTATAAAAAAGTATTAAATTAAATAATAGAGCAAATCCATTGCAGCAATGTTAAGCTAATGAATGGTTTTACAGCTAGAAATGCTTAAGTTATGAAAATCGGATACAAGTTTGAGGAAGCTATAACTGGCGGGATTGGTAGTTTGGTGTATTATTTAACACAAAAAAAGCAGGAAGAATTCTTCCTGCTTTTTGCTTGAAAATAATTATTAACGTCTGCGTTGTCCATCATTCACGCTAAACAGATTAACAGCCAGTGCGTTACCTCTTGCACGCGCATTGGCTCTTTGGTTGGAACGGATGTTTAATCTTCTTCTTCTCAATTCACGGTTGCTGTGTCTTCTGCTCATAATATCACCTCCCTTCAAAGAAATGAAGGTACGGTTAAATCTTAATGATGTTTATGCTTACGCTTGGAAATTTTGATATTTAATGCGTTAGTTGCGAGTGCATTTCCGCTTCCTGTTTTAGCAGCTGCGGCTTGAAAGACTTTAACGACCAGATATCTGTTTTTCCCGATGCGATGCTTATACGTTTTAACTCTATTTCTGATCATCTGCATAACTCCTTTGCTTTAGGTCTGCTATATACATATGTCAATTGTGCTAGTAATGTATCAGCATAAATCTACTAAAGACAAAAAGAAGCTAGTACCTATGTTCCTAAATGTTTAACAAAAAAAGCTCATGCTAGCCTGCGTTCGCCTTCCCAACTTTACGTTATAGAGGAAGGCCACCGTAGGTTCATATGTGTCAAATTTCCATTTGTTTAGCTAATAAAAGTAAACAGTTTAAGATCAGAGTGGAACTATCTCGGATATGGGGCGGATATAATAGTAGAGACAATATAGGTTGCTGAAAAGGAAAGAATAGTTGGAGACACATACATAGTAAATATAAAACCGGCTCGCCTAGGCGGCCGGTTTTATATTCGTGGTAGTATAACGGGGAAGAAAGCACGATAAATCAGTGGAAGTCCCGGAAGAGTCCAACAACCTTGCCCAATATGCTGACGTGTGTCAGTCGAAGTGGCTCAAAGGCTGGATTTTCAGGTTGAAGCCGGATATGATCTTTTTCTTTGTAAAAGGTTTTAACTGTAGCCTCGTCTTCATCTGTCATAGCTACTACAATGTCTCCGTTATCAGCGGTCTGCTGCTGACGCACGATTACATAGTCTCCGTTAGCAATACCAGCTTCAATCATGCTTTCGCCTACAACAGATAACATGAATATTTTATCCTCACCAACAAAGTGTTGGGGAAGAGGAAAGTAATCTTCAATATTTTCTGTCGCCGTAATAGGAAGACCAGCGGTTACTTTGCCGACGACGGGAACACGACTAATGGAGTAATTAATCAAGTTGCTGTTATCCGATTCGTCTTGACCGAGTAATTCAATAGCCCGTGGTTTCGTAGGATCGCGGCGAATGAGTCCTTTTTTCTCCAAACGATCCAAATGACCGTGAACCGTAGAACTGGAGGCCAATCCGACTGCCTCGCCTATTTCGCGCACAGAAGGGGGGTATCCCTTTAGACGCACTTCATTGCGGATAAATTCAAGAATGGCCTGCTGGCGGCTCGAAATCTTAGACATACCGTATCAACCCCATTTAGTAACGTTTGGGAAAATTATAGCATAGAACCTCCGTTCGTACAAACATAAGTTCTAAATAATCCTTAAAAATATTCACGAACTTTTGTTCTCTTTTCTATTGAACAAAACAAACGTTCGTGTTATATTGTGAAAAACATAAGAACAAACGTTTGGAGGACGCGGCCAATTATGAAATATAGCACTTATCAAAGTATTTTTCCGATGAATTTAGAGAATTTACAGGAGACCCGAAAAGAGGGTAAGGTACGTTTGTTACAGGCTCTTACTAATACTCTTTTACTCAAGCTTCTTATTCTAGTAATTATCGTTTGGGTTGCAGGGGCAGGTGTACTTACGGTTTTTGCAGCACCTCCAGTTTCCAATGAAGAAGTGATTAAGCTGACTGTACAACCTGGAGATACGTTATGGAAGATTGCCGTGAATCATAAACCGGAACGAATGGATACACGGGTATATATTGAAGGAATTGTACGTATTAACGATTTGGAGGATCGGGGGGTGCAGGCAGGTCAGGTACTTAAGCTCCCACCCTTCTGATCTATAAGACTATAGAGCTTGTCAAGGAGCGCAATGAGGGAGCCTTGACAAGCTCTTTTCTACATGTCAAAGTGTATTATATCTTTGCTTTTATGGAGGGGACACAATTTGGATATAGACAGTTTGGTACAGCGCATTAATGAATTAGCGCGCAAAGCAAAAGCCGAAGGATTGACGGAAGAGGAAACCACGGAGCGCGCCAACCTTCGGGAAATTTATTTAGGCAACATTCGCCGTAATTTTCGGCAGCAACTTGAAACCATTGAATTTGTGGACGATGATACGTCGAAGGGAAATGGCGGGCTGAAGCATTAATGTTGCTAAAGCCTGCATCATTTGCCTTTTGTTATTAGGTATCTTTCTTGGTATCTATATAGATCAGCTTTAAGGCAATTGTTTTAATGTAATATTTATTGGGAAGGGAATTGAGAGATGGCCCGATCATTTGAAAGAAAAGTACGTAAAAACACAGCGCATTTAAATAAAACGCGCAAGAAACAAGGCATTCAAACCATTAACGGCGCAGGTTCAGCAATGGACATTTTCCGTGGCCGTAATATTACTGTGCCAATCATGCTGGCTGGTCTTGCTGTATTGTACATGCTTATGAGTTACTTTTTGACTAAGACCGGCATGCGGGGAATGGATTGGCTGGTATTTGGCTTGTACTTGATGCTGGCTGTTATCTTCTTCATTCGCCGACCTTATTTAAAAGTGGGAAAAGATACCCTTTATATGTTAAAAGGTGGCAGAGAACGGCCGATGACGGCAGGGGACATGAAAGCCATCAAAATTGAAAAGGGTTACGTTACCGTTGAAAGAAAAGGGAAGGGCGGTAATTTTATTTTCACAAAATCACTGGGACGCTATGATACAGATGCCATCGCAGAGCGCCTTGAAAAATTTGCACTATCCAATCAGATACAGGTAGATAAGAAATAACCGATTTAGCCTGTAGCTCTGTAAGTAAGGCCGTATGATGTTATTTTTCATATAACATGGTGCGGCCACTTGCTTAATATGGGCACACATAATGATCTGATTCGTGACCAAACAGACAAGCTTACATATACAGTGGAAAGAGAGTGGATAATTCGTATGACGATTCAGGCGATAATGTTTGATCTTGATGATACCCTTCTGTGGGATGAACGTAGTGTAGAAGAGGCATTTGATGCAGCATGTCAAACAGGCTCCCGAGAAACAGGCGCTGATCCGAAAACGCTGGAAGAAGCCGTACGCAAGGAAGCGCGCGCTTTGTATGAATCCTATGAAACCTTTAGTTTTACTCAAATGATTGGCATTAATCCGTTTGAAGGACTGTGGGCGAATTTTACAGCAGGTGAGCAACCTGAATTCCGCCAATTGGAACAGTTGGCTCCTGTTTATCGTAAGGAATCATGGCGCAGAGGGCTTCAGCAACTGGGGATAGATAATGAGGAGTTGGCGGAAAAGTTGGCTGCCCAATTTGCTTCGGAAAGACGTGCACGTCCACATGTATATGAAGAAACGTTTGAAATTCTGGATCAATTGAAGGGACAATACAAGCTGCTATTGCTGACAAATGGTTCCCCTGATCTACAACAGGAGAAGCTGGATGGAGTTCCTCAATTGGCTCCTTTTTTTGATCATGTTGTCATTTCAGGTTCTTTTGGTCGGGGCAAGCCTGATCCTTCTATATTCCAGCATGCTTTGGGACTTCTAGGAATTGAACCTGGACAAGCTTTAATGGTAGGAGATAAGCTGACGACTGATATTCAAGGGGCTTTGTCAGCTGGTGTACATTCGGTGTGGTTGAATCGGAACGATAAAACCAATACTACAGAGATCAAGCCGAAGTTCCAAATCAAGCATTTGTCTGAGTTGCATGGAATTATTCAATCTTTAAAGTAAATAATCTACAGTCTTCTAAACAAGTATAAAGAAAACTCCCTTCGCTCGATATGCTACAGAGCAGAGGGAGTTTTCTTATTGACACAATACATCGTAATTATGCTGTAGTGAATGTTGGATCTTCGAACGGTTCAGCAATCCATCCATTTTCTTCGATGAACAAGCGGACTGCGACGATCTTTTGATTTTCCATTAAAGTGAAGAAGTGCGGTGTATTTTCAGGAACAGAAATAACGTCGCCTGGTGAAAGCTCTACATTAAAATAGCCGATCTCTTCAGAGCCTTTAATGATAAAAATCCCTTTACCAGCAACAATGGCGCGGATTTCATCCTCGGTATGGGTGTGAATTTGCTCGAACTTGGCCAGCAGCTCCTCCAAATTCGGCGTTGCTTCAGATAAAGTGATGACGTCCCAGATTTTATATCCGCGACGTGCGGCTAAATCTTTGATTTCAGGTTCAAATGTTTTAAGAACAGCGGCTTTTTGATCATCTGTCAAAGTAAAGTTTTCTTGCAGCTCCCCTGGCAGCTTGGAAGCATCCCAGTGTTCATACAATACCTGGTAGCTCTCCAAAAATTCACGTACTTGCTCTTCACCGCTAATTCGCTCATTCGTATTGCGTATAAAAATTTCTGCCATGCACAAATCCCTCTTTTCCACTTGGATTAATGTTGTATAAAGAATACCATGTCTTAACCAGTTGTACAATACAGGCTGAAGCATTTATGTGGGAACGACTATAGTAATACGATACAGTTTAAAGACGTTCGTCTATAACGATGCATACTACAAAAATAGATCAGCTAAGTCGTTTGTAAAGAAGAATAGCCTGCATAAAACGTATGTTTTTACTTCAATCTATCTAAATGATACGGTTTCTGCTAAACTAGGATTTAACGTTTTGCGGGGGTGAAGAAATTTTGGATAAAGTTAGCTTGCAGGATACGTTACAACGAAGAATACTCCTTCTTGATGGGGCTATGGGCACTATGATTCAGCAGGAAGACCTTTCTGCCGCTGATTTTGGTGGGGAAGAGTTAGAAGGCTGCAACGAGATGTTGGTCTTAACAAGACCGGATGTCATTCAAGGGATTCATGAAGCATACTTGGAGGCCGGAGCAGACCTGATTGAAACGAATACATTTGGAGCGACATCCGTCGTTTTGGCGGATTACGATATACCAGAACGTGCCCGTGAAATTAATCTGGTGGCGGCCAAACTGGCGCGTAACGCGGTGGATAAGTACAGCACTGCGGACAAGCCTCGTTTTGTTGTAGGAGCTATGGGTCCAACTACAAAAACCTTGTCTGTCACAGGCGGTGTTACATTTGTAGAGCTGATTGAAAGCTATCAGGAGCAGGCTTTGGCGCTTATTGAAGGTGGGGTAGATGTTCTTCTGTTGGAGACCTCACAGGATACGCTTAACGTTAAGGCAGGTAGCATTGGAATTCGTCAGGCTTTTGAGCAGACAGGGATTGAGCTTCCATTAATGATTTCTGGCACGATTGAGCCGATGGGAACAACGTTGGCCGGACAAAACATTGAATCCTTCTGCATATCACTCGAACATTTACATCCAATCTCGATTGGACTGAATTGTGCTACAGGTCCAGAGTTTATGCGTGATCATATTCGTTCTTTGTCTGAAATGTCCTCTGCAGCTATTAGCTGTTATCCAAATGCGGGCTTGCCCGATGAAAATGGTCAATACCATGAATCGCCGGATTCATTAGCTCGTAAAATGGCTGCTTTCGCTGAAAAAGGCTGGTTGAATATTGCGGGAGGCTGTTGCGGTACTACTCCAGAGCATATAAGAGTAATGAGTGAAAGTATGGCGCAGTTTGAGCCTCGTCAGCTCGTAGGTCATCATCCTCCTGCCGTATCAGGCATTGAGCCTGTGTATATTGAACAGGATAATCGTCCGTATATGGTTGGTGAGCGAACGAATGTTCTGGGTTCCCGGAAATTCAAGCGTTTGATCGTGGAAGGCAAATATGAAGAGGCGTCTGAAATTGCCCGCGCTCAGGTAAAAAGCGGAGCACATGTCATTGATATTTGTGTGCAAGATCCGGACCGTGATGAAATGATAGATATGGAAGCGTTCTTGAAACTGGTTGTAAACAAGGTGAAAGTACCATTGGTGATTGATACCACGGATATTAAAGTTATCGATAAAGCACTTCAATATTCGCAAGGTAAGGCAATTATTAACTCCATTAATTTGGAGGATGGTGAAGAGAAATTTGAGAAAATGGCTCCTATTATTCATAAATACGGCGCTGCTGTTGTTGTCGGAACGATTGATGAACGTGGACAGGCAATTGGGCGTGAGGATAAGCTCGAGGTAGCTAAGCGTTCTTATGATCTGTTGGTGAACCGTTACGGTTTGGCAGCGGAGGATATAATTTTTGATACGCTCGTATTCCCAGTAGGAACAGGGGATGAGCAATATATCGGTTCGGCTAAGGAAACGATTGAGGGCATACGTATCATTAAAGAAGCACTTCCCGGGGTTCATACGATATTGGGCATCAGTAACGTATCCTTTGGTTTACCGGAAGCGGGTCGTGAAGTGCTCAATTCTGTCTATTTGTACGAATGCACCAAAGCGGGACTGGATTATGCAATTGTAAATACGGAGAAGCTTGAACGCTATGCATCGATCCCCGAGCATGAACGGAAATTGGCGGAAGACCTGATCTATAAAACAAATGACGATACGTTATCTGCATTTGTAGCAGCTTTCCGTAACAAGAAAGTGGAGAAAAAAGAGAAGATATCAAACCTTTCGCTCGAAGAACGGCTGGCTTCCTATGTAGTGGAGGGAAGTAAGGAGGGACTGATCCCGGATCTGGAGCAAGCGCTCGCTAAATATTCTTCTCTGGAGATTATTAACGGACCGCTAATGAAAGGGATGGAAGAAGTAGGACGTTTGTTTAACAACAACGAACTGATTGTTGCGGAGGTTCTACAAAGCGCTGAAGTAATGAAAGCATCCGTGGCTTATTTAGAGCCGTTCATGGAGAAGAATGAGTCCTCAGTAAAAGGTAAAATTTTGTTGGCTACGGTTAAAGGTGATGTGCATGATATAGGTAAGAATTTGGTGGAGATTATTCTATCCAACAATGGTTACCATATTGTAAATCTGGGTATAAAAGTACCACCAGAACGCATCATTGAGGCTTATCGTGAAGAAAAGGCTGACATGATCGGCCTGTCCGGTTTGCTTGTTAAATCGGCACAACAAATGGTGCTAACCGCGCAGGATTTGAAAAATGCGAACATTGATATTCCAATAATGGTTGGTGGAGCTGCCTTAACGCGTAAGTTTACTAAAAATCGTATTCGTCCTGAGTATGATGGGCTGGTAGCCTATGCGAAAGATGCTATGGATGGACTGGATATTGCCAATAAGCTTATGGACCCTGAGTCCCGTAAAAAAATGGCCGAGGACATGAAGGCTGAGCAGGAGGCGGAAGCGGCAACGGTCGTGGAGGTCAAGCCGCTCCCTAAGCTAACTCGGGCTGTACGTTCTAACATTGCTCAGGATTTGCCCGTCTATATCCCGCCGGATACGAATCGCCATGTACTGCGTAACTACCCACTGAATTATATTCTGCCTTATGTGAATATGCAGATGCTAATGGGGCATCATCTTGGCTTAAAAGGCAATGTTGAGCAACTGCTAGCTTCGGGGGATCCGAAAGCGATTCAGTTGAAGGAAACCGTAGACAGCATCATGTTTGAAGCTGTTACAGACGGAATTATTCAGGCGAGTGCTATGTATCGGTTCTTCCCAGCTCAGTCCCAAGGAAACCAAATTCTAATCTATGATCCATCGGATGTAAGCAAGGTACTGCACACATTTACGTTTCCACGTCAGCAGGTAGAGCCTTATCTATGTCTGGCTGATTTTTTGAAATCAGTGGAATCAGGGGTTATAGACTATGTAGGTTTTATGGTTGTTACCGCTGGTCATGGCATTCAGAAGCTATCTACCCAATGGAAAGACAACGGAGATTATCTGCGCTCACATGCACTTCAAGCGGTAGCGCTCGAAGTGGCAGAAGGGTTAGCAGAACGGCTTCACCATATTATCAGGGATAGCTGGGGTTTCCCGGACCCTGCCGATATGACGATGAAACAGCGGCACGGCGCCAGATATCAAGGTATACGGGTATCCTTTGGCTATCCGGCATGTCCGGATCTGGAGGATCAGGGACCGTTGTTCCAATTGTTAAAACCTGAGGACATTGGCGTTGAGCTAACGGAAGGGTTTATGATGGAACCGGAGGCTTCAGTATCAGCCATGGTGTTCAGCCACCCTCAGGCGCAGTATTTTAACGTCGAAAAGGTTTAACACCTTTATCAGATGGGATAGCAAAAACCCTCCGAGCTTCGGAGGTTTTTTGCTGGTCAGCAGGAAGAAGGTAAATGTCATGGAATTATATTTTCTCGGTACAAATGCAGGGGTACCTACAATTCAGCGAAATGTAACGTCCATTGCTCTTCGTTTACTGGAGGAACGAAGAAGCATGTGGTTGTTTGACTGCGGTGAAGGCACTCAACAGGAAGTGTTGCGTTCGCCGCTCAAGCTGAGCAGACTTGAAAAAATATTTATCACTCATTTGCATGGCGATCATCTTTTTGGTCTGCCGGGTCTTTTGTCGAGCAGGGCATATCAGGGAGGTACGGCACCTCTGACGGTATATGGACCGCCTGGTCTTCAGCAATATATTGAGCTATCTTTAGGGATCAGCCAATCTCGTATCAACTACCCACTACATATTGTGGAGCATACGGGCGGGGTTCTGTTCGATGACGGTCAATTTCGGGTGGAGTCAGCTTTGTTGGATCATCGTATCGACAGTTATGGCTACCGAATTGTAGAGATGGATAAGCCCGGTAAGCTTAACCAAGAACTGTTGGAGCGATACGGGATCAAGCCTGGCCCAGTGTACGGTAAATTAAAGCGTGGAGAAAGTGTGGAAGTAGAGGGTGGAGTTATTCTGCATCCTCAGGATGTATTGGGTTCACCTAAAAAAGGGCGGATCGTCACTATTTTAGGTGACACGAGACCTTGTCCGAATACAGTAGTGCTGGCACGAGATGCAACTGTCGTCGTTCATGAAGCCACATTTCTGCATGATCTGGCGGATACGGCGTACGAGTATCATCATAGTACGGCGCTTCAGGCAGCGGAAGCTGCCAAAGCCGCAGGCGCGGGACAGTTAATTATGACGCATTTTAGTTCTAGGTATAAAGATCAAGAGCAGCTTCAGCCTTTGCTGGAGGAAGCGCGAAGCCTATTCCCCAATTCATTGCTTGCGGAGCAGCATGTGTTGTTACCGGTACCTGATATCGGTCAATAAATGATTGGAGAGAAGATATGTGCATAGGTGCCGGGGCTTGCTCCGGTGCTTTTCTTTTTCCTAGAAATTATTTTCCGGGAAAGCGCAGGATGCGACAAGAGGTGAGACGGGCATTAGTATGGGATGAACGAAATTGTTCTACCACATATGGAGGCATGTCATATTGGAGCTTCTATATATCGAATTTAAAGGATTTAGTTGCTTGAGTACGCCCAGGAAATACAGGGAATTTCCTTTGAAGACGTAGCTTCTTCGATGAGATTCGACGAAGAAATGATCTTATGCTATGTGGAAGCGACGGCTTTTAGCGAGGGATGACGCTATTTTGGATGGTTTACCAGCAATACATGGACTTCATAAGCATTTTTGACTTAAGATAGATGAGAGGAATGGAAATGACCGATTATTTAATGCCCTAAGTCATTCAGGTGGTTAAATAAAAAGGAGAATACCATTCATGGGGTGAATTAATATTTTCAATGTTATGATGTATGAAATGAAGCGGGGGAGGGGATTGCGATAAAATCGTTACTAATTGATCTGGATGGAACACTTTATCATGGAAATCGGATGATCAAGGGTGCGGATCTGTTCATTTCGCGATTGCGTTCAGAGCATATACCTTATGCATATGTCACCAACAATGCTTCACGCACACCCGAATCGGTGGCCGAGCATTTGATTGGTATGGGAATTGAAGCAGCTAGTCATGAAGTATATACTTCAGCGTTAGCAGCTGCACAATATGTTGCACAGCAAAGCCCTGGAGCTCATGTATATTGTATTGGTGAAACGGGATTACGCGAGGCACTCACAGGGGCTGGCTTGCAGCTTGTTCAGAATCATCCTGATTATGTGGTACAGGGGATAGATCGTCAATTTACATATGAAACGCTGGCAACTGCCATGCGTTGGATTCGTGAGGGAGCTACATTTATTTTGACAAATCCGGATCTACAATTGCCTTCGCATGACGGGCTTATACCAGGTGCAGGTACCATTGGAGCTGCCATTGAAGCTGCTTCACAGGTCAAACCGGTCGTCATCGGCAAGCCTTCAAGCGTGCTAATGAATTATGCACTAAATCGCTTGAACATTAGAGCGGATGAAGCTCTGGTTGTGGGCGATAATATGCTTACAGATATTGCGGCAGGTGCAGCAGCAGGTTGTAAAACAGCTCTGATTCTGACGGGTGTGACGACTCGCGCTAATATGGATGAACATATTCGTGCCGTTGGAGTAAAACCTGACCTGATGTTTGAAAGTTTGGACGAACTGCAGGAATGGATGCAAAAAGAGCTGAAATCATAAAAGGATATGACTTAGAAATATATGAGAATTCAAAGCTATGAGCTACGAAAGGAAAGATGTTGATATGCCGGAACTTCCTGAAATGGAAAACTACAGAATCTTATTATCAAAACAAATTTTGGACATTCCGATTACTGGAGTGGCGGTTAGCCGTGAAAAGTCCATTAATACTGAAGTGGAAACCTTTAAGAAGCAATTGCTGGGTGCGACCGTTGTATATTTAGAGCGTCGGGGCAAGCATTTGATTTTTCATTTAAATACGGGTAAACGGCTTGTGCTTCATCTCATGTTGGGAGGATTGTTGTATCTGGGAACGGAGGAGCAACGTCCAGACCGTACGGTTCAGATCGAATTGGATTTTAGCGGAGCGAAGCTTTATTTTATCGGACTGCGCTTAGGTTATCTGCACTTGCTGACGGCTAAAGAAACAGATGAAGCTTTGTCAGACCTGGGACCTGATCCGTTAGACCGTCGTATGACATTGGAAAATTTCACAGCACGTCTAAAAGGGCGACGGGGAATTTTGAAAACAACACTGGTAAACCAGCAGGTTTTTTCGGGGATTGGCAATTGCTATTCGGACGAAATTGCATATATCGCCGGATTTACACCGGGTTCCAAGGTGCAAAATATTGTGCAATCCCCAGAAAAAGTGGAGAAGCTATATCATGCTACTCAATCCGTACTTCGTGAAGCTACTGCGGAGGGCGGTTATATGGAAATGCCTCTGATGGAGGGAGACACGCTCACAGGTGGCTTTGATCATCAGTGTCGAGTATATGACCGTGAAGGAGAAGAATCTCCAAGCGGTGGGAAAATTGTAAGAGTCGAGCTGGCGGGGAAAAAAGCATTTTATTGCCCGGTGCAGCAGCATGATGCCTAAATTGCTTATCGGCTCTCACGTGAGTACGCGGGGTGGCTTTTCCAAAGCTGCTATACGTGCACGAGAGCATGGAGGACGTTCATTTCAATATTTTCCGAAAAATCCTCGTAGTCTCAAGCTGAAGGAATGGAACTCCATAGATGCTGCTGCTTGTAAAGATTACTGCTCAGAGCACCAGCTTCAATCTATTGCTCATTCGCCATACCCCGTTAATCCAGCTCATGGTCGCGAACGTGGTCAGGAACTTTATGAGTTGATGGTTGCTTCATTACGCAACGATTTGGATATTGCTGAAGCCTGTGGATCGAAGGGGATAGTTGTTCATTTTGGGCATATGCATTCGTCTGACCCGCTGGAGGGCTATCATAACATTATTAACTGCCTTAATGATGTGCTCGAAGGCTGGCAGGGAAATGCTAAAATATTAATTGAAAATCAAGCTGGGGATCACGGTCCCATGGGAACTACGCTCGAGGAAATGGTCCAAATTCGCCAATTGTGTCGAGATCCTGGCAGCATCGGATTTTGCCTGGATACTTGTCATGCGTATGCAGCAGGATTGTGGAACGGTGGAGTGGACGAGGCTTTGTTTGAAAAAGGGGACCGTCTCGGTTATTGGTCAGCGCTGTACGGAGTTCATTTGAATGATTCCAAACACCCGTACGGCTCTAAAAAAGACAGACATGCGCGCGTAGGGCAAGGTTACATTGGTATTGAAGGCATGCGCTGGATAACAGAACAAGAAGCTGTAAGAGGTATTCCCGTCGTTTTGGAGAGTGAGGCGGGACCTGATGGGACACATCAGGAGGACATTCGAATGATTCAAAGCTGGGAGTAAATTATTTTAAATAAATAATAGTTATCTTAGAGGCTTATGTAAGCTTACTTTTTTGGGAAGAAGGAGGAGAAGTTGGTGTATTTGTTTATGGACGATTATCGACCTTGTCCTCCAGGTTTTAAGCTGGCAAGGGACGCGGATGAGTGTCTGCTTCTGCTTCATGAATACCCAATTTCGATACTATCGTTAGATTATGATTTGGGTCCGGGTCAACCGACGGGAAAGGATGTAGCTGCTGCTATTGCAAGTAAACAGTTATATCCGCGTGAAATTTACTTGCATTCCTCCAGTCCGCAGGGGCGGCGAGCCATGTATGAACTGCTTTATGCGAATAAGCCGGAGGGAGTCACTGTGCATAACGGGCCGATTCCTGAGGGGCGTATGCAAGAGATCATAAACGAGTCTAAGCGATGAAAGAGGTCAGACAAAAAGAAGCACGCCGTGCCATATGGGAGGGATGCAAGCTGGCTTTGTTTGTATACACTCCCATGTGCGGAACATGCGCGGCTGCCCGTAGAATGTTAGAGGTAGCAGAGCATTTGCTCCCCGAAGGAGCAGTGGTGCAGAGCAACATTAACTATATTCCTGAACTGGTTCAGGAGTATCGGATTTCCAGTGTCCCCGCGCTTCTTATATATAATGGTGAAAACAAAAATCCTGAAATCATCTACAAAATGGAATCTGTAGAACACTTGCTGAGGAGGATAAGGAGCGTGATGGAATGATATCCATGAAGAACATTACATTACAGCGGGAAGAAAGACGTATCTTGGACGATGTAAGCCTAGAAATACGAGAAGGTGAACATTGGGCTATTCTGGGTCGAAATGGTTCCGGCAAAACAACATTGTTGGAAATGATGACAGGGTATATGTTTCCAAGTCGTGGTACGATTGAGGTGCTTGGGCAAACGTATGGTCAATGTGATGTGCGGGAAGTTCGCAAGCAGATCGGATACATTAGCCAGACATTACTGGAAAAGCTGGCGCTAAAAGATCCCGTTTGGGAAGTAGTAGCTACAGGTGCGTATGCTTTTTTGCGTTTTTATCAGGAGATTCCGACGGAGGCAAAAGAAAAAGCCGTATCTCTTTTGGAGGGTATGAATTTAGGCGATCTGATTCATCACCCGTTAGGTACCTTATCTCAAGGAGAACGTAAAAAGGTAATGCTGGCCCGCTCGCTGATGGCTGAACCTCGCCTACTGATAATGGACGAGCCTTGTGCCGGATTGGATTTATTTGAACGGGAAAAGATGTTGGTCGAGATTGATCGGCTTCGCAAGCGAGACTTATCAGTGGTCTATGTAACTCATCACATTGAGGAGATTGTCCCTCTCTTTACGCATGTTGCGTTGATTCGGGATGGCAAGGTCGCAGCTGCTGGATTGAAAAAAGAAGTTTTAACGAAAGAATTGATTATGCACACTTATGAAGTTCCAGTTGAGCTGGAATGGGATGGAGAACGTCCCTGGATCCGGGTGTGCGCTGGAGGGTAACGTTATTTTGGAGGAACTATACGTGAATACAGACGAACAGAGTGAGTCCACTTTGTCGACATCGAGATTTGTTTGTACGGCCAACCATGGTTTTGCACCCTATGCTCAGGAGGAGCTTAGAAGATTATTTGGCTCTGTGAAAAGCACGATGCTTCTACCTGGTGAAATTTTTCTAGCAACATTACCTGCGCAAGAAAATGAGGCAGTGAAGACGATTACAGGTCAGCCACCGATGTTTCTGCGCCACTTGTTTCCTGTTCATTTTCAGGAGGAAGGTACGGATCTGGTTCAAGTGCAAGAGCGTCTGGTTGCATTTATCCGTAACCGCAGGGAATTGATAGATCAACGTGTTTCTTTGCAAGTACGCAAAGGATCTAATAGCAGTTGGGCTGAAAGCGCAGGTGCGCTCAAGCTGGCTTTGAGTGAACAATTAAGTGATCTACCTATGGAATTAGTAGTACAAGGCGCCGATGTTATTGTGTCCGTTTTTGCAGATACAGATACGTGGTACGCAGGCGTATCACATCCTCAGGACAACCTATCAGATTGGAGCGGAGGTGCAGTTCGTTTTCAGAAGGAAGACGGACAGATCTCGCGTGCCAAATTCAAGCTACTGGAAGCAGAAGCAACGTTCGGCATTGATTTTAGCGCTTTCCATCAGGGACTGGATATTGGGGCAGCACCGGGTGGATGGACTTCCTTCTTGCTGGAGCGTGGACTGAAAGTTACAGCGGTTGATCCGGCCAAGATGGAGCCATCGCTGATGAAGTACGCCAATCTGACATTTTTGCGTAAAAATGCAAGTGAAGTCAAATTTAAAGAGAATTCGTTCGATCTGCTGGTTTGTGATATGAGTTGGAGTCCAAAACAGATGGCAAGGCTCGTTACTGATTTACTGTATAGTTTGCGGAGTGGTGGTACGGCTATCGTAACAGTCAAGCTAATGCATAAAAAGCCCTTGGCGCTTATTCATGATGTGATTGCTTCCTTTGAGGAGTCCGGCATGCAGATTCAGCGAGCCAAACAGCTTTTCCATAACCGAGATGAGATTACCCTGTATATGATCAAGTATGGAAAATAATTCTTTACAATAGATGCAGTGTGCTATATACTAAATCCAAATTGTTCCTTTAAAAAATATTTGTATTAAATCAAGGGAAAGCATCCCGCGAAATTGTTTTCATGTCATTATGAAGACTTCATTTTGCGGTGGCTTTCCCTTTTTTGCGTTGTCTGCTTGTAGAAGGGAGGTAAGAGAATGATGAATCAACCATCACAATTAGAGTTCGGGTCAATTGTCGGTGAACGTTACCGAATTATTCGTACGTTAGGTTCGGGAGGCATGAGCCGCGTGTTCATGGCCGAAGATTTAAAGCTGCCGGGCAAGCATTGGGCAGTGAAGGAGTCGATTGCCGACCCAAAAATAATGAAGATTGTACGGACGGAAGCCGAAATGTTGATTTCGCTAAGCCATCCACGTTTACCGAGGATTGTTGATTTTTTTGAATATCCTCCATCTGGTGCGGTATATCTGGTTATGGACTACATCGAAGGAATTACACTGGAAGCATACATGAGGGGATACCAAGGCTGTATTCCACAGGAGCAAATCATTCCATTCGCTCTGCAGGTACTGGATGTACTTGATTATTTGCATACCCGCCAATTGCCAGTCATTTATCGGGACCTCAAGCCGGCGAATATTATGCTGACACCGGAAATGGAATTTAAGCTAATCGATTTTGGGATAGCGAGGAGCTATAAGTCCGAGCTGGATCAGGATACGATAAAGCTGGGCACAGTGGGCTTTGCTGCCCCAGAGCAATATGGAACAGGACAGACGGATGCTCGCTCGGACCTGTACAGTCTAGGGGCGTTACTATTGTATCTATGTACAGGTGGTAAATATAGCGAGTGGACAGCAGGAGTTGAAGGGTATATTCGCGGGGAATTGCCTCGACATTTGATTCCGATAATTCGAAAGCTGCTGCGGCATCATCCTGAGGAACGATTTCAGTCTGCTGAGGAGGTCATTGGAGAACTGAGGCGCAGTGCTAATTTTCAGTCTGCTCAACCAGGGAAATCTGTTAGTAATGCTTCGTCGGATTATGCTGGAACAAGGGTAGTGGCAGTGTTGGGTGTGTCTTCCGGCTCCGGTGCTACACACACAGCAATTGCAGTGAGCCACTACTTGGCTCGAAAGACCCACTCCGTAGCCTTGGTTGAGCTGCATAGTACAGCTAAGGCATTTGCCCGACTGCAAGAAGTCGTGGAAGGCATACCTGTTGGACAAGCAAGTTCAAGTCGGCGTTTTGAAGTCGATGGAGTTCATTATTGGCGGCAAACATCTCGTGCAGATGTCATTTCCTTGCTGGGCGGATCCTACAGATTTATCGTACTGGACTTGGGGAATGGGCAGGACAATGAACGACTGGAAGAATTTTTGAGAGCCGATTATCCGCTAGTTGTCGGCTCAGGGGCCGAATGGAGAGTTCAGGATATAACGGGTCTAGCCCGATCTCTTCAGCGTCATCCGCAACACAAATGGAATTACTGCTTGCCATTGGCACCCTCGGGGGCTGTCCGCAGGTTACGAAAGGAGCTAGATCACGATAAAGTATTTGCGCTGCCGTTCCATTCAGATCCTTTCGAACGGGATGATCAAATGGATCAGGTATTGGACGAGCTTTTTCGTGGAGTCATTACAGACACTCGGAAAAGACGTTTCAGATTCCTTAAACAACAGCACTAAATGGGCAGGTATATATCTAAAGAGGTAGGGGAGAAGCTGTGTGTCCAAGCTAAGAAAAAGCAGCAAACAAAAACTATATGCAGGTTGTGTTGGCGCGGGTATTGTAGGCATGATCTTTGTGGGCTACCTTATGGTGAATATCCATCAAATGAGTGAGATCAGGAAGCAGGCAAAGGTGGAGGCAGAGCAGAAATGGAAACTGTATGAACAAGAGCAACGGACTGCGAAAACAGGCTGGGCGGTTGTTCGTGACATTTCACCAGGCGAGCAGATTACATCTAATGATTTGAAGGGAATTAAGGTTCCTGGTTCTCAAGCCCCGTCTAATTTGTTGACAAATAAAAGTGAAGTTTCTCGCACTACAGCTAAGATAGAACTAAAAAAAGGAGCTGTGCTTACATCAGCTATGATTACTGCTGATGAACCCACACCTAAGGATCTACGCAACCGTGAGTTAAAAGTGGTGGTACTGCCCAGCAGCCTGAAGCCAGGGGACGAGGTAGATATTCGCATTCAATTTCCAACAGGTCAGGATTACATTCTATTATCCAAAAAGAAGATTTCTCGGCTAGAAGGCCCAACCGTATGGGTTACTATGAATGAGCAGGAAATACTATCCCTTTCGAGTGCTATTGTAGATGCCTTTCTGCATAAAGCATCCATCTATGCTCTGACATATGTAGATCCCCAATTTCAGCCCAAGGCCATACAGACCTATCCGCCTAATGCACAGGTGTTAGCGTTAATGAATAGTGATCCGAATTTAGTCCGTGTTGCTGAACAAAAACTGTCCAAGCAGCTACGAAATTCTCTAGAAAATGCAATTAATTCATCAAACAATGTGATTTCAACGCCTGTGGAAAAAGGTCTAAGTGAGGAGGTTGCAGCTCAGCATGCAGGCACAACTATTGAAGATGCAGTAAGTGGAATTGATGATACAGGGAGTGAGGAACAGGACCACGAAGAACAAACGAAGATTCTAACGCAGGGTGGTAGCTCTGATCCGTATGCCAAATAAATGAGAGAAAAGGAACGGAAGTATGAAAACATGGATATTTGCCGGTCTTTGTGACAAAAGCGATACTTTATTATACATCAGCAGCGTATTGGCAGCTTCAGGCCAACAGGTACTGCTTGTGGACGCTACACTGCGGGGACAATATCGGTACAGCATAGGAATGCTCGATAAACCACTACCCATTACACAGTTTTGTGGATTCGATGTGGCGATTGGATTTACAGCATGGGAAGATCTGCATATCGGTATGCTGGCTGATCAAAAGGCAGAACAGACTTATGACATTGTTATTTTGGATGTAGAGCTACCTGATTTTTGTCCAATTTCTGTTTGGAAAATTTCGGAACTCCGGGTTTGGGTCAGTGATTATAGCCACATGCTAATGCACAGCGGACAGAATTGGCTTGAGCATTTGTTTGGCCAACCTGGATTTCCCAAAGATCTTGTATTTCACAAGCTATTTATACAGGCAGTGGATTGCGGTGTGGAGGAGGCGTATTTGTGGGAATACATGAATCGCTTTCCTGCCTTATGGCAACCAGAGCCGTATGTACTGCCATGGGATGAAGGACAGCTTGCTCTAAAGCTGGAAAATGAGCATAAAAAACAGCTTCTGTTAAAACCTCTATCCAGAATATATAAGAGAGAATTGTGCCGTTGTATTGGAGAATGGATGAGTTGGGAGATAAAAGAAAGTCGTCGTGCGCTAAAGCGTGCGGAAAGGAGGAGAGCATGAGCACCATTTTGTTTTGGAGCCCCACTAAGGGAGCGAGTGGAAGTAGCTCATTAGCGGCAGCAATAGCAATTACCATAGGTAATTTATATAGAGGAAGACTTTTGTTGACTCATTTGGGCCGTAGGCATACCGGTATTGAATCAGGATTTCCTATACAGGAGTATGGCATGGACGATCCAAGTCTACAGATTCAGGAAGGGGGCTGGGATGCTGTTTCACGTTTAGTTCTGAGAGGGACGCTGTCTAGAGAAAATATTCGTAACTATACGACACCTGTACTAGAACACACTCTGGATGTACTTGAGGGAACCTCTGGTTTTGGAGCTGCACCGCCGCTACTTTCCCCTGATCTTGTAAAAGTGGTAATTGATACAGCAAATCAATATTATGATTTAACGCTGATTGATGCAGGGAGTGGAGTAGGCTGGGGGGCTGTACAGCATGAAGCATGTGCACAAGCCAAACTGGCCGTTCTTTCGCTCACTCAGAATATGCGTGAGTTGGACGCTTATTTTGAATCTGTGTCTCCATTATCCACATATTCGTCATTACCCATATTAGTTGTCCTTGGAAAATATGATGTGCATTCACAAGCGAATGAAGCGAATATCCGCAGGAGATATGGCTACAAGGGTACTTTGCTTACAGTCCCTTACAGCACCGACTTTATGGATGCATGGAACCGCAGGGATGTGATTGGTCATGTGCAACGCGAGGTGCGAAGTGGAAAAGAGCAGCAACGTAAGCCTTTTATGTCTGTAGGATGGGCGCAGAGCATACGGCAGATTAGCAAAGCTATTCTGGAGGCGGCAGAGTCCGATCTTCGGCTCAAGGCTTTGGAGAGGGGCGCTTAATGCTGTCCGCTCATATGATCAACGGATTAATTATTACCTGCATTGTGCTACTGTGCATCGTACTGATTATTTTTAAATATCGAGGAAATCTTCACTCGCAACATTCAGCTCTTCGGGTAGAACCAAAGAGCGAAGATGCCACATTCGAAACATTGATAGAGTATATCAAAAATGCGCTTCATGAACTAAGTCATAGCCAGATGGCGGATGCCGGATTACATGAAGAGGAATATAGGCGGCGTATCCATCAAAGGGCAGAACTACGAAGGGCGTTAAAGGACTGTGCCAATGGCAGCAGTGGAGATAAACGTTTTGTTAAAAATCTGATGAGTGAGCTTCTGATTAACGGTTACGGATTGAACGAGAAAATCGCCGATACTGTTATGCCATTCTCCAGACCTGAGTTGTTTAGCACACAAGATCAATTCGAAATTATTTTTTACCAATATCAGCAGAAATTTGGCGCGGATGCACTATCACGTTTGCTGGATACTTATGACTTAGCCGAAATGAGGTATTCACAGCAAGGTGAAGAGGATGGAAGCTATTTCGTAACGACAGAGGATATCCGCTATATCTATGACTGTGAATACCGTCCCCTTTCCTTTATGGAGAAAGTGGATATTATTGTGCAGCGGATTTATCAACATTACAAAGGTTTTTCTGTCATTGATGATATTCGTGACCAGAGGATCGATGGTGTAAGTGGGGGTGTAAGTGGTGTGCCGGAAGGGAGTATTTCTTCATCACCACAGTGGCCTTCAGATAGGTATGCATTTGAACAAACCTCTGCGCCCATAATGAATGGATATGAGAGTGTATGGATTTTCTACAAAGGTAAAACTATCCACCTTTCATTCCTCTCCTTTGGATCGGAACGTGAGCTTAAAAGGGTATGTCAAAATATTTACAAATACAATTACCCAGGACAGCTTTCTGAAGCGAATGGTTATAAGGTCAATGAAATGAAGGATGGATCACGGGTAGTAGTAGTGCGCCCGCCTTTCTCTGAATCATGGGCTTTCTTTGTTCGTAAATTTGATATTCAAAGCGCTTCGCTCGAACAGTTAATTAGGGGACAAAACGCTGATGTTCCAATCCAGCTACTATCATATCTAATGAAAGGCAGTCGGATTACTGCAATTACAGGTGCGCAGGGTTCAGGTAAGACAACATTGTTAATGGCGATGGTCAAGCATATTTACGCTTCGTATACGCTTCGCGTTCAGGAAATGGCCTTTGAACTGCATCTACGCAGCATTTACAGTCGCCGTAATATTCTTACTTTTCGAGAAACAGATCATATTTCAGGGCAACAAGGTCTTGACTTGCAGAAAAAAACAGATGGAACCGTTAATATTCTAGGCGAAGTAGCGAGTGATGAAGTAGCTGCTTGGATGATTCAAATGTCGCAGGTTGCTAGTTTGTTCACTATTTTTACTCACCATGCTAAAACATTTCGTGATCTTGTATTTTCACTTCGTAATTCACTGCTCAAAACAGGAGTATTTCAGCATGAAGATATTGCTGAAGAACAGGTAGTGCATGTCATTAACTTTGATGTTCATCTCAAGCGTGATGCGCAAGGGCGGCGTTATATCGAACGGATCACAGAATGTGTACCGCGTAATCCAGAGCATACGAATATAGGTCCCAATGCTTCATCGAGTTATAGCTATCGCCATGTTATGGAATATCGAAATGGAAGCTATATACCAATGGAGCCCTTAACAGCTAAAAGTGTAGAAGAAATGTGTGAGCAGATGAATGCAAACGATGCGGCAGATTTCCGCAGTTTTTTGACCCGTTATTGGGAGGAAGACTATGAGTCTTAAAGAAATTTTATTGTGGGTTTTGCTTATATCAGGTGGGGGATTTGCAGTTCTATATACAGTTTTGTATGGGTTGCATAAGCATAAGAGCTATGCAGTTCGCAGAGGTAGAATTCATTCTGTACAGGAAGCACGAAAGGGAAAAGCGGTACTTCAACGGGAACTTCAAACTTTAATGCATAAATTGTATACGCTGTGTATGAGGGTCCCTATCACAGCTGGATACATCACAAGTGTACGTAAGCGACTAGCTGGTCAGCATGCATACGATGAGTATAAGCTTCGTCTGCAGACCATGAAGATGATACTGCTCATTTGGGGGGCTTTTGCTTGCAGCGGCGTTGTGCTGCTGATGATGAAACCAGGAATAGAGTTTGCTGTATTGGCCGTTTTATGCGGAGTGGTAATCAACAGCCTTATTATAGACGTGACCACTAGCCAAATGGAAAAAAGGCTACTTGGGCAAATGATCGAATTGTTCGCCAATGTACGTCATCACTATCATCAGCACGGTATGGTGGAAGAAGCCATATCCGAAGTAGCCGATTTAGCAGAGGCAGAGGCTGGAAGACATGCACGGTTCATCTATGAGGCGCTGACAGATGCTGATCCCCACGAGGCCCTCGAAAGATATTATGAATCAGCTCCAAATCGTTTTTTAAAAGCCTTTGCTGGTATCTCGTATATGGTCATGGAGTTTGGTGATCGGGTTGAGGATGGTGGTTCCATTTATTTAAAGGGGCTAAGCAGTCTTGCACGCGAAATCCAGTTGGAGTTGCTGAGGAGAAATAAACTGGACTACCTGCTAAAAAGTTTAAACGTGATCGCTCTGGCCCCTGTTTTCTTTACTACCCCAATCGAGAGATGGGCGAGATCCAGCTTTCCATCCATGGATGAGTTTTATCAGGGGAAATTGGGTTATATCACAAAATTGACCGTTTACATTGTTATCATCCTATCCTACTTTCTGTTACAGAAACTGCAACAGTCCGACGAGACAGGATATCGTGCGGGTAAAGGGCGTAGGGTGTGGGAGCAGAGGTTATATCGTATGCCCATCATTCGTAATATGGTGGATTCTCTAATTCCTCGGCAGCATATGTCATCTTATTTCCAGATAACCCGACTCCTAAAGGAAAGTGGTGCGGAGGTAAAGTTCGAGTGGCTCTACATTCGCAGAATTGCTCTTTTTATCTTAGGATTAGTGCTTAGTATTAGTACTATATTTGTTTTACATGGAGCTGAAAAAAGGCATATCCTTCACGCGCCAGTACAATCGGGGCAAATGTTTGGACGTTTAAGTCCGACAGAGGAAAAGGAAGCTTTGAAGCAGAGTGAGATTGACCGCAAAATCATGCAAATGTTGAACATGAAAGCGGACAGCACATACGAGCGAACGTACGCTGCTTTAGAACATTATGCTAATGGCACAGCTACTCCAGAGCAGCTATCCAGGAATACTCATCGAATCCTCCAAAAGCTGAAAGATTGGAATGAAGAATATATAAAGTGGTGGGAAGTACTGATTAGTATGATTGCTGGGTATGTAGCCTACCAAATGCCCATACTTTTATTATATTTGCAACGGAAAATGCGTCATTTGGACATGAAGCATGAGGTCTATCAGTTTCAAACGGTTATTTCCATTTTACGGGTTATGGAACGAATGTCTGTCGAGGAAATATTGGAGTGGCTGAATAGATTTTCAGTAATCCTCAAAAGACCTCTGCAAAAATGTCTGCTTCATTATGAACATGGGCCTGAGGCGGCTCTCGATTTGTTGAAAGAAGAAGCACCTTTGCCGGAATTTCAACGTCTGGTGGACAAGCTCCATTTATCTTTGGGTAAAATTACCATTAGAGAGGCGTTTGATGATTTGGAATCCCATATGTCCTACTATTTTGAACAAAGAAAACAGGAGTATGAAAAAATAATAGACAGCAAGGCGATCTGGGGGAGGATGATTGGTTTTGCCCCAATGTATGGTCTTATCTTTTTATATTTGGTAATTCCACTGATCGGTATGAGCTTTGTTCAAATGGATAGCTATTATGAGCAAATACAAAAAATTCAGTAAGTAAGTTCAATGATGATTAACCAATATTACAAGTTGAGGAGAGAAAAAAATGAATAATGCATCAACGGCATTAAAGGTAGCCGCTGGGATATTTTTGACCATCGCACTAATCACAATTGTAGTTATACTGTTTATCTCAGCTCAGGAAGCCACTAAAACGGCACAAAACAATTTCGCCGATATCCAGACCGAATTGTCTCAAGCCTCTTTTACGGTATACGACGGCACAACGATTAGCGGCTCCCAGGTAACCAATGCGCTGCGGAAGTTTCAGGGAAAGGACCAGTTCGGTATTCAAATTAAAACTGGCAAAAACATGTCAGGACAGTGGTACGGAAATGCTCTGAACATTAGTCCAGACAGTGAGCAGTATGGCGCTGTGAATGGCGGCAGTGATAAGACAGGAAAAATCGCGAATACACTGAATGAAAAGGAGAATGAATATGTAAATCCAAGTGGTAAATTCAAGGCTGAAATCGTTAAAGACAAATCTAACGTGGTACGTGGGTTGTTGTTTACCCAGTCTTAAGTAGTACAGCAAGAATAATAGTTATAAGGGAGTCGTGAGTATGTCTGATCACGCTTCAAGTATGCTGCGGCTTGGTGTGTCAGTTATTCTATTTGTAACCGCATGTGCAGCAGCAGCAAACTTGTCCAGTCAACTGGATAGCGCACTGGAATTAAGGTCGCAGCAGGAGGAGCAATCTGAGGGACGGATCTCCCGTACTATAGGGGTGGAGACGCCGCAACGGATTAAAGGGACTCAAGTCATTCAGACCATTCGCTTGAACTTGCAGGAGGGGATTTCGGTTCAAGTTGACGGTTCAGAGTACGATGTATATTCTGAACCGTTTGAGCCTGATGTATCTACCTTGGATGCTTCCTCTATATATGCCATGTACTCACAGCGTAATGGGAATGGAGACATAACATCTGTACGTTTTGAGAAATTGGGGGAGGACTGAAGTGGTTCAAACAATATCTAAGCTGTTGGGAGCACTGCTAGCTGTATTACTTTTGTACATCGTACCCGCAGCTCAAGCTGCTGAACGGCAGGATGATATATCCGGGTTAAATACATATCATTCGACTGTACATTTTGTTGATATGGTAAGAACCAAAGGTTACATTACACCGACGATGTATAACGATTTTATACGTGATCTGGAGCTGACAGGCAATACGTACGAAGTTCATTTGGAGCATATGCACAAAAAATATGTACCGAATTATGCAGATGCGGCGAAGCCAGACAGTTTTCTGGGTAATTATGAAGTTGTATACGATAGTTACTATAACCCGCAAATCTTACCTGTACTGTTTCCTGATTATTCGCAGCCCAAGTCGGAACAGATACGTCGGTATACCTTGATGGCCGGTGATTATTTTACAGTACGATTATATAATACGAATCGGACTCCTGCGGATTTATACAAATCATGGCTTCTGGGTGGAATAGATAACGATAAGCCGGCAGTTTCAGCTTCTTACGGGGGCATGGTTTTGAATGAAGATTACTGATTTTGCAGTTATATTTATCCTACTCTTTTTGCCCTTTGGTGTGGTTAGTGATTTACGAGTGCAGAATCAGCGTGAAGTACAGCAGCTAGAAATGAAATATACGTCTGCTCTCCGTACCGCAGTTCAAGATGCAGGTGTTGTGCTCTCACAGAATGAACGTCAGGAACGCGAGGCCGGATATGGATCAGATAAGTTTTTTCGTGTAGATAAAGAAGAAGCGCTGGTCACGTTCTTGCACACTTTTTTCCTTAATATGGACATTGATGGGGATACAGCAGCACAACGTGCGTTATTGAATTACATACCAGCTATTGTGATACTGGATTATGATGGTTATTATACGTTCGCTTCATCATCCTATAAAGATGCGTATGGACAAGCGGTTATAGGCCCCAAGTGGAGCGAAAAAAAGCCTTATGCCTATGTTGATTCCGCAGGCAATAGTGTGGGATTCACCCTGGATAATTATCTACATGCCTATGATGCGCAGAATCACAGATGGGTGGAGGGGGTTCAAAAAGAGCTTGAGGGTCAGACCCCCATTTCGTTACTGAACAATTCATTAACCTTTGAGCAAATACGCCGTTCCACCATTGTTCGCACCATTCAGGAAGATCTGGCTCGACTGATTAATGTCCATAACGAAAAAGTAGCACGGAATGGCATTTCCTATACGTTCACCCTACCACTCATTTCACAAGAGGAGTGGTATAACACAATAGATGATGTGGGTATGATCGCGTTTATCCAAGGTATTCCAGTTGGAGACAGGTATTACAATAACTATGGGTTTGGTGGTGGAAGAGTCGTCCGAAAGCAATCTATTATTGGTGGCATAGAACCGGGTACTGGAATGAAATATTTTTATAGAGATTCATATCCAACCCCTTTTCAAGCGACTGAGCGTTTTACGGATGAAAAATCTGCGGCAGCTGCTGGTTATTTTGAGTACCAATATCATAACAGCTTAAAATAATTACCCTCCGGGGTGGGTTTCGTATTATTAGGTCAACCAAAAGGTTGGCCTGTTTTAATAGGAGTTTAATCTGACGTTAGCCGGGAAGAACTTTGTTTTGAAATGGGCAGAGAAATAGACGAATCTCCAAGCCAAGCCGATAGCACAGTAGAAGCAGTGCCAGCCTAGTCTTTTGCCTTTATGGTCACTGCTTTTTTAAAGAGTGAGTCAAATAAATGGAATTTAATACTCGACTTACCGGGGGAGTTCCAAAGAAGATGATACCACTTGGAAGTATATGTTATTAAATGTAACTTTAAGTAATAACATCTTTTGAAGTGAAGGACGAAAACGCTTGTGAATATTTTTGTCTTGGCCTCAATTAGGCTTTTGCCTATTGTTAAAGGTTTTTTAGTCCTTTATATAGGCAGCCGCATATGATAAGTAAACACTGAATCAAATAAAGGAGAATGAGTATGTACTATAAATCATGCCATCACTTTCCATGGCATATTCCTATGTATAACAGCTGTAATTACAATTATCGGAGTTATGATCCTCAAGACTACAATTGGTATAATAACGACAGTAATCTCTATGAAAAGATAATATTAAGAGATTATGGACAAAGTCCATTTGTAGTGAATATGGACCAGGCTGCAAAACAAAACAAAAATTATCGTACCGCTATATGGACAGGAAAACATTTACAAGTGACTCTAATGAGCATTAATGTTGGCGATGATATCGGTTTAGAAGCTCATCCAACAACTGATCAATTCATACGTATTGAAGAAGGTCAGGGACTTGTTCAAATGGGGGATAGGAAAGACCAATTAGATTTTCAAGTGATGGCCTATGATGGCTATGCAATTATGATACCTGCTGGAAAATGGCACAATGTAATTAATACAGGAAATATGCCCCTTAAGATATACGTTATCTATGCACCGCCTGAGCATCCATTTGGAACAGTTCATGAATCAAAAGAAATTGCCATGTCTGCTGAAAGATAAATAAATCCAATTATATTTTATTTCTTCCCGGTCCGGAACCCAGGCCGGGATAATTACATTTTCTCCATTTTATTATTCCTTCGATACTCATGAGGACTGTCTACATAGAGTTCTGTTTTTTAATTGTTATTAGAACTTATCAATTATTAAGGTATTCATTATTTGGAATTGTAAGCTTCTGCATACTAACTTCAACGCAATAATTCCGATCTTACCATTATGCTTATCTTAGAGTCTGGTTCAACATCTTAGAACTGAGCTTGAAGCTTAAATTGCCAAAAGAAGCAAAGAAACTCCTTATGTACCTACCGAAGAGGAGATTAAGCGCTACTTCGATATGATTTAGCAAGCGAAAAACCTTCAAGACATATTGATTGTCAATACGTTGCTATTTACCGACTTTTGGGAAGCGAGTTGACCAATATCAAGTTGGCCGATGTCGATTTCTACTACTTTCAAATCCGGATTAATAAGGGCAATGAGGGCAAAAAAACAAGCCATGTCCTTAGCGTATATTTTCGTTAAAATGTTGGTGGACCCCTTGACTAACATTAGCTGGTTTTCTTTTTTTAGGCCACTCCATCTGAAAACCTTAAAATTCGCTGTTTTCAATGTTCCGATAAGGGTGCCGAATGTGCTACAATAAAGCTTTGAAAGAAACGAAAGATTGATGAAATAAGAACACTCGGCAGTGCCGATGACAATAAGGAGCCAAAAACAGCTTATGAGTTTATTGACTGTAGAAAATGTATCCCACAACTTTGGGGACCGTGCATTATTTAAAAATGTTTCCTTTCGATTACTTGCGGGGGAACGTGTAGGATTGGTAGGAGCTAATGGTGTTGGTAAATCGACACTCATGAACATTCTGACTGGAAAATTGCTTAAAGATGAAGGCAAAGTGGAATGGACTCCACGTGTACGTTATGGCTATCTGGATCAGCACACCAAGCTGACGCCGGGCAAAACAGTACGTGATGTATTAAAAGACGCTTTTCTTCCTTTGTTGGAACTAGAAAAGGAAATGATGCAAATTACAGACAAAATGGGAGAGGCTTCTCCCGAAGAGTTGGAAGTTTTGCTGGAACAGATGGGAGAAATTCAAGAGCAATTGGATATGGGGGATTTTTACCTCATTGATGTGAAGGTTGAAGAAATGGCGAATGGATTAGGTCTCTCTGCCATCGGACTGGATCGGGATGTAGCAGCACTTAGTGGTGGGCAACGGACAAAGGTGCTTCTTGCTAAGTTGCTGTTGGAAAAGCCGAATGTATTGCTGCTGGATGAGCCTACCAACTATTTGGATGTGGAGCATATTGAATGGCTTACGCGATATTTGAAGGATTATCCCTATGCTTTTATCCTCATCTCACATGATACTGAATTTATGAACCAAGTCGTTAATGTAATCTACCATCTTGAATTTGCTAAGATGACCCGCTATTCAGCTAACTATGAAAAGTTTCTTGAAATGGCGGATCTGAACAAAGCACAGCATATTGATGCATATGAGAAGCAGCAGGAATATATTAAGAAACAGGAAGATTTTATTCAGCGCAATAAAGCGCGCGCATCTACATCAGGCCGTGCAAAAAGCCGTGAAAAGCAGCTTGATCGGATCGAACGTATTGATAAGCCTGAAGAAGCTGCAAAGCCAACCTTTCAGTTCAAAGAAGCCCGTGCGAGCGGGAAAACGGTTTTTGAGGGTATTGATTTTGAAATTGGCTACACTCATGCTCTTTTGCCTAAAATGTCCATGACGATCGAACGTGGCGAAAAGATCGCAATTGTTGGCTGCAATGGTGTTGGTAAGTCTACGTTGCTCAAAACCATTCTTGGGAAAATACCTCCAATCAGCGGAAAAACCTATCAAGGGGATTTCTTGCAGCCTGCTTATTTTGAACAGGAAGTAAAGGCGGAGAAAATTACACCGATTGACGATGTATGGAATGAATTTCCGCATTTGAATCAGCATGAAGTACGAGCGCATTTGGCGCGCTGTGGTTTGAAGAATGAGCATATCACCCGGCCTTTGTCTGCGCTTAGTGGTGGAGAACAGGCTAAAGTCCGCCTTTGTAAACTGTTAATGCGTGAGAGCAACTGGGTACTGTTTGATGAGCCTACCAACCACTTGGATGTCAAAGCAAAGGATGAACTCAAACGCGCTTTGAAGGAATACAAAGGGACCGTATTGCTTGTATCCCACGAACCGGATTTTTACGAGGATTGGGTAACCAAAACGTGGAATGTAGAAGAGTGGTCTAGTAAAGTTAACTAAAATCCAGTTCTGACAGATTTCACACAAGGTGGGGTTTGCAGAATTAGGAAAATATGCTAAGCTATCTTTAGCTGATACAATAAAATAGCCACACTAGGGGAGCCGCCCATGCGGCTGAGACGAAATAAATGGATTTCGGACTCTTTGTACCTGATCTGGGTTATGCCAGCGTAGGGAAGTGAGTACTGTACAAACAAGGTAGTAGATCTTTACTTTTGTTTGTGCAGGGAACGATATACGTTTACGGATATAATAGTCCGTTCGATTTTGAACGTTTGTCAAGCCACTTCCTCTGGGAAGTGGCTTTTTGCGTTTCGTTCATCTTCATTTGTTCGAGCTTCCGTAGACGGATTTACATATGATCTCCTTTCATTATTGCTGGTACATGTGGCTGGCTCCGTATGATATTACCCAATAGGGAGCTGCAACAATATAGTTCAGCTTATACGATTATTTTATATTTTTTAGTCCAAGTGAGGTGAAAATGAGATCGAATTACACGTAATTACGATGGAAAGTGTCTCCTGTGTGGATGTACCCAAAGTGGCTGCCGCTATTTGTCCTTATATTCATTATGTACACGCACGTTCGAAACAGAAGGGTGCCTCTGCTTTGCTTTCTTTGACTCGTAGCATGATCGAGCAGGAAGTTCCTTTGCAGCAAATTGTAGTAAATGACCGTATGGACGTAGCTTTACTTACCTTGGCAAGAGCTGTCCAGCTACCTGCTAATGGGTTATCTGTGATGGATGCGAAAAGTCTGCTTCCAGTGGGTACACGCTGTGGAGTGTCTGTACATTCCTTGGAGGAGGTGCAGACCGCTGAGCAGGGGGGAGCAGACTATGTACTATTTGGTCATGTATATGAGACCTATTGTAAGGCCGGTCTTGTACCGCGGGGTGTAGCACAGCTTGAACGCATTTGCAGATTGTCGGCCATTCCGGTGATAGCGTTGGGAGGCATACAACCTCATCATGTTCCAGAGCTCTATCATGCCGGAGCAAGCGGAATTGCGGTGATGTCTGGTATATGGGAAGCAGAGTCACCCGTTGCAGCAGCGATGGAATATAGGCGAATGGTAGATCTTGTAGTTCACGACCTGTAGCAAGAAAACGAGACGAAGGGAAAGCAGAATGCTCACCGGAGAGGAGACACGGAACATATGTCAAAGACACATACAGAGAAAAAAGCAATAGGACACGCAGAATGCTTGGTCATAGGCGGAGGTGTGATCGGCAGTGCCATTGCTTATCATGTGGCTAAGGAGGGACGAAGTACAATTATGCTGGAACGATGGATCCCCGGTGAGGGAGCATCAGGAGCAGCGGCGGGAATGCTGGCAGCGGAAAGCGAAGAGTTCTCAGACCTTGAGCTGGCGCGATTTGCTCGCGCAAGTCGAGATGCATTCCCTGACCTTGTCTGTGATTTGGAGCGTTTATCGGGTATTTCAGTTGATTTTCGTACAGAAGGTTTTGTGACCCCTTTTCGTTCAGAAGCAGAGGGCCAAAGGCGCTGGAATGCTGCGAATATCCGAGAGGATGATAGCCCTATTTGGTGGGATGCCAGGGAATTGGCTCGACGGATTCCGGGCTTGGCAGATCAAGTAATTGGGGCTATATACCGATCAAAGGAGACACAAGTGGCCCCTGTTCAGCTTTGCCGTGCTTATGCAGGGGCAGCTGCGGTGCTGGGAGCAACAATATGGTCTGGAACTCATGCCGAGGAACTGATCATACAGGACGGCCGAGTTTGCGGTGTGCGAACGGATAGTGGATTTTTTTCCTGCGATCAGGTCGTGATTGCCGCAGGCTTGGACAGCTTGAAATTGCTAGAACAAATTGGATTTGATTATCCTCTTTATCCAGTCAAGGGTGAAGTGGTAGCAGTCTCCTTGAAGGACCATCCGTTGGAGTATACCATTTATGCCGATGATGTTTACCTCGTGCCTAAACAGAATAACGAGCTTTGGATTGGGGCTACGAGTCTTCCACATCAATATGACAAAGAGGTGACCGTAGGAGGCTTAAAAGGACTGTTAGTACGTGCATCTGCCTGGTTGCCGCGTGTACAAGAAGCTTCTTTTATACGTGCTTGGGCGGGCTTACGTCCACAGGCAGCTGCGGAGCGTCCTTTCATTGGCCCTGTTCCTGGAGTAGAGGGCGTCTATGCTGCAGTCGGGCATTATCGTAACGGTGTCTTGCTTAGTGATGCGACTGGGCGAGCGATGGCAGCTATGCTTAAAGGGGCTGATGCGGCTGGACTTGGAATAAGCAAATTTTCTTCTGAACTCCTCAAGGAGGAAAGCTTATGAAGCTGATCATTAACGGACAGAGCATGACCATTTCTAATCGAATCACTCATGTGGATCAATTGCTGCATGAACTTGATTTAAAGGTGAAAACCGTAGTGGTAGAGCTGAATCGGCATATATTGACCCGTGAAGATCATCATGAGACGGTACTTAAGGATGGAGATTGCCTAGAAATCGTACATTTTGTAGGAGGCGGTTGATCATGTTAACCATTGGAAAAGCATCTTTTACCTCAAGGCTGTTGCTGGGAACAGGGAAATTTTCGGATCTGGATATCCAATCCCAGGCTGTAGAGGCTGCTGAGACGGAAATATTAACGTTCGCTGTGCGCAGACTGAATTTGGAGGAACGGGATAAGCATCATTTTCTTGATACGCTAGATTTGAGCAGGTATACACTTCTTCCCAACACAGCAGGAGCAACAACAGCAGAAGAGGCAATCCGTATTGCCAAGTTGGCAAAAGCCTCTGGCTTGTGCGACATGATTAAGGTGGAAGTCATTGGGGATAACAAAACGCTGTTGCCTGACCCTTTTGAAACGTTGAAGGCTAGTGAAAAACTGCTAGAGGAAGGCTTTGTCGTACTGCCCTACATATCGGATGATGTGATACTAGCAAAGAGGCTGCAAGAGCTTGGAGTACATGCCATTATGCCTGGTGCCTCACCGATTGGTACAGGACATGGTTTGCTCAATCCGTTTTCATTAGAGTTAATTATTGAGCAAGCAGAAGTTCCGGTTATCGTCGATGCAGGTATTCGCTCACCTGGTGACGCAGCAATGGCGATGCAGTTGGGAGCAGATGGTGTTCTGCTAAATACAGCTGTGGCGGGAGCGAAGAACCCTGTGAAAATGGCTGAGGCCATGAAGCTGGCTGTGCGTGCAGGCAGATATGGTTTTGAGGCAGGGATGATACCTGTAAAACGATATGCTTCAGCGAGCAGCCCAACAGAAGGCATGGTTCAAGGATGAGGATATCTGAAAAATCCGGTGCTGGAACACCACAAATTGATCGTTATTCCAGACAGGAAAGGTTTGCACCCTTTGGACCTGCAGGCCAACGTCGGCTTGCTTCTTCTCACGTACTAATCATAGGTGTTGGAGCGCTGGGTACAGGCATTGCAGAAACGCTAGTTCGTGGAGGCGTAGGTACGGTAAGTCTCGTAGACCGGGATTATGTGGAATGGAGCAATTTGCAGCGCCAGCAGCTTTTTCAGGAAAGTGATGCAGCGCAAAGGTGTCCCAAAGCAATAGCGGCCCAGCGAAGATTAAAGGATATTAATTCGCAAACAGTCATCCATGCACATGTTTTGGATGTTGGGGTAGAAGAGCTGGAAGAGTTGATCCAGGGGGTGGATCTCATGATGGATGCAACCGATAACTTCGATACTCGGCTTCTTATGAACGACATGGCTCTCAAGCATCATATTCCTTGGATTTATGGAGGATGTGTGGGTAGCTACGGTGTAACTTACACTTTTTTACCGGGTCAAACACCTTGTCTACACTGTCTGATGGGAACTGTACCGTTTGGAGGAGAAACATGTGATACAGCCGGCATTATTCCGCAGGCAGTACAAATGGTCACCGCTAATCAGACTACAGAAGCTTTCAAACTTCTTGGTGGATATCCCGAGGACTTGAGAGGAAAATTGCTTTCGTTTGATTTGTGGAAAAATGAATATGTAGCAATAGCAGTGGATCGTCTCAAAAAGTCGAATTGTCCTTCTTGCGGTAGCCAACCGACGTATCCCTATTTATCGACCTCTCATCGGCAGAAAACAGATGTTTTGTGCGGTAGGGATACCGTTCAAATAAGACCTGCCAACCGGATATATCTGAATCTCGCAGAGATAGCAGATAGATTTGCAGCATTAGGCGAGGGAAACGTAGAGTGGAATTCGTATCTGGTTTCCTTTAGTGTGGGAGAGCATCGCTTGGTGGTTTTTGCAGATGGCAGAGCGCTGATCCATGGGACAAAGGACGTGGCCAAAGCAAGAAGTCTATATCATCGTTATTTGGGCTAAAAACCATAAACCTTAAAGCAGAAAGCCATTCTTCAGAGAATGATTTTCTGCTTTTTTGTTACACTAATACAAATATGTTTAATGGCTTATAACAAACTTGTTCGTATCCAATATGTAATGCGATGTCCAAACCAGGTGGGTGAAAAAGATGAGCCCGTTAATTGTACTTGTGGATGAAAATGAAGCGCCCGCTGTATTCGTTCGTCCATTGGAGCAGGCAGGTTATCAGGTGGTTCATGTTCGTAATACGTCGGATGTACGCTCTTATATAGCTCAGCATCCTGTGAGTTTGCTACTCCTAAACATTAAAGATGAACAGGCGGGCACTCAAGGCTTGATTCGCATTTTGCAGCAGAACCATCCTCATGTCCCGATACTTGCAATGATTTCATCAGATGAAGAGGCACATATGGTTTCCTGCTTTGAACAAGGAGCTCATGATGTAATGGTAGTGCCCTTTTATCCTAGAGTTCTTCAGGCTAGAGTGGCTAATTTATTACGAATTTTTGGTGTTGAACGTGATGTGAAAAGGGCAATCGAAGCGGGGGATATACATATAGACACTGCAAGCAGAATGGTGAGCAGAGGGGAGCGAAAACTGGAATTAACTCCGAAAGAATTCGATCTTTTGCTACATCTGGCAATACATCTTAACCAAGTTTGCAGCAGGCAGCAAATTTTAAAAGATGTTTGGAAACATGATTATATCGCTGATACGAACGTAGTAGATGTGTACATCAGGCATTTAAGGGTTAAAGTAGATAGAGGACAAAAGTTTAAAATGATTCGAACGGAACGAGGTATTGGCTATTCACTCAGAACGCCAACCGAAGCAAAATAGCATAAGTTATATAAAAAAAAGCCGGAACTTTTCGTCCCGGCTTACCTATTTCAAATGAGTGTTACATTACAGCACGCGACGTGCTTTAATGTATGTTCTTTTCCAGTTGCCAGAGTTTAAATCAGAGATGGTCACCCCAGGTCCGCCGTAAGTGTGTAAAATTTTACCCCCGCCCATATATACTGCTACGTGAGTAATGTTACGTCCTGTGGCACGGCTACCGCTTGAAAAGAACACTAAGTCCCCTTTTTTCAAATTGGCCTTGGATACGGCATGTCCGACTTTAGATTGTTGAACAGAAGTACGCGGCAAATCGACTCCGTATTTCTTGAATATGTGCTTCATGAAAGAAGAACAGTCAAAATTGCGTGTGGTGCTTGTGGAAGCTCCAAACTTATAGGGAGTACCCATATATTTTTTGCCGTAGTTAATTACTTTTTGACCTACGGTAGTAGTAGCAGTAGCAGCTTGTGCTGTATTTGTTCCCTCAATGGCAAAAGTGCCAAAGCCGATCGTGGCAGCGACTCCTGCGATAATTACCTTTTTTATGATTTTATGCATATTCATGTTGTAAATACCTCCAAAAATTGATTTGTGCAATAATTTGCTGAGTTGCTAACTAACTGACAGCGTTGAGTATAACAGTTTTGAAGCCACCTAATAGTTGGAAAACTACTCTCAAATGCTTGAGGGACAAGGCTTACGTCGTAATTATTAAAAAACGATTAAAAATTACAATTTGTAAAAAATAAAATGATTCTAGAACCTGTGAAAACGGAAAAACCCTTGTTAATCAAGGGTTTTGAGTGGGTGAACAACTTTTTAAATAGTTACAATAATGTCATAATTAATCCTTGCTTTGAATAACGAGTAGTAGACCGCTTTTAATAGAAATTGTACCTTTTGCAGCCGTTAGCTTATTGCTAACACCACGTGATTGTCCCATTTTAAGGGTTGCATTATGAAGTGGATACATAAATCCTTCCAGTTGTATACCTGTTACTTCGGCGGTCATTGGAATCAGCGATGTATATGTATAGCCCATAGGCTGGATCTCGAGCGTTGATCCGGTCAGCTCGATATAATTATGTGCGTCCATGATAGCGCAACTAATATGATGCTGCATAGCCCGTACTAATATTTGAACATTGGCTAATGTGTGGTCCATCCGAGTACCAGTCACACCGAGCATGAGTACATGATCTGCTTGTTCGTCCATAGCGATTTCTAAAGCGAGTTCTGTATCTGTTAGGTCCTTAAGTACTGGATCACACGCAAGCATACGTTGGCTTGCTGATTTCACCCTTTCTTGTTCCTCCGAAGTAATCGAATCAAAATCTCCTACAGAGACATGAGGCGTAATACCGTGTTCTATCAGGAAAAGGGCACCTTTATCTGCACCTATAATAAAATCATCGGGTTGTATTTGTTGTAAATCTTCTTCATTAAGACGACCGCCTGAAAATACAATGGCTCGTTTTTTCGTCATATCCAACATCCTTTCTTTCTGTATACGGTCCCATATATACGATCATTTTAAGTATACCGCGATAAATATGGCTTGCACAATTTTGGAGGACCTGGCTACAATGGAACAGAAAAAAGAAGTGTGACGTGAATAGGAAGGGGAACGAAATGACTAACGTTTTGTTTGTGTGTTTGGGCAATATTTGCCGCTCTCCCATGGGGGAGGCAATACTGAGACATAAGGCAAAGGAACGGGGATTAGACGCAGAAATCCGGGTGGACTCGGCTGGAACAGGAGATTGGCACATTGGAAATCCTCCGCATGAGGGAACGCTAAAGCAGCTTAAACTGCACGGAATCAGCGAACAAGGCATACAGGCACGGCAAATAACGGATCGTGATTTTGACGCGTTTGATTATATTGTGTGCATGGATGACTCTAATGAACGAAATATGCGTAAACTTGCAGGTGGAGCTGATGCTGATATTCTAAAATTTATGGATTTGCTTCCCCAAGAAAAGTTAAGAGAAGTACCCGACCCATATTTTACCGGAAATTTTGAAGAGACCTATCGATTATTGGACGCGGGATGCGAAGCCTTGCTGGACAAGATCATAGAAGAAAAGCTATAATGTGAACGACAGATGACGGCAATCGTTGCCGTTTTTCGTTATACATTTTTGAAAGCGCAACCAAATCATAAAAAAGAGGAAGGAGCATTATGACCTCCTAGGTCAATGCTCAATTCCTCATCATGCTGGGATGTTTTTTTACTCAGGCACGATCCAAAAAATACATTAGCGCGTCAGGCAACTCGTTTTGCCAAAAGCCCCATAAATGTTTGCCATCCTTTTCACGGTAAGAAACTTCGGCGTTCCGCTCGCGCAGTAAATGTGCGCATTGACGGTTCAGCTCTACAAAGTTGTAAATGCCGGTATCACTCTCAAAAGCATCTTCCTGAAGGCCAACTGTCATCCAAACATTTAGATGCGACAGTTCTTTCTCACGGGCAATAATTTCTTGCGAAGCTTCATAGTAGGCACCTGAGAGGCTGATAATACGATTAAACAGCTCAGGATACAATAGCGCCAAATGCAAAGACACACTGCCTCCCAGTGAATCTCCAGCAAGAATGCGGGAAGCTGCATCTTTTCTTATAGGATACTTTTGTTCCACATAGGGAATAATCTCTTCTGCAAAACAGGCAGTGTATGCCTCAAAACGATTGCCGAAGGGAGCGTACTCCTGAGTTCTGATTTTGGTGTTCACTTCTACACCTACAATAATGAAGGGTTCCACGCCTTCATCCAGTATGAGACGGTTGGCGTGTGTTGCAATGCGTCCAAAGTTGAAGAATTCCTCTCCATCCTGACAGTAGACGACCGGGTAGCTCAATATTTCATTATAGCCGGGCGGCAAATAAATCCGAAGAATTCGGGTTTCGCCAAGTAAGCGGCTGTCTACTTCGTCTTTAAGGATAGTTCGTTTTAAATACCTAGAATCCGTCATTTTTCGTCACCTTTCTTGGGTATTATTTTGCATTAAGGATCACAATAAGTTAAGATTACCCTGATTGCAATAGATGTTTAAAATTTCAATCATGTACTAAGCTGTTATAGTAAAAAACACACCCTGTTACATACACAAAAATGTGGCAAACTCAAAAAAAATAACTAAATCTTTGACGCGAGCGATATAACAGGTGTATAATAATCCTATAACAGCGGAACTTGATATTCAAATTTTTTTGTTGAGGTGAAGAAAATGAGCAAGGTTCCTTATGAAGTTTACACAGAGGAAGTTGAGGCTCTGTCCGTGCTTTCTCCGGATGGTGAAATTATCAATAAAGATAAATTGCCTAAACTTACAGATGATCAATTGAAAGAAATTATGTATCGTATGGTATTTACACGTACTTGGGATGACCGTGCTGTTAACTTGGGCCGTCAGGGACGTCTCGGCTTCTACGCTCCGGTATCCGGACAAGAAGCAACAATGGTTGGTAGTGAATTTGCGCTCCAAAAAGAAGACTTTATTGCACCAGGCTACCGAGATATTCCGCAACTCGTTTGGCATGGCCTGCCATTATATCAAGCTTTCTTGTATTCCCGTGGTCATCAACACGGTGGTCAAATTCCGGACGGCGTTAACGTATTGATGCCGCAAATTATCATTGGTGCGCAAATTCTGCACGCTATGGGTATTGCAATGGGCTACAAACTGAAAAAACAAAAACAAGTCGTCATTACATATACAGGCGACGGCGGTTCTTCCGAAGGTGATTTCTACGAAGGTCTGAACTATGCTGGTGTGTACAAGTTGCCAGTTATTTTCTTTGTGCAAAATAATGGTTACGCGATCACAACGCCATTCTCAAAACAAACAGCTGCTCTTTCGATCGCTCATAAAGCAGTAGCTGCTGGTATTAAAGGTGTTAAAATTGACGGTATGGACGTGCTTGCAGTTATTAAAGCCGTTCAAGAAGCTGCAGAGCGTGGACGTAATGGCGAAGGCGCAACATTGATTGAAGCCGTTACTTACCGTTTCCGTCCGCATTCCCTTTCTGATGATGCGACGAAATATCGTTCTAAAGAAGAAGAAGGCGAATGGAATGCAAAAGATCCAATTGCCCGCTTTGCGAAATATCTGGAGAAAAAAGGTCTTTGGACTGAAGAAGATACAGCTCGCGTAAAAGAAGAAGCTAAGGCAAAAGTGAACGAAGAGATCAAAAAAGCCGAGAAAACAGAAAAAATGACAATTCCTGGCCTGATCGATAGCATGTTCGAAACTACGCCTAAGCATTTGGAAGAACAAAAAGCTGATTTTAAATAATTGAACTTGAAAGAGACCGGGCGGCAACCCGATCCGGTCTGCTTTTCGATTGACCTGAACTGAAATTGATCTGTCAATGTTTAAGGAGGAAATGAAGCAAATGGCACAAATGAACATGAAAGAAGCGATTCGTGACGCACTGCGCGTAGAGTTGAAACGCGACCCTAACGTCCTGCTTTTCGGTGAAGACGTAGGTCATGTAGGTGGCGTATTCCGCGCTACAGAAGGTTTGCAAAAAGAATTTGGCGAAGAACGTGTATTCGATACTCCGCTGGCGGAATCCGCAATCGGGGGTCTTGCTGTCGGTCTGGGTATCCAAGGATTCCGCCCTGTAGCTGAAATCCAGTTCGTAGGCTTTATCTTTGAAGCACTCGATCAAATGGCAATTCAAGCATCCCGTATGCGTTACCGTTCCGGTGGACGTTACAATTCTCCAATCGTATTCCGTACACCTTTTGGTGGCGGTGTTAAGGCAGCCGAGCTGCATACAGATTCCTTGGAAGGTCTTTTGACTCAAACACCAGGTATTAAGGTTGTTGTTCCTTCCAACCCTTACGATGCAAAAGGTCTTATGATCGCGTCTATTCGCGATAACGATCCAGTATTTTTCATGGAGCATTTGAACCTGTACCATGCATTCCGTGCTGAAGTTCCTGAGAATGATTACACTGTTGAACTGGGCAAGGCTAATGTAGTTCGTGAAGGTTCTGATGTAACGATTATTACTTACGGTATGATGGTACACACTTCAGTTAAGGCTGCTGAAGAGCTGGAAAAAACTAAAGGTATTAAAGTGGAAATCATTGATTTACGTACAATCAGTCCGATTGACATTGATACCATTGTTGCTTCTGTTCAAAAAACAAATCGTGCGATCGTTGTTCAAGAAGCGCAAAAGAGTGCCGGTGTTGCTGCTGAAGTTATTGCACAAATTAACGAAAAAGCAATCCTGCATCTGGAAGCACCAGTTCTGCGTGTAGCAGGTCCGGATACCGTTTATCCATTCGCTCAAATTGAAGATACTTGGTTGCCAACGCCAACACGTATCATTGATGCGGTTAATAAAGTAATGGAATTTTAATTAAAGCACACCGTAAATTTGGGAGGTTTTAAACGTGGCAAAATTTGAATATAAATTCCCGGAGCTGGGTGAAGGTCTTCACGAAGGCGAAATCATCAAGATGCACATCAAGCCCGGCGACAAAGTAACTGATGATGATATCATCATGGAAGTACAAAACGACAAGGCTGTAGTTGAAGTTCCATGTCCGGTTAATGGTACGGTTCAAGAAGTATTTGCCAAAGACGGAGACATCTTTAACGTAGGTCAAGTTGTAGCTGTCATCGACGCAGAAGGTGAACTTCCTGAACAAGAAGATGCACCGGAAGCACCAGCTGCTAGCCCTGAGCCAGTTGCTGCTGCACAAGGCGGAGCTGCAGGTGCAGCTAGATTTGAATATAAATTCCCAGAGCTGGGTGAAGGTCTGCACGAAGGTGAAATCATCAAGATGCACATCAAACCCGGCGACAAAGTAACTGATGATGATATTATCATGGAAGTACAAAACGACAAGGCTGTAGTTGAAGTTCCATGTCCGGTTAATGGTACGGTTCAAGAAGTGTTTGCCAAAGACGGAGACATCTTTAACGTAGGTCAAATTGTGGCTGTGATCGCTGCTGAGGGTGAGCTTCCTGAGCAAGAAGAAGCACCAGCTGCTGTTAAACAAGAAGAGGATGCTGCAAAAGGTGGAGCGAACACTCAACCAGGTGCAACACCTGCTGCTTCGAACAAAGACGTGCTGGCTACACCTAGCGTCCGCAAATTTGCACGTGAGCAAGGTGTTAACCTCGCTCAAGTGAGTGGCTCCGGCAAAAACGGTAAAATCACTAAAGAAGATGTAGAAGCTTTCAAAAATGGTGGAGGCCAAGCGGCTGCACCAGCAGCGAAAGAAGCTGCAAAAGCGCAAGAGCCAGCTAAAAAAGAAGCGAAAGCTGCAGCACCATCCGCACCAGCTGCAGATCCGCGTGCTGAGGAAGAACGCGTACCATTCAAAGGTATCCGTAAAGCAATTTCCAATGCTATGGTTAAGTCGGCTTACACGGCTCCACACGTTACAATTATGGATGAAGTGGATGTAACCGAGCTGGTTGCTTTCCGTACTCGTATCAAGCCAATTGCAGAGAAGAAAGGCACAAAAGTAACTTACCTGCCGTTCATCGTAAAAGCTTTGGTTGCTGCTTCCCGTCAATTCCCGGCTCTGAATGCCTCGATCGACGAAGAAGCTAACGAAATTGTCTACAAAAAATACTACAACATCGGTATCGCTACTGATACAGACAACGGCTTGATCGTTCCTGTTATCAAAGATGCTGATCGTAAGAGTATCTGGATGATTGCTGATTCCATTCGTGATCTGGCTGTACGCGGTCGTGATGGTAAATTGGCTGCCAATGAGATGAGAGGAAGCACGATTTCCATCACGAACATTGGTTCCGCAGGCGGTATGTTCTTTACTCCAATCATCAACTTCCCTGAAGTTGCAATTTTGGGTACTGGCCGCATCAGTGAAAAAGCAGTCGTGAAAAACGGTGAAATTGTTGCCGCTCCAGTAATGGCTCTTTCCCTGAGCTTTGACCACCGTATTATTGACGGTGCAACTGCTCAAAACTTCATGAACTATATCAAACAGCTGCTCGCTAACCCTGAGCTGCTTGTAATGGAGGTGTAATCAATGGTAGTAGGAGACGCTTCTCTGGATATTGACACATTGGTTATCGGTGCGGGTCCTGGCGGCTATGTAGCTGCCATCCGTGCTGCACAATTGGGACAAAGCGTATTGATCGTTGACAAATCTGAGCTGGGCGGTGTCTGCTTGAACCGTGGATGTATTCCATCCAAAGCTTTGATCTCTGCAGCTCATCAATACGAAGCAGCTAAACATGGCGAAACTTTCGGTATTACGGCTGAAAATGTAAAAGTAGATTTTGCAAAAACACAAGAATTCAAAAACGGTGTTGTTAAGAAAATGACTGGTGGCGTAAGCGGCTTGCTCAAAGGCAACAAAGTCGAAGTTTTCAACGGTGAGTGCATGTTTATCAACGAAAACGAAGCGCGTGTATTCAACGAACATGAATCACCACGTTACCGTTTTAAAAATGCAATTATCGCAACAGGCTCCCGTCCTATCGAATTGAAGCCATTCCCGTTTGGCGGACGCATTCTCTCTTCTACTGAAGCATTGAACCTGCCTGAAATTCCGAAAAGCCTGATCGTTATCGGTGGTGGATATATTGGTGCAGAGCTTGGACAAATGTATTCCAAATTCGGTTCCAAAGTAACTATTATTGAAGGTATGGATACTGTTCTTCCTGGCTTCGATAAAGATATGACTTCCATCGTTTCGAAAAGCATGAAGAAAACAGGTATCGAAATCTTCACTGGCGCTAAAGCGGAAAGTGCGGAGCAAACTGATAAAAATGTAACAGTGAAATTCTCTGTTAACGGTGAAAGCAAAGAAGTAACTGCTGAGTACCTGCTTGTAACTGTTGGACGTCGTCCAAATACAGACGGTGAACTGGGTCTGGATTTGATCGGTGTAGAACTGGATGAACGCGGAATGGTGAAAGTTGACCACCAAGGACGCACAAGCATCCCTCACATCTTCGCAATCGGCGATATTGTTCCTGGTCTTGCTCTGGCTCACAAAGCTTCTTACGAAGGTAAAGTAGCTGCTGAAGTAATTGCTGGCCAACCATCTGTTGTAGACTATAAATGTATTCCGGCTGTTGTGTTCACAGATCCAGAATGCTCTAGCGTAGGCTACACAGAGACACAAGCTAAAGAAAAAGGCTATAATGTCAAAGTTGGCAAGTTCTCTTATGGAGCAAACGGTCGTGCCGTTTCCCTGAACGCTGCTGAAGGCTTTGTAAAAATCGTAGCTGACGCAGATACAGGTCTGGTACTGGGTACGCAAATCGTAGGTCTGGAAGCTTCCAACCTGATTGCTGAGCTGGGTCTGGCGATTGAAATGGGTGCTACACTCGAAGATATCTCCTTGACTATCCATGCTCACCCTACACTGGGCGAACTTGTGATGGAAGCTGCAGAAGTCGTAATGGGTCATCCGATCCACGCATTGGCGCCACGTCGCTAATTCCATTTCATTATCTTGTTTTTGGTTTTCATACATGAAAAAAGAGGCAAGGAGCGCTATATCTGCGCTCTTTGTCTCTTTTTTTCAAACTTTAAGATTATTGGACTATCATGAAAATTCACACAGCACATGGTCAAAAAAGTACCCTACATGATAAACTAAATATAGATTAATGGGGTAGATCGAGAATTTTAAAAATTAAAAATTGACGATGCTGTTTTTTATTCATGCTCAAAGGAGAGAAACAACGTGCGCAACTACTTGGAATTGTTGGAGGATATTTTAGAGAACGGAGTGAAAAAAGAGGATCGGACAGGGACGGGAACATTATCTGTGTTCGGAAGGCAACTTCGTTTTGATCTGGCCAAGGGCTTCCCGTTGGTGACCACTAAAAGAGTACATTTGAAATCCGTTATACATGAGCTGTTATGGTTTTTGCGAGGGGATACCAATATTGCTTATCTCAAGGAGAATGGAGTTAGCATTTGGGATGAATGGGCAGACGAGCAGGGGAATCTGGGACCTGTGTATGGATCGCAATGGCGCGCATGGGAAACACCGGACGGACAACATATTGATCAAATTGCGAATGTCATTGAGGCTATCAAAAACAATCCGGATTCACGTCGACATATCGTCAGTGCTTGGAATGTGGCTGAAATTGAATCGATGAAGTTGCCACCATGTCATTTTGTATTCCAGTTCTACGTAGCTGGAGGAAAGTTATCCTGTATGCTGACGATGCGTTCAGTGGATACTTTCCTTGGACTGCCATTCAACATCGCTAGTTATGCATTGCTGACGCATATGGTTGCACAGCAGTGCGGTTTGGAGCCCGGAGAGTTTATTTGGTCAGGCGGCGATGTGCATATTTATTCAAACCATATACAACAAGTGCATACGCAGTTGGAACGTGACCCATATCCGTTACCACAGTTAAAAATCCTGCGCAAACCGGAATCCATTTTTGATTACACTTACGAGGATTTTGTTTTTGAGAATTACGAGCATCACCCAGGGATCAAGGCGCCTGTCGCCATCTGATTAGAGGAGGTGGAAAGATGAGCATTTCGATGATATGGGCTATGGCACAAAATGGTGTGATTGGCCGGGATAACAGTCTTCCTTGGCGCCTTCCCAGAGACATGGCCTTCTTCAAAGAGCAGACGATTAATAAAACGGTACTCATGGGACGCAAAACGTGGGAATCCTTTGGCGGGAAAAGCCTACCAAACCGCCGCAACGTCGTTTTGACTCGAGATGAGCGCTATCAGGCGGAAGGTGCGGAAGTAATCCATACGCTGGAAGAAGGGCTCCAACTTGCCCAGAAAGAAGAGCTAATGGTCATTGGCGGAGCGGAGATTTATTCACTGTTTTGGCCACATGCTGATCGGCTGATTGTGACTCGAATTGAGGAGACTTTTGAAGGTGATACGACGTTTCCTGAGCTGGATTGGAGCGGCTGGAGTATAGTCAGTGAGACGCCAGGTATCAAGGACGACAAAAACCTGTATGATTACCGTTTTGTTGTTTACGAGAGAACAGGATAACAATAGATGAACTCGACCTAGCTCATTTGAAAAATTAATAAACCATATAAAAAATCCTTTTGGCTGTAGATGCAGAAAGTTGCATAAGTTTTCATTACTTTTACGCTGTATTGTGATACAATAAATCAAATTCAACGAGAACAGACCCTTTCATAACACAAACAGACAAGTTCGAATTTGTTTAGAATTCTGAATGGATGATCGGGGTTCATAAGCGAAGAGATGGGGGAACGTAACATGTCTACACCAACTGGATTTATGGAATACACACGACAACTTCCTACAGACCGGGACCCGGCAGAGCGTATAAAGGATTGGGAAGAATTCCATAAGCATATGTCTGAAGAAGAGCTGCGTACCCAAGGGGCGCGTTGTATGGACTGCGGAACTCCTTATTGTCATACGGGGATGGATCTCATGGGAGCAACTTTAGGCTGCCCGGTTCATAATCTTATTCCGGAATGGAACAATCTCGTATATCGTGGTTTGTGGAAGGAAGCGTTAGATCGGCTGCACAAAACGAATAACTTCCCCGAATTTACGGGGCGTGTCTGTCCTGCGCCATGTGAAGGCTCATGTACTGTTGGCCTTATCGGGCAGTCTGTTACCATTAAGACAATTGAGGAAGCGATTATCGAAAAAGGTTTTGAGGAAGGCTGGGTTGTTCCTAACCCGCCAGAAAAACGTACAGGAAAACGAGTGGCTGTTGTCGGCTCGGGTCCTGCGGGATTGGCTGCGGCAGCACAGCTCAACAAAGCAGGACATAGCGTGACTGTGTACGAGCGTGCAGATCGTATAGGTGGGTTACTGATGTATGGAATCCCATCCATGAAGCTGGATAAGAAGGTTGTACAGCGTCGTGTAGATTTGCTGGAGGCTGAAGGTATCCAATTTATCACGAATACGGAAATCGGCAAGGATATCCCTACTGAGCAGCTGATTGCTGACTATGATGCAGTTGTGCTATGCGGTGGATCTACAAAGCCGAGAGAATTCAATATTGAAGGCAGCGATTTGAATGGTGTCCATTATGCTATGGATTATTTGAATGGCACCATCAAGAGTTATCTGGATTCCAACCTCGAAGATGGCAACTATTTGTCCTCCAAAGGTAAGGATGTTATTGTTATCGGTGGCGGTGATACGGGTTCGGACTGTGTAGCTACTTCTTTGCGGCATGGTTGCCGGAGTGTCACTCAATTTGGCACACACACCAAAGCTCCACTGGAGCGTGATCCGATTGCGAATCCTTGGCCGCAGTTTCCGAATGTGTACTCTCTCGACTATGCACAGGAGGAAGCTAAAGCATTGTTTGGGGAAGATCCGCGTGAGTTTTCCATCATGACAACCAAATTCGTGGGTGATGAGAATGGCAATCTGAAAGAACTGCACACCATTCAAATTCAACGTATTGTCGATGAAACAGGACGTAAAATCTATCAACCGATTCCAGGTACGGAGCGCGTATTTCCGGCACAAATTGCGCTGATTGCGATTGGGTTTGACGGACCTGAGCAAACGATTGTGAAGGAAATCGGTTTGGAAACAGACCGTCGTTCCAATGTTAAGGCACGTTATGGGAAATATGTGACGAATGTGGATAAGGTTTTTGCTGCAGGTGACATGCGCCGCGGACAAAGTCTTGTTGTGTGGGCTATTAATGAAGGTCGAGAAGCAGCACGTGAAGTTGATAAATACCTCATGGGTGCTACTGTTTTGGTATAATTATAAATTTTTATGTTACCGTTACGAATCAAGTAAAGGCTCCATCTTAGGATGGGGCTTTATTTGTTTTTAAAGCTTTATCACTAGTAGTTGTTGAAACCAATTTTCTAGTGAGGTATACAAATCGTTGTGAATTCAATGTTATATAAAATCACTCTAAATTAACTTTTTAATCATGTAGTTGTTATCTATAGTGATCATAACATAAATAAGGACGGTGTGTGTAGCCTTTTTTAAAGAAAATACATTTATTTTACAAAATAATTAGATGAAAACTTAACTTGTGTAATATAAATTAACATTAATATTACACAAGTTTGCTAATAGTGCAGTTTTATTTTGGGTTTTCTATATTTATATTGCTTCCAAAGGAAGATGACATGATCTTTTCCAAGGTTACATAAAATCATGACCTGAGAGAATCATGATATCTATGGTATAATAGACGTACATTGTTGAAGCGCTAGACTAAATGAATTTACAAAGGAGCTTTCGCCGGGAGAAGGCTCCTTTTGCATGAGGCCGGGAACCTGTGTTTTCATTTGCGTTCCATGTATATCTATGATTCATGGAAGAGAAACAGAAGGCCGTCAGGAAGGAATGGAATGAATGAAGACGTTGATTATTGCTGAGAAACCAGATATGGGGCGGACAATTGCCGCTGTTATGGAGCCGCGTGCTAAAAATAACCGTACCTATTTGGAAGGGGAGAAATACATTGTAACCTGGGCGATCGGTCATTTGTTGGGTCTGGCTGAGCCGGATGCTTACGATGCTAAGTACAAACGATGGAATATTCAAGATCTTCCGATTATCCCTGAACAATTCAAAATTGTACCTAATCCGAAAACAAAAGATCAGCTAAAAATGATTGGTGAGCTGGCCAAACGCTGCAATGCCATCGTGAATGCTTGTGATGCTGGACGGGAGGGGCAATATATTTTTGCGTTAATTCAGCAGCAGTTAAAGCTACGACAGCCGGTTAAGCGATTGTGGATCTCGGACTTGACGGCGGAAAGTATTGCGACAGGCTTTGAACGATTGCGAGATGCCTCGGAGTTTGAATTCCTGACTCAAGCTGCGCGGGCACGAAGTGAAGCAGACTGGCTGATTGGCATGAACGCCTCCAGAGCGTTCACAACACGACATAACACCTTGCTGTCGGTAGGACGGGTGCAGACTCCCGTGTTGGCACTAATTCATGATCGAGAAAAGGAAATTGAAGCATTTCAGTCTCAAACCTTCTATGACGTATGGGCTGAGTTCAAGCAAGATCAGATTAAGTACAAAGGGGCATGGCAGGGTGATCGGCTGACGAATCCGGAAGAAGCTGAGGGGATCGCTGCGGCGGTACGCGGAAAAGAGGGTGAAATTACCAAATATGATACAAAGCAGACAAAGGAGTATCCTTTTAAATTATACGATTTGACGCTGCTTCAACGCGAGGCGAATGCCAAGTACGGTTATTCGGCTAAAAAAACGCTGGATGTGGCACAAGCGCTTTATGAGCGTCACAAGGTCATTTCCTATCCGCGGACCAACTCTAATTATGTGACAGAGCAGAATATAGACGGCATGCATAAGGCATTACGGATGCTGGGGACAGGCCCTTATGCTGATCTGGTACAACAAGCAAACCCTAATTTGGTCCATAAACAGAATAAATCGGTCTGCAATCCGTCTCGTGTTGAGGATCACCATGCTATTTTGCCGACGTTAAAAAGGCCGGGAACGCTAAGCAAGGAGGAACAAAATGTATATGACCTGGTTATTCGTAGGTTTCTGTCGCATTTTTTTCCGCCAGCTGAATATAAAATGCATACCGTAATGACGCAGGTGGACAAGCATCTGTTTAAAACTAATATTAAGGAGCTTCTGTCCTTGGGATGGAAAGTGGTTTTGAGTAAGGCTGATCAGGATAAAGGTAAAAAAAGCAAAACATCCAAAAAAGAGGATGAAGAGGAAACGGACGAGTGGACGGACAAGAAGTTTGAAATTGATGCAGGGCGTCCGGTAGATTGTGTGCGCGCTGAGATGAAAGAAAAGGCGACTCAGCCTCCTAAAAGCTACACGGAGGGCACATTGCTTAAAGCGATGGAAAGCGCGGGCAAGCAGATGGAGAATGAGGAATTACGCGAGGTTATGAAGGATGCTGGCTTAGGTACACCTGCGACACGGGCCGCTACAATTGAACGATTAAAGAAAGTCGGCTACATTGAAATGAAGGGCAAAAAGATTCTGATTACGGATAAAGGAAAGATGGCTATTAACCTGATCCGTCATGCCGGGGTAGATCTATTAGCTTCACCGGAGATGACAGGTCAATGGGAACGCCGTCTTCATCAAATTTCCAAGGGTGAGGCAGCTCAGGAGAAGTTTATGGATAACGTTAAAAGATTTACGTTGTCTATCATTGATAAGGTAAGGCAGCAGCCACCTGCTCCCGCAAATGCCTTTGGCGAGGAGGCAAGGAGTAATGGCTCGGGAGGAAAGACGAACGCCCGCGGCGTAGGTACGAGTGGACGTGCCACCACCGCCAAAGGAAGAGACCGCACAGCATCGGGAGGCGGTAGCAGTGCAGGAAGTGCTGCGCTAAAGCAAGCATCAGCGCCAATAAGTCGCAGTTCGACTACAAAAGCAGTGCGGAGCTCATCTGATGGACAGTCAGATACTTCAGCAAGCCAAAGGCAGGCGTTAGGCAGCTGTCCGTGCTCCAATTGCGGTGGAAGCATTATAGAAGGCCGCAAAGGGTATGGGTGTAGCCACTTTAAGCAGGGCTGTGGTTTTGTCATTTGGAAGGAATATGCGGGCAAGCAGATTACCGAAACGATGCTCAAGTCCCTGCTCGCCAAGGGGCAGACGCAATTGTTGTCTTTTAAACGTAAAGATGGATCGACCGTCAAAGCGCGGATTGTTCTGGATGTGCCAGGAACAGGACAACTTAGCGTTCGTGAGGATGCCTGAGATAGGAGCATCAACAAAAAAGGACCCTATCCGAGGGTCCTTTTTTGTTGATGCAATTGTATGCTTTCGTGGATCACCCGTGGCACTTCTGTTAGCTTTTGTATTGTATACATTACAGAGTTCACGTTTTTTTGCAATTCAACCATATTGTAAATCCATTCTTTAGGCTGCTTAAGATACACAGCGTGAATACCTGCCGCAATGGCTGGAGATACGTCGGTGCGTAAAGAATTCCCAATCATCCAGGTGATACCTCGGTCCAAGCGATTCATTTGGATGATTTCTTCCAATGCTTCGACATTTTTATGCTGGCGAATATAGATACGGTCATCAAAGTAAGTAGCCAGCTTCATTTGTTCAATCTTTCTTTCTTGAATGACCTGCTCCCCCCCAGTGTAAAGATGAAGGGAATGCCCTGCTTTTTGGAGTGAATTTAACGTTTCGGCCATACCTGGATACGGTTCGATTTCCTGCTCGTACACACTTCGGCCAAGCGAGCGAAGCTCCTGCTCTTCCTGAGAATCCGTACGGCGTCCAAATTGTTCCGAGAAAAACTGGTACGTATTTATTAGGGATTGTGGAAAATGCTCGCTGGCAAAACCCACCTGATGAACTCCAGCCACATCAATTTCGATTTGTTTTTCACGGATCGAATTTCTCGTTAGGTTATGAGCTGCAAACCATTCCTGAAGCAAATCGAAAAAGTGGTTGAGAATAAGATCGAAATACTTGTTGCAGTGGACCAAAGTGTCATCAAGATCAAATAAAATGTGCTGCTTCGGATACGACATGATGCATACTCCTTCCAAGCCAAAGCTTTAACGGTGTTCGGTTTATAACTAAGTTGCGATTCAAATTACAGTCCAATATAGGATTCCAAAAATACCTGCAAATCAGCCGCACCGTCGGGACGGATGCTGAATTTTTCCTTGTGATAGCGTCCAATGTGAATGCGGAGCAAGCCAGCCACACGCAAAATCATCATATCAGACATAAGTGTATCTTCCAATCGGCTCAAATCATGACGCATGTCTTCAAGAGACTTAGGACCTTGAGCTACATAACGCAAAATGCGCAGTCGTTGCGGATCATTGACAGCACGAGTAAGCCGTAGTAGAAGCGTAGGCGGTTCTTCCTCACTCTCCTCGGGAATATCTACCGGATACTGGATCAGCAGTGTACGGGTATAAAAGCAATATGAATTAATTGGGCGATTATGGACGACCGGAAACAGCACCACTGTATCGAGATCTTCCATATGTGGGACGACTAGCCCGGCTGTTGCATATTCAACAAGTGCTTCCGGTTCCATTTTACTTAACAGCATGCGCTTTTCCGCAGCGTCTTCTTCTGCCAACACACGCAGTTCGCCTTCCAAGGTCCGAAAATAATCACGATCCCACAATCTGAGGAGTGGTGCATATACCTTACGAATGCGTAAAGATTCTTCAAAGGTTAAAAAAGGAATATGCGGAACAAGTAGCTCAAACATATCCTTGTCCGGTCCGTGATCCAAGTAAGAAATATAGTCGGATATTTCATCTGATTCCGGTCGAAGCAACGCCCAGGCATAGAGTGCGTCATAATCGCTAAAAGGGCAATCCTGAGCTGTAGCAAGCTCAGTACGAACTTCTTGTTGTAGTCGTGCATCCACCTTGTCGATCCATTCATGGCCCAAGTCCATATCTTGGACCCACTTTTTAGTTACATAGGCCATAAAGCTGCCGAGCAATTCATAAATTGGAGAAGTGTCTATTTTAATTTGATAACTCATGGAACCAAATGCCTCCTATTCTGTCTTCTAGCCCAGAGCGGTGAACGTAAATAAAGCCCGTCCATAAGCAAAACATGAGCATTTTGAAATTGCCCACTTATTTATTATGGCTTGTTCTGCCGGGCATTGTCCACTATAATATGAAATAGTGCGTTGTGACGTGAACTTGGTCGGATTGAACATACGAGGCTCTTCACCAAATGGAGTCGGATACATACCAGACTAGCTCTATCCGTAAAATCGTCATCTCAGATGGCGATTTTTTTCTTTCTCTCTTTAATACACTAAAATTAACGCTAAAAACATCTTAATATGTAATATACCGATTTTTCAGATGGTCATGGTATACATCGTGATAAGAATTATTATTGATTATGGTATCAAATGCAAATCATTTCTAAGCATTCATTTTATGATGTTAATAATTTAATTGTTCGGGCAGGAGGAGCTAGGATGTCGTCGTCGTTACGTGTTCATTATTTTATTTTAATTGCAGTTATTATTGTTGCTGGATTATGTCAGGGTTTACTATTACCTATTTTGTCGATTTCTTTGGAACAAATGGGGGTTTCGTCTTCGCTAAACGGAATGAACGCGGCTGCACTGTATATTGGTTCATTTGCAATGACACTGGTGGCTGAACGGACTTTGGGATGGCTGGGGTTCAAAAAGCTGATGGCCGGTGGTCTTGTGCTTGTGCTCATTACCCTGCTGCTGTTCCCGCTAATTCCTGATATTCGGATTTGGTTCGTACTGCGTCTGCTCGTAGGTATTGGAGACAGTGCGTTGCACTATTCTGCGCAGTTGTGGATATTGCTAGTAACTCCACCAGAGAATCGAGGCCGCAACATTTCCTTTTATGGTATGTCTTACGGTCTGGGTTTTGCATTAGGCCCATTGGGATTATGGCTACTCGATTATGGAATGCTGGTTCCATTTGCTGCGTTGGCTTTTTTGTGCTTGCTTGTGTTGCTGTTAGTGTTAATCAAGTTACCTGACTCAAGACCCGAGAAGCAGGAAACTGAGGCGCGTCCCGCACAAAGATTCCGACGCAGCTATAGCTGGGCATGGTATGCTCTGTTGCCTGCATTTCTATACGGTTATATGGAAGCGAGCCTGAACAGTAATTTTCCAGTCTATGGCCTGCGTATTGGCTTCCATACCGATGAAATTGCTGCTTTGCTGCCTTTCGTTAGTTTGGGAGGCTTAGTGTTGCAACTGCCTTTGGGTATATTAAGTGACCGTTGGGGACGTAAAAAAGTGCTAATGAGCGTAGGTATAGCGGGAGGATTGTCCTTTATGTTGCTACCCTGGAGTGGTAATCATTTTATGTTCACTTTGGTATTGCTGACCATCGCAGGTGGATTGGTAGGCTCCTTTTTCTCACTCGGTTTGGCCTATGCAGCTGACCTGTTGCCCAAATCATTTTTGGCGGCTGCAAATGTGCTGGCATCCTTTCATTTTAATCTGGGAAGTGTGGTCGGACCTAATATTAGCGGAGGGTTGCTAGACATTGGAACTCAAGGCAGCATGTTTCTAGTTCTTGGAGGTAGTTACATTGTTTTCGGATTGTTGGGTCTGTTTTCCCGAAAAAGAGTACCGGCGGTTTAAAACTGCGGTTTGCATGGTATTTGTTTCACAATTACTATAAAATATAAACATGTATTGATGGCGGACAAAGGGGAATCATAGATGATTAAAATTCGGAAGCTGACCAAGCAAGTGGGGCCTGAACGTACCCCGTTGCTTCGAGGGATTGATGCTGAAATTCATCAGGGTGAATTCATTGCTATAGTGGGGCCAAGCGGAAGTGGTAAAACGACACTTCTTCGCTGTCTTGCTTTACATGAATCTTGGGAAGAAGGCAGTTTAATTGTAGGAGGCAATGATGTACTGAAATCCGGGTGGACAGGCAAGATGAAATTAAAGCGGGAATGGGCATATCTGGAGCAAAATCCGCATCTTAATATGAATCGGACCGCTCTTAAAAATGTGCTCATTGGCAGATCGGGTCAGACCCCCTGGTGGAGAATGGTTACTGGCATGGTGCGTTCCGACGACTATATGGGAGCGATGGACGTTCTGGAGGATCTGGGTCTGCTGGATAAGGCGCATGATAAATGCGACAAACTCAGCGGCGGCGAACGGCAGCGGGTAGCCACAGCGCGTGCTCTCGTTCACGGAGCCAAGGTTATTTTAGCTGATGAGCCTGTAAATGGACTTGATCCTGCCTCAGCAGCGCATGTACTGGAAACCTTTCGCAAGCTGTGTTCTGACGAACGAGTAACAATCATTACTGTACTGCCGCTGGAAATGGCTGAACGTTTTGCTTCCCGAATCTGGGGGCTGAATGAGGGCGAGCTGGTGTTTGATATCCAGGGAAGACGATTGACACAGGCAGAAAAGAACAAATTGTGAAGGGGACGGCAAGAGAAGTGAAAAAAATGCTGTTGAAAATGGTGGCGTGCTGCTGTTCCTTGCTGCTCCTTGCCGGATTTTTAAGCGGCTGTAATGTGATTAGCGATCCGATTTCGCTGATGCAGACACCAACGATGTCTGATGAGAAACAACAGCTGAATGGAGCAGTGAATACGCAATTAGGGGCGGTACAGCCTTTAAGGCCGAATGATCCGGATGATCCTACGCCAATTCGGACGGGAGATTTGAATAATGATGGTATAGATGAAGCGGTGCTCTTTTATGAAACACCAGATGAGAGCGTAAAGATACATGGTGCCTTGTTTGAAGATCAGGGCGGCACGTGGGTAAAGAAGCTTACATTTGATGGGGAAGGCACGGTGTTGGAATCATTTAAGCTTGTGGATTTAACCAATGACGGTACGCTTGATATTGTAGCAGGTTTTTCGAGCGGAGACAGTAGTGAGAACGGGGACCAGAAGGGCCTCATCGTATACTCTTATACTGGAGGAACGTTGGAAAAAATATATGCAACGGGCTATACGGACTTCGTTGTAGACGATTTTAACCATAAGAAGATGGATTTGAACGGGGACAATCTGAATGACTTGACGATTATCTTGCTCCGTCGTAATGAATTTTTTACCGTGAAAACATTCCAGTTCAGCGGAGGGACCTTTAAGGAGATCGGGTCGTTGGAATTGGACAGTCAGGCTTTAGGCGTCTACAATGTCGTCGCTGGTAAGGTAGCCCAAGGTAGGCAAGGGATCATTATTGATACAAAGATTGCCGAGACAACTACGGTTTCCAATGTTATCGTGATGGATCACGGCAAACTCAGAAAGCTCAATCTTATGGATGTTACCTTTAAGGATGCTACCATCGCCAGTGGTGATGTGGATGGTGACGGTATTCTCGAATTTGGGAATTTAGAGAAGCCTAAAGGTTGGAGCAACAGGCCGCTGGATGAAGTTCCTTATTTTGTATCGTTCTATCAGTGGGATGGGGCCAAAGGGACGATTTTCAAGCAGCAACAGTATCGTGATTCTAATGAACAGGTCTACTTCAGACTGCCGAAAGAGCTGCATGGCAAGGTGACTATTGATCCGAAGGTTTCCAGGAAAGACAGCTATTTGCGGTTTATTCTGGATGATACAGACAAAACAATAGCGGAAATTAAATTTTTCTCATTGTCACAATGGGAGCGAAACAATGAAGGCTATAGCCAATTGTGGCGAACGAACGCACAGGTAATTGGCATTAAGCGATCCAGCGAGCTGGAACCACGTAAAACCATTAAAAACAAGATGGGGGAAAGGCAGGTAGAATAGAGTGAGTAAAGTTTTAATCATGGAAGATGAGGAATCGATCCGTAGCTTTATCGTTATTAACTTGAAACGTAACGGTTTTGAGGTGCTGGAGGCAGCAGATGGGCATGAGGCTCTGAATATTTTGAACACGGTGCGGGATATTGATATCGCGCTGCTTGACGTGATGGTGCCTGGGATGGATGGTTTTGAGGTTTGTCGGAGAATTCGGGAAACGAATGAGCGTATTGGCATTATCTTTCTGACAGCCAAGGTACAGGAACAGGATAAGGTGTATGCCTTGTCTGTAGGGGCTGATGATCATGTGAGCAAGCCTTTCAGCCCGACAGAGCTGATTGCACGTATCCAATCGTTATTGCGTCGGGTAAATGTACATCGTGAAACAGCAGCCAAGGTGTCTTTCCAATCCGGTCCGTTCACGCTGGATTTGATAGCTAAGCAATTTAAGAAAAACGGACAGCTGATCGAACTGACACCGACAGAGTTTTCGCTGATTCAGTTTTTTCTGGAGAAAGAAAATACGCCGCTTAGCCGAGATGTGCTACTTGACCACGTATGGGGCAAGGAATATATGGGCGATCCGAAAATTGTAGATGTGAATATCCGACGTCTGCGGCAGAAAATTGAAAACAATCCATCCGAGCCGGCTTTCTTACAAACCGTGTGGGGACATGGATATAAATGGAAAGGTCAGTCTCAATGATCAAAAAGGGGATTCGCCGACAGATTGTGCTTCACTATTTTTTCGTAGTGTTCTTGGCGCTTCTGTTAGTAGAAGTCATTTTTATGTTTGCACTCCGGTCGTATTATTACGACTCCATTTACAAACACATCGAAAGCCGTATCGAATCGGTAAGTGAATTTGCATCCAAATTCAAAGAGCCAGAACAGTCTTTACAATCGTATTTGTTGAATACATTTTCTCTGCCCTTCACTGAATTACAATTGCTTGATGAACAGGGAAATGTAATTGATAACTCGACAAATTTTGCTGCGGATCTAAGTGTGCAAACCAGTGATGTGACACAAGCCTTAGCTGGAGATACGGGCAAATGGATTGGAAAGCAACCCGGCACGGGACAGCAGGTGATGGCGGTATCTCAGAAACTGGACAATATCGTCGGAGATCAGGTGTATATTATCCGGTATACGACTTCGTTGGAATTAGTAAATGATAAATTATTCATCATTACATTATTTTCGGTGGGAATCATGGCAGCTGTACTGATTATTGTATTTATAGTAAGCACAGGGCTTGCCAATTCCATTGTCAGACCGATTAACAATATTCGCGATGTATCTGCTCAGATGGCGCAGGGACGATTTGATGCACGTATCAAAGGCGATTATCGCTATGAACTGGGTGAATTGGCATCGACGTTGAACTACATGGCACAGGAGATTGTCCGAACCAATCAAATCAAGGATGATTTTATTTCTTCTATTTCTCATGAGCTGCGTACTCCGCTTACATCGATTAAGGGCTGGAGTGAAACGCTAAATTCTGGCGGGTATGACCCGGAAGAGACTAAGATCGGGATGCAGATTATTTCCAAGGAAACGGATCGGCTGATTGGCTTAGTGGAGGAAATTCTCGATTTTTCCAAACTGGAGCAAAATGCCATGAAGCTCGTGATGGGAACAGTTGATCTTCGAGAGCTTTTGCAGGAAATTATGCTGAACGTATGGGCAAAGGCAGAAATGAAGCAGATCAAGCTTCAACTGGATTCCGAGGAAACGGCTTATCTCGTTCATGGAGACGGTAACCGTCTGAAGCAGGTATTTTTGAACATTGTAGATAATGCTATCAAGTTTTCGCATGAAAGCTCGATTATTTATTTGTCTCTTCAACGCATTAAGGGTAATATCGAGATATCGGTACAGGATACGGGGATTGGGATTAGTGAAGAAAACCTTGCCAGAGTAAGGGATCGCTTTTTCCAGGTAGACCACCAAAATGGGGGGACGGGTCTCGGATTGGCAATCTCGCAACAGTTTGTTGAGCGTCATCACGGTCAGATGCTCATCAGAAGTGAATTGGGAGCTGGAACCACCATTACGGTTTCATTGCCTGCTCTGCAAGCAGAGTCATCCGTGGAACTACCACAACTCTCGGAAGGGCAAATTTAAAGTCAGTTGTAAGAGGTAATAAAAAACAGCCAGTCCTCACTATATTGGAGGGCTGGCTGTTTGAAATTTTAGGGAGAGTTATGATGTAAAGCCTTCTGCACGCAAGCGTGTGTTACGCTCATAGGCTTCTTTTAGCATACGTGTAGTTTGCGGCCGTACTGCCATTTTACCAAATACTGTTTCATTGGGTCCGATAACCATAATTTCGCTCGGATTACCTTTAATCACAGCACCATCACGAATCACAGCACCTTCACCGATAATGGCATGCTCAATATGCACGTTGCGCCCAATACGTGTGTCGGGCATAACGATACTTTCCTTGATGGATGAGCCTTTTCCCACCTCGACGCCACTAAACACTACAGAGCGCTCAATTTGGCCTTCTACTTGGCAGGAATCATGCAGGAGGCTGTCCAATGACTGCATTTTACGACCAGGCACCTTTTGCGCGCTCAGCCTTGTGCGGCGTTCACGTGTATACATCGGCCAGTCTTGACGCTGAAGGTCAATTGCGCAATTTTCATGGAGCAGGTCCATGTGGGAGTCCCATAGGCTTTTAACTGTACCTACGTCTTTCCAGTAGCCCTGGAATTCATAAACGTATAGAGATTCTTGGTCCGCCAGCATTTTAGGTATGATATCTTTGCCAAAATCATGACTGGATTGAGGATCCTGTGCGTCTTCCAACAGGTAATTTCTTAAGTAATCCCATTTGAAAAGATAAATCCCCATAGAGGCCAAATTACTTTCGGGTTTCTCCGGCTTCTCTGCAAATTCAGTGACACGCAGATCTTCATCGGCGCTCATAACACCAAAACGGTGTGCTTCATCCCAAGGAACCTCCATGACAGAAATGGTTGCCGCAGCTCCTTTTTCCTTATGGTAGTTCAGCATCTCGCGATAATTCATATAGTAAATATGATCACCGGATAAAATAAGCACATGCTCTGGATTTTGGCTGTCAATATATTCGATATTCTTATGAATAGCATCTGCCGTTCCTAAGTATTCAGCGTTACCTGTATTATAAGATGGAAGCAGGGTAATTCCTTTGTCATCCGTTTTTGTAAGGCCCCATGGAGTCCCATCCCCAATATGTTCGTGCAAGGATTCCGCCTCATATTGCGTCAGTACACCTACAGTATCAATGTTTGAATTTACGCAATTACTGAGAGGAAAATCGATGATCCGGTAATGACCGCCAAAAGGTACGGCGGGTTTTGCAATCGTTGAAGTAAGGGGAGCAAGACGGCGTCCCTCTCCGCCTGCCAGCAGCATGGCAATGCATTCTTTATTAAACATTTCGTTTCCCTCCCGGTTTAGTTGTCTGTTGTAGTACATACATAAACGGTATGGGGTACTCTTGAAACCATCAGGTATATAAGATTCCCCAAAAACTAAGGTTTATTTTTTTCCTAGTCATTTTTCTGTTCATTGTGGCTAGAATGGGGTAATAACTCAGGTCAGCTTTGACCCAAAAGCGAATGCATTACCGACTCATACATTTTTACTCACAAAACATAAAAGGGTGGTGACGTGATGACAGACCAAACTCTTCCGCAACAGACGATATCATCGGAAGATACTTATTTGTTTCATGAAGGAACGCTTTATCACAGCTACCGATCTTTGGGTTCCCACCTTACTGTGGAGAACGGAGAACAGGGCGTTCGTTTTACGGTCTGGGCTCCTCATGCTCTCCATGTCGGGCTTGCTACAGATCGCAACAACTGGAATGGGGAACAGGATTCCTTATATAGGGTTCCCAAATCCGGTTTTTGGAGTCGTTTTTTTCCGGGGATATCCCAAGGAACATTTTACAAATACGACATTACAGGTCCAAATGGTGAACGATTTCTGAAAGCAGATCCTTACGCCGTACGTGCTGAAGTAAGACCGGCTACGGCGTCAGTGGTAGCTTCATTGGATGGTTATGTTTGGAATGATGCAGCTTGGCGCCGTAAACGTAGAGCACCATATGGTAAACCTCTACATATATATGAGCTTCATCTAGGCACTTGGAAGCAAAAAGCAGATGGTACGTTTTATACATACAGGGAGATGGCTGAGCTTCTTGTGCCTTATGTAACAGATATGGGGTATACACATATTGAGCTGATGCCGCTGAGTGAGCATCCGTATGATCTTTCCTGGGGCTACCAACTCACCGGGTATTTTGCACTCACAAGCCGTTATGGTGAACCACATGATTTTATGTATTTGGTGGATCGTTGCCATCAGGCGGGAATTGGAGTGATTATGGATTGGGTTCCAGCTCATTTTGCCAAGGATGCTCATGGATTGAGACGGTTTGACGGATCGCCGCTGTTCGAATACGCGGACCCGCTAATTGCGGAAAAGCCCGGCTGGGGAACCCTGACATTCGATTATAGCAAGCCAGAAGTACGTTCTTTTCTGATCTCCAATGCATTGTTCTGGATGGATGTGTACCATATTGATGGTCTGCGTGTAGATGCAGTGACGAGCATGTTACGGCTTGATTTTGAAAAGCAGGATGGACAATATTGTCTCAATTCCAAGGGAGGGATTGAAAATGAGGAGGCTATCGCCTTCCTTCAACAGCTGAATGAGACGGTATTCCGCTATTATCCATACGCACTCATGATGGCAGAGGAGTCCAGCGCTTGGCCGATGGTGACCTCCCCAGTAAGCGATGGAGGACTCGGTTTTAATTACAAATGGAATATGGGTTGGATGAACGATACACTTGATTATATGGAATCAGAGTTTGATCAACGACCCGATCGCCATAATTTGCTGACATTCCCCATAGCCTATGCGTACAGCGAAAATTTTACACTGCCATTGTCACATGATGAGGTTGTGCATGGTAAAAAGTCGCTGCTTGATAAAATGCCGGGCACCTATGAACAAAAATTTGCCGGACTACGGGCACTTCTTGGCTACCAAATGACCTCACCAGGTAAAAAGCTTTTATTCATGGGAGGGGAATTTGGTCAATTTATTGAGTGGAAGGATGAGGATCAGCTTGACTGGTTTTTGCTGGACTATGACAGTCATCGGTCTCTGCACGCATATTCGAAAGCACTGAATCATTTATATCTTCAGGAGAAGGCACTATGGGAATTGGACCATTCGTGGGACGGCTATCAATGGATTGAAGCTGAAGACCGCGGACAGAGTGTGATTACGTATTTACGTAAAGGCAAAAAAGCAGGAGATACGCTGGTTGTCCTCATTAATTTCCAACCTGTGCCAAGAGAAAATTATCGAATTGGGTTGCAAAAGGCAGGAAGCTATATGGAATTACTGAACAGCGATCATAAGGACTTTGGGGGGAGTGGTCAGCTTAACTCTGGGGTGATACGTACTTCCAAAATCCCTTACCACGGCCAGCTTCACAGCTTGGAAGTGACGATTCCACCCCTAGGCATCGTTATACTCAAGAAAACACCACCACGTAGGTCTAAAAAAGTAGATTAACCACATAAGGAGGAAGCACATATGAACATTTTGTTTGCGGCAGCAGAAGCACATCCATTTATTAAAACAGGCGGGTTGGCTGATGTTATTGGCGCACTGCCAAAGGCACTTCATCAGGCAGGATGCGACGTCCGAATCATCTTACCTAAATATGCGGGCATTCCCGATACCTATAAGAAGTCTCTGCGTCCGGTAACGGTCAAGCATGTAGCTGTAGGCTGGCGTGATCAGTATTGTGGAGTAGAGGAGCTGACGTTGGACGGGATCAGGGTTTATTTTATAGATAATGAATATTACTTCGGTCGTGACGGTATTTACGGTTACATGGATGATGGCGAACGCTTCTCCTTCTTTAACCGGGCGATTTTGGAAGTGCTGCCTGAACTGAATTTTCGGCCGGATATTGTGCATTGTCATGACTGGCATACGGCAATGGTTCCGCTGCTTCTGAATGCCGATTATCGACATTTGCCCTTTTACAACGATATTCGCACGGTGTTTACGATACATAATCTGTTGTATCAGGGTGATTTTCCATATGAGGTCTTAACGGAGCTGCTTAACTTGGATGGAAGCTATTTTACTTCCGAAGGTGTGGAATATTATGGAAGACTGAATTTTATGAAAGGTGGGCTTACTTACTCCGATCATGTCACGACCGTGAGTCCAACCTATGCAGAGGAGATTCAAACTGAATTTTACGGATACGGAATGGAGGGTTTACTTCGTAAATTAGGAGAGCAGGGACGCTTAACGGGGATTGTGAATGGAATTGATACCCAAAGCTACAATCCTGCCACAGACAACCGTATTTATACAAAGTACCGCACAAGTCTGGCAAAGAAAAAGGAAAATAAAATTGCCTTGCAAAAGGAGCTAGGTCTGCCGGTGCGTCCGGACGTACCTATGATAGCAATGGTAACTAGACTTGTGGATATGAAGGGGCTTGATCTGGTTACGAGAGTGCTTGACGAAATCTTGTATTATGACGATATTCAGTTTGTCGTGCTGGGAACAGGGGACCCGGCTTTTGAGCACTGGTTCCGGGAAGCAGCGGGACGGTATCCTCTGAAAATGTCGGCGCAGCTTACTTTTAGCGAGCCACTGTCACGAAAAATATATGCGGCAAGTGACATGTATCTTATGCCATCGAGGTTTGAGCCTTGTGGGATTAGTCAACTGCTGGCGCTTCGTTATGGAAGTATCCCTATAGTGCGAGAAACTGGAGGGCTGAACGATACTGTACAGGCTTACAATGAATCTACAGGTGAAGGTAACGGTTTTAGTTTCACGAACTATAATGCACATGACATGCTGCACACCATTCGTCGTGCTGTTGATTACTATCGCCAACCTGAGCATTGGAACAAGCTTATACAGACGGCCTTTGCAGGAGAGTACAGTTGGGATGTATCGGCCGAGGCTTATATGGATATTTACCGTTCGCTAGCAAAGATTGATGGAACAGAGTAGGATACCATATTTGTGCTAATAAAAAAGGGAATCCCTTTAGCCAGTGTCTGGCTGAGGAATTCCCTTTTTTGCTGCGGTCAGTCGCCCCCGCCACCACAACTGCTTCCACACGAAGATCCGCTGCTACAAGAGGAATGACTCCCAGAATCGCCTGAATCGTGGTGAGAAGAGCCTCCACCATGAGAACTGTCATGGGAGGAATGATGGTGCGAGTGGTGTGTATCCCAGTTTGAGCAGCCGCTTGCAGAGCTACAGCCGGATGAGCTGGCTAGGGCGGCACTGCTTGTAGAGTCTGGGTGCATGTGTATGGCAAATTCATCAGGCCGATACCATGAATACCACACAACAGCCAGTAGCAAATAGTCAACCTGCAAATAGTTGATCTTGGGGAGCTGCTTGCCCTCAGGATCATTTACAGCTTTATTTACCCGCTCACGGAGGTGTTGGACTATCTTATGAACCGCTTGTTGTGTCTGCTTTGAAATGCCTATATTTTCACTTATATTCCATCGGTCACCTACTGGCTGCGCTGAAGCTGTCAGGTTGTAATAGTGTGAAAGCTCATCATTCGGTAATGGATGATTAAAAAAAAGTTCCCCACAAACTGGCGCTATAGCGATTCCAGCCAAAGCATTCCACATACAACCAGTCAAACCACGCCCGCTCCTCTGGCATCAGCTGAGAGCCGCCCGAATGGGGAGCATGGTGAAGCATACGACCAAAAAAAAGCTCCCGAGAACTGCTGGTATTCGCGCGTAAACATTAACATTTCGTGCCATAGTTCATCCACATCACTACTGAACATAGGCACTCGATTCATAATCGCGCATAGCATGAAGTATCGTTTTAGCTCATGCCAGCGCCAGTCATATTCTTGTTCCGTCAGATTAGGGTGGGCTTCCATGACACGTTGCTTTACGTTGTGAGCATAGGAGGCTGGAATGGATCGCTCCAGCAGCTCCTTCAGCTCCGTAATTTCTGGATGACGCTCTTGCGTGAGTGACGAAGGAGACGGGGAACTAAGGAAAAATGCATTCCGTCGGCGCGTGCTTCTGTTTCCACGATTCCTGCGTATTGCTCGGAATATAAACCAAAAAATGATGAGGTCAACCACAATAAACAACGTCCAAAAGCTACTCATACTATTCATAAAGGCACTCCTTTCTCCAAGAAGACGGCATTTCCGATTTTAACTTTTGCTATTCAGTAGAGCGAATTCTTCTTTAATCTGTGCCAGCAGCTCAGAACTTGTGATTACATCGCAAGCTGTCCATGCCAAGGTCCTCGCGGCCAAGAGCATTCCTTCCATTGCGCGGTCCTGCATCGCCAAATCGCGGAATTCTGGTGTATGCAAGGCATGCTTCTCGTCAATAACTTGAATGTACGGATGGATCGCAGGGCAATGAAGTGATACATTTCCGATATCCATAGAGCCATGATCTTCGCCTTCCGTAATATCTTCTTGCGCAATACCAGCCTGCACCAAATTTGCAGTAAAGGTGTCGGAGAGTACACCGTTAGTCACCATTTCATCATAAGAAGTCTCATAATTGGAGGTTTCCAAACGACACCCGGCTTGTAAAGCAGCTCCTTCAGCAATTTGAATAACACGACGGGTAAGCGGGTTCAGTTCTTGGCGTGTCGCGGCTCTCACGTAAAATTGAGCTGAGGCGTAATCAGGAATAATATTGGCAGCCTGCCCACCCTGATTAATGATGCCATGGATACGCACTGTACTTTTCACCTGTTGCCGAAATGCGTTGATCCCATTAAACGTTTGAATCACAGCGTCCAAGGCATTAATCCCTTCGTGCGGACTGGCCGCAGCATGAGCGGATTGACCAAAAAATTCGAACTGTACAGCATCAATCGCCAGCGATTTTCCTGATTTTTCGTAGCGATCGAAGGGATGTGTCATCATGGCTATGTCGCAATCATCAAACAATCCAGCCGCCGCCATCGGAACTTTTGCACCGCGTGTTTCTTCGGCAGGTGTGCCGTAAACACGTACTTCTCCACCAGTCTTGTCGATGATCGATTTGAGACCGACGGCAGCGCCTGTACTCATCATGCATATCAAATGGTGTCCACAGGCGTGCCCTAAACCTTTCAGGGCGTCATATTCTGCCAGAAAAGCAACAACTGGTCCAGGCTTGACTGCTTTGTAAGTAGCAATAAAGGCCGTTTCTATACCCAATATGGGTGCCTGAACTTCAAAACCGTGAAAGGCAAGTTCTTCTTTTAGACGGGCAGAGGCCAGGAATTCCTCGTTTCCAAGTTCAGGGTTTGCGCCTATATACAACGAAATGTCCTTAAATCGCTCGGCATGCTGTTCAATGGTGTGTTGAATGGTCTGTTTAAAATTCATGCTGAAAACTCCTTTATATATGCTGTAATGTAGGTACTGCGATAGATATACTAAAATTGTACTATAACATTCATTGCATAATCATGCATATTCATTTATAATGACACAATCTTATTTATTATAAAGAATTTAAGGAGAGAAAAAAAGATTGAAAAAGGCATATCGTTTTACCGCCCTGGTTTTGACGGCGGTTATCTTGCTGTTGGCTGGTCTTCCTATGCTCACTGCATACGGATCGGAAGGAAAGCCACAGAAAAAACTTGTAGTGGGTATGAGTGCTGACTTCCCGCCGTATGAGTTTCACAAAGTTATTAACGGTCAGGATACCATTGTCGGGTTTGATGTTGAAATTGCCAAGGAAATCGCCAAGGATCTGGATGCAGAGATGGTCCCAGAGGACATGAGTTTTGACTCTTTGCTGCCTGCTCTGCAAAGTGGTCGCGTAGACTTGGTGCTGTCTGGTATGACACCGACAGATGAACGCAGAAAGAGCATTGATTTTTCGGATGTATACTATCGTTCCAAGCAAGTCATTATGGTTCGTCCAGAGGACAAAGACAAATATTCAACGATGGCTGCTCTAAAAGGAGAGAAGCTCGGTGCGCAGAAGGGGAGTATCCAGGAAGAAATTGCGCAAAAAGTACCTAATGCTTCGGTAACCTCATTGGATAAAATATCCGATCTGGTACTCCAGCTTCGGACCAAGCGTATCAACGCGGTTGTAATCGAAGATACCGTTGCTAAAGGATACACGCTAGACGGTACCGTAACACTTGCCAAAGCAGTACCTGAAGATGAAGGAGCAGAAACTGCTGTAGGCATCCGTAAAGGAAATGCGGAATTGCTTGCTTCAGTAAATAAAACGTTGGCTCGCCTGAAAGCGGACGGTTCGATTGAGAAGTTTTCTACAGAAGCGAGTGCACTGTCTGCTGACAGACAGGTTTCTTCGAATAGCATTGTAGATATATTTTTGAAATATCGCAGTTTCTACGCTACGGGTATCGGCTACACTCTATTGCTGTCTGCGCTCGGAGTACTGTTCGGATTCATTATTGGCCTGATCATATCATTGCTACGGATGAGTGGTATTCGTATTATCGAGTGGCTAGGTACCGCATATGTAGAGATACTGCGCGGCACACCTATGCTGGTGCAGCTTATGATCATTCATTACGGAGTTGCTTTGACGTTAGGTGTTAATTTTACGCCACTCCAGTCCGGTATAATTACGTTGTCTCTGAATAGTTCGGCATATTTGGCTGAAATTTTCCGTGCTGGTATTCAGGCCGTAGACCGTGGACAGATGGAAGCTGCCCGCTCGCTCGGGATGGGACGAGGCAAAGCGATGCGTCACGTTATTTTACCGCAAGCATTTAAATCTATATTGCCTGCTATTGGTAATGAGTTCATTACGATCATTAAAGAATCTTCTATTATTTCGACCATTGGGATGGTGGACATTATGTATCAAGCCCAGGTCATTAAGAATATTACCTACGAAGGCTTAAGTCCGTTCGTAATCGCAGCCGCTATTTATTTTGTAATGACATTTAGCTTATCTAAGCTGTTGGGTTTATGGGAAAGGAAGTTGAGAGCCAGTGATCACCGTTAAACAACTGCGTAAATCATTCGGTAAGAATGAAATTTTAAAAGGCATTGATATAGATATCGCCAAAGGTGAAGTAGTCGTCATTATCGGCCCGAGTGGTTCGGGGAAAAGTACGTTTTTGCGTTGTATGAATCTGTTGGAACAGCCAACAGAAGGGGAAATCTTGTTTGAGGGTGAGCCGATTACGGCCCGTGGTCATAATATTAATGCGACTCGAGAGAAGATGGGGATGGTTTTCCAACATTTTAATCTGTTTCCGCATAAAACAATACTGCAGAATCTGACGCTTGCACCAACGCAGGTGAAGAAGCAATCGGGGAAAGAAGCGGAGAAAATTGCGTTGGAGCTCCTGCGGACCGTGGGTCTTGAGGATAAGAAGAATACCTACCCGAACCAGTTATCTGGCGGTCAAAAGCAACGTATAGCGATAGCACGTGCTCTCGCCATGCAGCCGCACGTAATGCTGTTTGATGAACCTACCTCTGCCCTGGACCCTGAAATGGTTGGAGAGGTTCTGGATGTGATGAAGAAGCTTGCTGAAGGCGGCATGACGATGGTGATCGTGACGCATGAAATGGGCTTTGCTCGTGAGGTAGGAGACCGAATCATCTTTATGGACAACGGTCAAATTATAGAGCAAGGTACGCCGGAGCAAGTTTTCGGAACTCCAAGCCATGATCGTACCCGTGATTTTCTGGCTAAAGTGCTGTAAGAAAATGCTTTTATGAATTATTGACAAAGCCCTCTCGTGATGATATTTCACGGAGGGCTTTTCTCTTTTTGTCACCATATCTCCATATTTTCGTAACAAAAAACCGATTTTTGATGACAAAATTGTAATGGATATAGTATGATGTTCAAGGTTCCCAACATTTTCATGCAGATAAGGTTACAAAATTGTGATATTATGCAGTAAGCCAAAACTTACCGGGGCAGCAGCAATGATAACAATTACTCAGGTGCTGGGCTCAAACCATGGGAAGTGCGGGGGACGTAACAACGGCAATTATTCCAATGCGTCATATAGATGTTGTGGAATATGCCTAGGGGTGAATTGCACAAGCATAGGGCTTCTCCTGAGTCCGAATCCGACAGCTAACTTCGCAGGCATAACAGAGGAGGTACATATCTTTGAAACACTTAAAACATATTGGAAAAACCATGAAATTTGCGGTGCTTGCCGCAGCGATTGCAGGATTGGCACAGACAGCTGGAGTAGCAAATGCTGCTTCGCTTCATACTGCCAAAGAAGGCGATACTTTCTTTTTGCTTGCTCAACGTTATGGGGTATCGGTAGATGACTTGACGAAGGCTAACCCGGATATTGCGTCCAACAACATATATGCAGGTCTACAAATTAAAGTGCCAGACGAAAAAAAGTGTGAAGGCGGCTTCGGATTCGAAACCACAGCTTCTTACGGAGAAAGCACCAGCGAATGAGAGGCCAACAATTGAAGCATGGGGCAAAACATTCAATTACAGTAAAGTTGTTGATGTTAAAGCAACAGCATATTCAGCCGCAGCTGATGAAAATGGCAAATGGGGTGCAGTCGATTACTACGGTAATCCGCTTAAACTGGGTACAATTGCAGTAGACCCGAAAGTCATTCCTATGGGAACAAAGGTGCTAGTTACAGGCTATTCCCATCCCGGCTTGCCAGACCATTCTTTTGTAGCCGTTGCCCGTGATCAGGGCAGCGCTATTACCGGAAAGCGGATTGATATCTTTATCCCTGGCAACAAATCATTCGTGAACGACTTCGGCTTCCAAAATGTGAAACTGTACGTTATTGATAAATAGCATTGTGCATATATTTGAATTCATTAAACATAATATATATTATGTAAACTTAATATTATAGCACACAACATATAACTGGGACGACTTCTTATCAGTACGGTCGTTTATCGCTAAAAAAGGCTGTCTTACAAGCAGAAGCATTCTGCTCGTCAAGGCAGCCTTTTTACGTTGTTGGTATATACGAGGCTTAGACATACTGTTATTTTCGTTCCGATGTGTGAAGTAGCCGGGGGACTGTGACAAACTTGTAGCCCTTAGCTTTTAAAGAGTGGATTAGACCCGGCAAAGCTTGGACAGTACCTTGCAAGTTGGAACTTTGACCTCCACCTGCATGCATTAAAATAATGGAGCCAGGTCTGGTAGCCGGGATCACGTTACGCTGAATCTGTGTTTTGCTTAATCCCTTCCAGTCTAGAGAGTCCACATTCCAATTGACGATCATGTACCCATGACGACGCGCCCACTGAATTTGAGGCTCCGTGATTTCACCATAGGGTGGTCGTATCAATCTGGGCCGAAAACCTGCGCTGGCTTCTAAAATACGTTCTGTTTTTGTAATCTGGTGGCGAAAGCGTTCTGGTGTGGCCTTCCTGAAATCCGGATGAGTATAGGAATGGTTTCCTATAGCATGACCCTCGCGGATGATGCGGCGTATGATCCCCGGATGCTTTTCCGCACGATGGCCGACGATAAAAAACGTAGCTTTGATACCGTTTGCGTGTAATACGTCCAAAACCTGCGGCGTATACCTTGAATCGGGCACATCATCAAAGGTTAAGGCAATTTGGCGGGTGTGCGGGCCGCACATTTTAAAAATGTCCGCATGCTTTTTTCGTAGCATCGCTAATGTTGGAGTAGCTCGATCTTTACTTTGATATACCGAAGTAGCGACAGTAGCTTCCTTGGGATGGGGCGTTCCGATGTTGGGAGGCGTGTCAGCGTGAACGGGAAAACTTGAAAATGCTAGTAACAGTGCTAAACATGGCAACACTCCCCTGTACCGCATTTGTATTCCCCCTTTCCGTGCAGTGGTACCTAGTGGTGCTCTCAGCTATTATGTACCTGTCCTATTAAAATTATGCTGGTGATTGAGTGAATTCCTACACGACTGAAGAGAAGCACATCATGAAGCGGATATCCGTGAAGATGACGAAGTAAACGCGCATATTCTCTTAAACATGAACGAAAACTGGAGCATTTTCGTAAGTTTTAGCCTTACAAAGGATTCGGTATACCGTGACAGCTGGTGTATAATGGGGATGCTATTCATAATGCTACAGACTTAGAATTGAGGGAAGGATGGATAAAAGTGACCGACTTGTTTACTCCTTATCAATTAAAGGGGCTTTCTTTAAGAAATCGGATTGTCATGCCCCCAATGTGCCAATACAGCGTGGAGGCCAAGGACGGCAAACCGACGGATTGGCATTATGTCCATTATGTGAGTCGCGCGGTAGGAGGGACTGGACTCATAATTGTGGAAATGACAGCGGTTCATCCGGATGGGCGCATTACGGATCGTGATTTGGGCATTTGGAGTGATGAACATATTCCTGCATATCGTAAAATGGTAGAGGAAGTCCACAAGTATGGTGCCAAAATTGCCATTCAATTAGGCCATGCCGGACGCAAGGCTGAAGATGCTGAGCCACCTGTAGGCCCGTCCTCGATCCCCTTTAGTGAACGATTTAAAGAGCCGCACGCTTTGACGCGAGCAGAAGTCAAGGAACTGGTTCTTGCCTACAAAGAGGGGGCGCGCCGGGCGGTAGAAGCTGGTTTTGACACGGTAGAGATTCATGGCGCTCACGGCTATCTAATCCATCAATTTCATTCTCCTTTAACCAATACTCGAGAAGATGAGTATGGGCAGGATTTATCACTGTTTGGTGTTGAGGTGATACGTGCTGTTAAAGAGGTACTTCCTGCTGATATGCCTGTGCTAATGCGGATATCTGCCAAAGAATATGTCCAAGACGGATATGATGTTGAATACATAGCAGCCATAGGGGAACGATATCGTGATGCGGGTGTAGACATTTTCCATATTTCTTCTGGTGGTGAGGGTCCGATTGGTTCCAGCGGAGGTCCGTCTGCGCGTGCTGGTTATCAGGTGGATTTGGCTCATACCATCCGTGAGAAACTGAATGTGCCTGTCATTGCTGTCGGCTTATTGGATGATTATGAGGATGCCCGCCGAGTCGTTCAGCACAATGAAGCTGATCTGGTAGCCATAGGGCGTGCCATGCTGCGTGATCCCTATTGGGCGCTGCATGCATCACGGGCGCTAAAAGTACAGGCGGATATTCCAGAGCCTTATCTACGCGGTTTTTAGCTATTTTTGAAACCTCTTTGCAAAGCTTGCGTAAACATGTGTACAGAGCTTAAAATTTAAGCATTCAATTCTAGGAGGAACTTCACATGTCTATTTTCAAACGATTAAGAGATCTTACGATGTCTAACATTAACGCCATTATCGACAAGGCAGAAGATCCAGTTAAAATGACGGATCAATACATTCGTGATATGCAAGAGGATCTGGAAGACGCAGAGAAAGCGGTAGCCGCTCAAATTGCTATTGAGAAGAGATTTAAACAGCAATACGAAGAACAGGCAGCTTTGGTGAAAAAACGCGAAGAACAGGCTCATACGGCTGCAAAAGCACAAAATGTGGATCTTGCTCGTCGTGCGCTGGAAGAAAAGAAATCTGCCGAACAAAAAATGAACGAGTTCCAAGCTGGTTATGAGCAAAACAAAGCTGCAGCTGACAACCTGCGTGGTAAGCTGGATGAAATGCGCAGACAGCTGACTGAAATGAAAAACAAGCGCGAGACACTGGTTGCCCGTTATAATGCAGCTAAAGCGCAAACTGAAATTAACAAAGCGATGAATGGTTTTAGCTCGGATACGGCAACTGCTGGATTAAAGCGTATGGAGGAAAAAATGCTGCAAGCAGAAGCACGTGCTGAAGCGAGCAACGAAATGGCTTCCAAGGAAAAATCGCTGGATGAAGAGTTCAAAGAGCTGGATAAGAAAAGTGCTGTGGACGACGAACTTGCTGCTTTGCTGAAACAATACGAAAACAAATAAGAACTTTTAAGCATTGCCGCTAGTGTGGTGGCTCAGTAAGCGAAGGAGAAACGTTATCTCCTTCGCTTTTCCCTGCCTGGGGGCGTAAATCAATATATGTAGTCAAGAAGATGTGGAGGATGGTAGCAAATGCATTTTTTAGAAACGATGAAAGCGATGCTGGTATGGACGGGCGCAGGTGCTATTTTGCTGTTCGTATTAATGTATGTCGATTCTTTATTTACAAAGTATAAGGATTTTGCCGAAGTAAAAGCCGGAAATATGGCTGTAACAGTCCGGATGATTATGAAGCTGATTGCACAAGGATACATTTTATCGGGTTCAATTGCTACAGCTAATAATTTGCTCGAAGCGCTTGTGTATTCTGTGATTGCCTTTATCATCTTGCTTGTTTTGGAAGTGATTGTGCGTCTGCTGTTGCGGTACTGGGCACAGTTTGATCTGGACAAAGGTACCCAAGAAGGTAAAATTGGTTTCGGTCTGTTTTCAGGAGCGCTGCATTTGGTGGGTGCCTTGATCATTACAGCATGCTTCTAGGCAAAGTAAGGAGGAAATATGACCATGAGTGTATGGAAACGAATTTCAAATCTATTTGCCAAGCCTGAACCGCCGAAAGCGGAAAAAAGCATGCTTCACTTAAATCCTGGGGATATTTGTGAAGTGTCGCTTGTCACCTATGAAGTGGTAGGTCGTGTACATAATCGTGCCCGGAATGCCGTTGTTTTGACGCTTCAGGATGGTAATCAAGTGAGTTATCTTCATATTGAGGAACGGGAAACACTGCAATTCGGACTATATCAGGCTATCGATGGCAGACTAGACAACCCGGAGGAAGTACCGACCATTTTAGAACTGGATGATACAACGTATCATTTGGAAGAACAGTATTTTGGGCATGTTACCGTTATGGGCCGTGCTCCTTTCCGGCAGGGTGGAGAGCAACATGTTTGGCAGTACCAGTCTGATGATTACCATCTATTGCGGGTAGAATGGCAGGACGGTCGCTTTATGCTTTATGAAGGAGAAGAAGTGATTACCGGAGACGTCAAGGTTATTCGGGCAAGCTAGGAGAGGGTTACACATGAGCAAACGCACCTGGCAATATGCATTAAAGATCATTGTGGCGCTGAGCTTGTTCGTATCCGTGCTAAGCGGCTGCGGGGCGCCAAATGTGAAAGATACGTATCCGCTGGAATCCGTTAGTGGTAGCGGAAACTCGACCTCGTACGTGTATCGGGCGGCAGGCAAAACGGTTCCCGAAGTAGCGGAGGAATTGAAAGAACAGCGTACACCGGAACAAATATCGCCTCAGAGCAATGAGCGGATGTTTCTGGTATATAGCGATGAATGGTACCATTTGCAGCAAGATCCAGCTAAGAAGGAAGATACACTCATTGAAATCGACAGTAAAAAGTATGTCGAGCAAAATTACAGTTCCAGCTTTCTAAAAGGATACTTAACTGCAACTGTGCTGGATGCTCTGTTCGATTCATTGCGGGGGTCTGGCTCCTATCGAGGTTATTCGAGCAGAGATGTATACCGACCTTCACAAGGGCAATATCGTGCTCCAACAGCACAGGAGAAAAAAGCGATTCCGCCGATAACGGTGGAACGAAAAGGTTCAGTTACCCGTAGAGGGAAAAATTCGGATTCCAGCGTTGGATCAAGCGGAAGTCTATTCGATCGAGGCTCCAGCAGTTCACCGAGCAGAGGCTCGATTTCACGTGACCGAGGCAGCAGCGGTGGTTCCAGCATATTTGATTCACCGCGCAAATCTTATAGTAAGCCTAAAACACGCAGCGGCTCAGGTAAAATTAGCCGGCGAAGTCGACGATGATGGGTAATATTTTATTTTCTTCTAAAGTTGTTTGCGGAACTGTGGAACTGTCTTGCACAGTTCCTTTTTTTGTTGTTTAACATTTACTAATGTAAATTGAATGGATGCTCCCTCACTTCGATTTTATTGCCGTCTATTTTGACCTGCGATCAGGGCTTATGTGCTCAATGCCATCTTCTTCAATGATATTGCTTTTTTTGATATGGAGATGACGAGCTATCTTTTCTATAGCACCCATCCGTGGTTCAGAAAGTCCGCTCTCCCAAGCTGAAATTGCTTTATTGGTAACCCCAGCGATCTCAGCAAGCTCTTGTTGAGTCAAATGATATTTTATACGTAATTTTTTGAAATTGTCACTTAAAGCCACAATAATCCCTCCACCCCAAATTAAGTAGATTATAACCTTGATATCGAAAAAAAACCAACATAATACATTGGCAAAAGCAACGTCGCTCACTTGGGGTGACTTTTTTTATTACCACGAATGGATGTCGAGTTTGAAAAAGAAAACCAGGGGGAGAAAATCTCATCTCATATTCATACAAAAAATTCCAGTTTACTAGATTATTTCATTGCCACATCTATTAGTAAAATATACAATTACATCAGGCGAAATAGGAGGATGATGTAACTGTGTTATCTGCTTTCTTATATATTATACTTGGTTTTTTCGATGCTTTAGCGGCAGTTACTTTGGTCTTGAAGCTTTATATGCTTCCCGTGTGGGAAAATCGAAGAAAAATAATTTTCTATGCAATGGGCATAGCCTTGTTTTCCTTTCTCATGAGAGAAGTTATAGGCATGCCTAAATTTGATTTTCCGCTTCAGTATTTGTTAATGGTTCTCTTTTTAAGATTTGGTTTAGGGATCAAAACATATCTTGCGGCTTTTTCTGCTGGTTCCGGTCTTACAGCTTACATTAATCTACAGCTATTTGTATATATCTTTGCAAACTTTTTCGGAGTAGCACAACCAGGTGTTATAAGTGATACAGCTGGCTCTTCCATTTACGTTATACAGCTAGCTTCTATTTTTACTGCGTACTTTATTTCTTTTGTCATGGGGAAATACAACTTTGGTTTCTCATTTATCATTCAGCCCCCACATGATTTTTTGAAAGGTGAAAATTACCTATCACCCCTTAATAAAATGTTCATTATAGGCTCCTTAATATCATTTGTCACGATTCTTGTTACTTTGTATATGCTCTATAACTCCAATACGATAGGACTACTTTCCATCTCATTGCTGACTTTTGGAATTTCGTACTTCTTATCAGAGAAAGGAGATTACGAGGATGCTAGAAACGCTATCGAGGCACATCGCATCAGAAATAAAGAAAGCTGATCCTGATGGACCTACAAGTGTAGAAGTGATGGAGTATGCGATTGGTGTGAAAATTACCGAAATTTCGGCAGTACTAATGGTCGCAGTTATGGCCTGGATAACAGGACATTTTTGGGGGGCATTACTAGCCCTGGCTACGATCATGTTTGTAAGGAGATTTTCAGGAGGGGTACACTTCAGCAACCTTACCCTTTGTGTCTGTTTTACAACGGCCATATGTGTAACTATACCTTTCGTATCTTTAAGTTTATCAACGATTTTAATAATTAACGCTTGTTCATTATTAATGTTTGTAGTATATGCTCCCAATCATTTTATCTATATTAACAAGACCAAACATCACAAATATTACAAAACGATATGTATTTTGGTTTGCATATTAAATATTTTTATACAATCTCACATAATATGTTTATCTTTAATTATACAAGCATTCAGTATTCTTCCTTTATGGAAAGGAGGTGAGCGAAAATGGATAAGAAATTGGCGAGAGCTTTAAGTGTAAGCCTTGGTAATTACGCTAACGAGTCTACCAAAAAAGAAAAAACAATTTTTGGCGCTAAACCTGTACCAGCTGAGCTGAAGAAAACAGAAAAGAACTGAATTTAATGGAAGAGGGAAAGCGAATCCTAGCTACTCCATTGCTTGATGACAATTCACTTGGAGATTGCTCTTTTTTTTGTGAGAATCACCTAGTTGCGATTGAATTGTGGAAGCCCAAAAGCAATTATCACATCCCGCTTTTTCATACTTCTCATGGAAGATTTACAGTTCCCACCACCCTCCATGAATGTTCCGTAGGCTTACCCACTTTTTGCAATTTGGACGGATCTAATTTGGTTAACATCACACAAGTGGACAAGATCGTTACGGGAGATTATGGAGGGGGGCAGGTTGTTTTTAAAAATCAAGACATTAAAGAAAGTATAAATTCAGCAAATTTATCTCGATGGAAACAAATATATGAGAATGCAATGAATGCCGATAGAGAAATTCGTTATATTTTCGGATCGGAAATTAAGGTAGTGGGTAAAGCGGCAGTGAGCGGTTTTTTTAAAGTAGGGAATATGCTTAGTGTGGATATGTGGGAACCTAAAAAAAAATTATTATGTCCCGCGTTTTCACTCTGGAGATCGCTCTTATTCAATCGGGCTAACCGCTCAAGCTTGCAGGGAAGCTTTTCCGTATCTATATCCTGCTTATAAAGACACCCTGATAAACCTAGAATTGGTTTGTGAGATTGAGTCTAACGCATTTGGAGGTTTGGTACGATTCGAAGGATCAGACTTCACTTGCTCGATGTCTCATAATAAACTTAAAGCACTTAAAAAATTGTGGAAATGACCCATGAAAATTCAGGGGTCATTTTTGTTACCAGATTTAAATGAATAAGTCAATAATCAGTTAGACTAGGATAAGCCGGACGGGTTCGATTTAATTCGACATATTTCCCGTTTTTAATCATTTTCTATGTGATAAAATTTGATTATGAAAAAAATAACAATCTTTTAAATTAAGATGAAAACAATCTACATATAAGAAAAGGAGGGTGAAAGCGGGATATATAATGTAAATGCCGGCATGTACAAACGGTCCGAAGGAAATGCCTGTTTGTCAGGCAAGTTCCCACTCATATAAGTCCTCAGCTTTACACTCCAATATCCTAGAAATGAGGACTGCCGCCTCAAATGACATTTTGTCACGTCCCGCGATCCAGTTGGATATTTGTTGCCGCGAATATCCAGTTCGTCGGGCGAGCCATGATTGAGTGCGTCCATGAGATTTGAGCTCCTCTTTCAAAAGGCATTTCCCCCGAGTAAGTTTTTGCACCTTACTTGCTCCTAACAGGGGAAAAGTGTTTCGTTCAGAGTATACAGGTAAATTACTTTTTTATCAATTATATTGTGGAGTTGATTGGATGGTTGCAGATAAAAATGAAAATGTAACTTGCACTAGCTTTTATACAATAAAGATGGCACGACTCGCTTCAGGTTATAGTGAGTTAATAGCTTGCAATATACTTGGTATGTCAATGAATGAATTAAAACATATAGAGGAAGATTCATCCGATTTAACAATAGCTCGAGCGCAGCAAATGTCCTCGTTGTATGAGGTTTCAATAGATTCAATCTATTTCGGTAAAAATAATATAACCTAATATACGTAGAAAACTGACGTGATGACATGCAAAACAAAAAAGCAAAATCTACCAAAAACAGCCGCGATATGATATTCAGGCTGTTTTTTGGCGGATAGAGACTTGCAGTATCCAATAAACACCGTTCGGATTTGCCAGATAACGGTTTTAGCGTTATAACAGAAAGAGGGTATTTTAGAAGAACGGAGTGAGAACATGAAACAGACGCCATTAAACACAGAAAAATTCCAACGTAAAGCAGTTAAGGTGGAAGAAGCACAAAGCAGGATAGCTAGCTATGTTCAACAGGGTGAAAGGGAGGACGTAGGGCTCGAGCAAGCACATGGTCGCTATCTGGCGATGGATTTGACTGCGCCACATCCGTATCCCCGCTTTCGTCGTTCTGGTATGGACGGCTATGCGATCCTTGCCTCGGACACTGAAGTCTGTTCGACCGGTCAGGAAATCTGGCTACACGTGATTGATGAAATTCCTTGTGGCACCGTATCGGACAAGCGGGTGGAGACGGGAATGGCAGTCCGCATCATGACAGGAGCACAACTACCTGAAGGAGCGGACACGGTGGTGATGCTGGAGGCGACACAGCTGCGTGAGGAAAATGGACAGACATATGTTGGCTTGAAGAAGCGTATGGAAGTTGGCAAAAATGTGACACAAATTGGTCATGAGATTAAGGAAGGTCAGCTTTTGCTCAGTAAGGGAACTTGCGTGGGAGCGGGGCATGTCTCGGTACTAGCTACTTTTGGTGTACATCGGGTGCCAGTTTACAGGAAGCCACGGGTGGCTGTCTTTTCCACTGGATCAGAATTGCTCGCAGTGGATGAGCCGTTACAACCGGGGAAAATTCGAAACAGTAATACATATATGCTGGCTTCTCAAATTAGAGAGGCAGGAGGAGAGCCGTTCATTCTGCAAGCCATTCATGATGATTTGAACCTTGCTCGTGCTTCTGTCCGAGAAGCGATAGCTGCCTATGATATTGTGGTTACGAGTGGTGGAGTGTCGGTGGGTGATTTTGATATTATGGGTGATCTCGTACGACAGGAAGATGTAAATATGCTGTTCAACAAGGTTACGATGCGTCCAGGTAGTGTAACCACAGCCGCAGTGATAGACGGTAAGCTGTTATTTGCGCTCTCTGGCAATCCCGGTGCATGCTTTGTAGGCTGTGAGCTGTTTGTACGACCAACTATTCAAATGATGTTATCTTCGGCACATCCGTATTTGCAAACCTGGACGGCGAAGCTAGGAGCAGATTATACGAAGGTAAACAACTATACCCGCTTTGTACGCAGTTCTCTGGAGATACGTAGTGGGCAAGTATATGCGATTCCTGCGCGAGTAGATGAATCCAGTGCTATGGTTACGATTAAGGACAGCGATTGTCTGATCGTAGTTCCTCCCACAACAGAAGGCTTGCACGAAGGTGAAGAGGTGCACGTACTGGTGCTTCAAGGCGGACAGGTGACGTGAAAACGAAATATCCATTTGTATGTCAAATCGTCGGATTCAAAAATACAGGAAAAACAACCTTCCTCGGAGGTTTGATTCGTTATGCGCAGCAGTCAGGACTGCGTGTAGCTGTGATCAAGCATGATGGTCATGAATTTGAGATGGATCATGAGGGGACAGATACGTATAAGCACCGACAGGCGGGTGCCGAAGGCGTAGCGATTGTTTCGGCAGGAAGAACTGCCATTTTAGAGGAACATAGTCGGCCTGTGATCGGACTCATCCGGCATTTTCAGGCCTATGACTGTGTGTTGCTGGAAGGTTTCAAGCAGGAAAAATATCCGAAGCTGATCATGGTGCGGGAACAATCGGATGCGCAGCTTGTTCAGGAACTGACAAATGTACAGGGAGTAGTAGTTTGGGAGTACCACATGGATTGGGCTCAGGACTACTACTCAGATGAACAAACGGTGCAAATATTTCCTGCCGATGCCAGTGAACCGGCAGGCTGCTGGCTACTCGAACAGATTCAGAGGCACAAAATGGGATTCCAGACAGAGCAGGGATGAGAGGGCTACTAATTAGCGGAGTCAGTCTGAGTCTCTATCCGTCGTTCGATCGCCTGAGACATCGTTTTGTCAGTCAGGTGGGCATAGACTTCCGTTGTTTCTGTCGAAGCGTGACCCAGCTGTTCCTTGGTTTTGTAAATATCATTTTGTAAATAATAGTCTGTAGCAAAGGAATGACGGAGCTTGTGAACGGTCAAATAGGGCTTGCCGAACCGCTTGGCGTATTTGATGATCATTGCTTGAATCGCTCTTTTAGTCATCCGTTTGCCCTCAGCACTGCCGTTGGGTCGCGCGACAAAAAGAGCTTTTTCTTTTTTTGGAGCGCGATAACGGGTATGTCTTAAGGATAAATAAAGTGCGAGATCATCTTTGGATTGCTCGCGGAAATATACTGGCGTTTTAAAAGTTTCATCGTTATTTCCTTTACGGTACACATACAGCAATTTATTGTTTATATCGAGATCGTCCATGTTCAAGTTGACGATTTCGGATACACGCAGTCCCGAGTTCAGAATAAGACTTGCGATACAGGCATCTCGCTCCTTGTTCAATTCATAGGAGTATAGGGCTTGCTTGTTATCAGCCAAATCTTGTCCATAGCCTTCATAAATATAGCCGATAAATTCAAGCAGTTCTTCCTCTTCCAGTATTTTTCCTTTGAGCTTGGCGGCCGTATCCTTGGGTTTATGTACGCGCTTAATTTCGACTTTGGCCATAATATTGCGCTTGAGCAACGGATAAAAGTTTTCATCCTCAGCGATTTGGCTCAAATAATGAAAGAGTGAACGCAAGGACGATAGCTTACGTGAAATGGTGATGCGGGAATTGGAGCCTTCGCGTTTGGTAGACAGGAACAAACGAAAACCTGTAATGCTATCCATATGGAGTGTCTCTAATTCTTCCAGTGTCACTTGGGCATTCGTTTCTCCGGCAGACAAGCCTTCCGAGCGAAGCCATGAAAAAAAAGCTTCGTAATCCCGCACATATTCCAGCAAAGTAGAGGGGGATAGGTCGGGAAGCTTGTAATCCATAAATTGCTGTACGTACCATGGCAAATCCGGCAACTTTTCATCCAGTTTGCGCCGGTCGATGATCTTTTGTATGTTCATAGGGTTCACCTCGTCCGGTCATAATACATTTATTTTAGCATATTTTGAACAGCACTGGATGGGAGTAATCAAAGTAAAGAACAAGCTGACCGCCAAGAGAGGTGAAAGTATGGGATATAATATCAAATCAGAATTGAAGCTGTCCATAAAGAGTGTACCAGAGTCGCAGAAGGACATTATTGTCCAGCTCATGCAATTTTACTTATACGATTTTACAGCCTATCTGCGAATTGATGTCACTGAGAAGGGGACATTCCCGGCTTATCCAGACTTGTATCAATACTGGACGAGCGGCGAACAAAAGCTGCCTTTTTTGATCTGGAGACAGGATATTCCTGTGGGCTTTGCACTCGTTGACCGAATGTCTAGCAATCGAGAAGCTGACTATTACATGGCTGAGTTCTTTGTACTTCGTCCTTATCGACACAATGGCGTGGGCACTTGGGCGGCTCATGAGCTGTTTGGACGTTTTAATGGGCGATGGAAGGTGACTCAGATGAGCACGAATAGACCAGCCCAATCCTTTTGGCGCAAGGTCATTGGAAGCTATACGAATGGTGAGTATAGGGAGCAAACACATCCAGTACGAGGGAATATAAGTCAGTTTTTCAATACATGAAAAATTCATAATAGAAAACCACCAGAAAAAAGCCGAGGAGAATATTTTGTCGGCTTTTTTGTTGTCATTTCAAGCCTTCTGTTCATGGATCGTTCCAATTAGAACTTGCATTGACATTGGTAAAAACGCAGGTATACAGTTATTTGGTAATTCATATATAACTTATTGGAATCATTTATGGTAAGATAAGGATAGAAGTATATAAATTCAATAGGAAAAGAGGGTAATATGCTGGAGAAATGGGTTCAGGAACTAAAAGATGGTGAACAAGAACTGATTGCGTGGAGAAGATATTTGCATCAGCATCCAGAGCTTTCTTTTGAGGAAACGAATACATCTGCATTTATCGCAGACCAATTACGCTCTTTTGGTATTGAAGTAAGAACGAATGTCGGTGGAAACGGTGTGCTCGGTTTTTTAGAAGGCGGGCAGCCAGGTAGAACGATTGCATTTCGTGCTGATTTTGATGCACTTCCTATTCAGGATGAAAAGGATGCGCCTTATAAATCGACCGTTCCCGGTGTTATGCATGCTTGTGGACATGATGGTCATACAGCTGCGTTGCTAGGAGTGGCACGAGTGTTAAGCCATCACCGTAAGACACTGAAGGGAAAGCTTGTGTTTATTTTTCAACATGCCGAAGAAAAACCGCCTGGCGGAGCCAAATTCATGATTGAGGATGGTTGTCTGGATGGGGTGGAAGCAGTATATGGTATTCACCTTTCCTCGGAAATTCCACTGGGCAAAATCGGCTTAAAGGGTGGGCCGGCAATGGCTGCTGCCGATGCCTTTTCAATTGAAATCAACGGCAAGGGCGGACATGGCGCCAGACCGCATCAGACAGTGGATTCCATTGTTATTGGAAGTCAAATTGTGAACGGACTACAACAGGTCGTGAGTCGCAGAGTGGACCCTACGGAATCAGCAGTGTTAACGATTGGGGTATTTCAAGCAGGAACTGCCTTTAATGTAATTGCAGATAAAGCCAAAATTGAAGGGACCGTACGTACGTTTAATAAGGATATACGCAAGGAAGTCGAAAACGAAATTCGTAGTATCGTAAAAGGTCTAACGGATGCTTATCATGCGGGATACGAAATTGATTATTTGAATGGTTATCCTGCTCTGGTGAATGCCGAGGCCGAAACAGAACGGGTACGTGAGCTAGTCAGTAGGCTGTATGGAGCAGATGCTTTTATGGACTTAAAACCGGCCATGGGAGCAGAGGATTTTGCCTATTATCTAGAACAACGACCTGGAGCTTTTATTATTGTGGGCGCTCGTAATGAGGATGAACGAACCCATTTTGCTCACCACCATCCTCGTTTTGATTTTGATGAGCGTGCGTTACTCATCTCAGGACATATTTTTTTAGCGCTGGCGCTTGAATATTTGCAGTAATTTCAACCTATTAATGAATAGCCATAGCATTACGGAAGCCCGAACCGCGCATAGCGCGGTTTTTTGCTGTAAATCAAAGTATTTTGGTACCTCGTTCGAATGAAATTTAAAGAAAATAATTCATTATATGAAAAATTCATATTAGTAATTTATAAGAGGTATCAACTGTAAGTGGAAGCCAACTCTTTTATTACAAGTTATCAAGCAGAAGATCCTATTACATTATCTTGATTTTTCACACAAGGAAATGAGAAAAAGATGACGAATCTTTTGAGCAGACACCGATGTAAGCGCTAACAAAAAAGAGGTTGCAAATCTATTGGATTACTGGAGGTGAGCTTGAGAGAACGCTTGTTTGATTGATGAATGGAATAATAACGATAGGAACGAATCCGCAATTGACTGCTTACTTTTAGCTCGAAATGACTTGCATTTTTAAATGATTACGGAGAAGGAGGTTGAATTCATTGACTAAGGCAAAAAGCAGGTTGAGAATTGTATGTTTGGCGCTTATAGTAGCGGGTGCTTCCTGGACAGGCATGATAGCACCCACCCATGCTGCTCCAAGTGACGATTATACTTGGAAAAGTGTCGTTACAGGCGGTGGAGGTGGTTTTGTACCTGGTATTATTTTTAATGAAACGGAAAAAGATCTGATCTATGCCCGTACAGATATTGGAGGAGCTTACCGCTGGAATCCTGCGAGTGAAAGCTGGATTCCGCTGACGGATTCTGTGGGCTGGGAAGATTGGAACAAAAATGGTGTCGATGCACTAGCCACCGACCCTGTGGATCCGAATCGTGTATATATAGCTACAGGCACGTATACTAATTCCTGGGATAAACAAAACGGGCAAATTATGCGCTCTACCGACAAGGGGAATACGTGGCAGACGACGAAGCTCCCCTTCAAGGTAGGAGGCAATATGCCGGGACGCTCGATGGGTGAACGTCTGACAATTGATCCGAATAAAAACAATATATTATTCTTCGGAGCTCGAAGTGGTAATGGATTGTGGAAAAGCTCCGATTACGGGGCGACCTGGAGCAAGGTGAGTAGTTTTCCGAATCCGGGGACGTATGTACAGGACCCTTCCAATGAATACACCAGTGATATTGTCGGTTTAGCCTGGATCACTTTTGACAAAAAAACGGGCTCTTCCAGTAAAGCAACACAGACCATCTATGTGGGTGTCGCAGATAAAAAGCAAAGTGTCTATCGCAGTACTGATGGCGGGACAACCTGGTCTGCTATAGCGGGCCAGCCTACAGGCTATTTGCCACATCACGGCGTTTTATCGCCAGATGGCGACCTGTATATTTCTTACAGCGATGGAGCTGGACCGTATGATGGAACAAAGGGTGAGCTGTGGAAACTGAATACAGCCAGTGGACAGTGGACTAACATTAGCCCCGTTGCCAGCAGCAGCGCAGACAATCATTTTGGATATGGTGGACTGACAGTGGACGCCCAGAAGCCAGGTACACTTATGGTTGCAACGTTGAATGCCTGGTGGCCGGATGAAACGATTTACCGCAGTACTGATCGTGGGGCAACCTGGAGCCCTATTTGGGAATTTGATGGTTATCCAGCTCGTAAGCTGAAGTACAATCTGGATATATCCGGTGCGCCTTGGCTGACTTTCAATGCCAATCCTGCACCGCCGGAAGTATCGCCCAAGCTGGGCTGGATGATTGGAGATCTGGAAATAGATCCATTTAATTCAGATCATATGCTGTACGGCACAGGAGCTACGATTTATGGCTCTAAAAATCTGACCAATTGGGACAAGGGAGGTAAGCTGGACATTTCGGTAGCCGCTAAAGGGGTAGAAGAAACGGCGATTTTGGATTTGGTGAGCCCTCCAACTGGAGCTCCTCTGGTGAGTGCAGTGGGTGATGTCTCCGGATTCAGACATGATGACCTGTTCAAGGCTCCTGCTAAAATGCTGGATAATCCAACCTTTACAAGCAGCGAAAGCATTGATTATGCCGAGTTAAGCCCTTCTTTTATGGCTCGGGTAGGTAAAGCGGACTATAAAAAAGATCCAAACGCCAAATCTATCGGATTATCCAATGATGGCGGAGCGAACTGGTACAAAGCTAATAGCGAGCCTTCCGGTACAGCAGGAGGAGGCAGCATCGCTGTAGCGGCAAATGGTAATGGATTGCTGTGGAGTACATCGGACAAAGGTGTATTTTATTCCAAAACCGGAGGAAACTCATGGACAGCAAGCACCGGAGTTCCAGCTAATGCAAAGATCGCCTCTGACCGAGTAAATCCTAACAAATACTACGCGTTTGCTGCTGGGAAAATATATGTAAGTGTTGATGGAGGCGCATCCTTCACACCATCCACAGTTACTGGTTTGCCAAGTGTAGGGAATGCAGATATTGGTGCTGTACGAGGAGCGGAAGGAGATGTGTGGTTTGCTGGAGGCTCCGAGGACGGAGGGCCATACGGCTTATGGCATTCCAAGGATTCAGGTATTACATTCACCAAGCTTGATCATGTGCAGGAGGCGGATTTTGTAGGCTTTGGCAAAGCAGCACCCAATCGCACCAATGCAGCAGTGTTTATCGTTGGTAAGATTGACGGAACTCGTGGATTTTATCGTTCGGACGATGCTGGAGCAAACTGGGTGCGCATTAATGATGACAAGCATCAATATGCTCGAGTGACCACCATTATTGGGGACCCTCGGGTTTACGGACGCGCTTATCTGGGAACGAATGGCCGCGGCATTCTGGTGGCAGATCGTGTGGGTGGTGACCAGCCATCTACCGGGCAAGCAAGTATTACGCCGACGGCTGCAACCTATGAAGTGGCTAACAGTAATACCGATATTACTGTCAAGCTTACTCTTAACGGTAATACACTAGAAGCGATCAAGCAGGGGAGTGTGGCACTGAACAAAGGTGAAGATTATACGGTTAGTGAAGAAACAGTTATTCTTACCAACAAGTATTTATCTAAACTTCCTAAAGGAGAGACAACGCTCAACTTCCATTTTAGTACAGGCAATGATGCGTTGTTCACGATTACGGTGAAAGGGGATACGCCAAGTGAGCCGGGAACAGGCGAGGGTGCTCTGAAGGTGCAATCCTTCAATGGGAATGTATCTGCAACAAGTAATACGATCAGTTCCAAGTTTAAAATAACCAATACAGGAAGCTCACCCGTTTCCCTAGCAGATGTGACATTGCGTTATTATTACACCGTTAACGGGGAGAAATCACAAAACTTCTTTACGGATTGGTCTAGCATCGGTACAGAGAATGTCATTGCTAACTTCAAAACATTAACTAATACGAAGCCAGGTGCAGATTCTTATGCAGAAATTGGTTTTAAGTCGGCAGTAGGTTTTTTAGAGCCTGGTCAGAGTGTTGAGCTACAAACCCGGATATCCAAAGCGGATTGGAGCAATTATACACAAACTGATGATTATTCCTTTAATCCCACAGCAAATAGCTTACAAGATTCCACTAAAATAACCGCTTACCTGTCTGGGATCAAGCAATGGGGAATTGAGCCTTAAATCTTCATAAAAATAATTTTAAGTCAGCCACTCTAATGAGCGAGCTGGCTTTATTTTTGGAGGAATCAGAGGTTTAAATTCAAAAATATAACTATTTCACTATATGAAAAATTCATAATAGAAAAAATTCCTTCTCGCATACCATCATCGTCAAACAAACACACCACTATAAACAGAAAAAGAGGTACAATAACGAACGTGTGTTCCTATTTTAATTGAAAAAGAAACGCTCCTGTCGTCAGACAAAAAGCGTTACAAATCAAGCTTTATATTTATCATACACCTCAAGTAAGATGACGGGATATTGAAATTAATAAGGTCATCGTAATGACATTCACAATCGTAGAAAGTAATACTGTCTGTGCCGCAAAGTCAGGTTCATTTTTATATTCTTCTGCCAAAATACTCGTGTTAACACCGGTAGGCATACCTGATGCAATGAGCAATGCTTGAGCGGGAATCCCCTTAAGATCTAGAAAAAACACGAGCATAAAGCCAACTATTGGACCTGCAATTAGGCGTAATACCATACTGATATACACGGCTGTCCGGCGCAAATGAAAAGGATACTGCACAATTTGTGCTCCCAAAGTAAGCAGAGCCACTGCGACCATCGAATGGCTAATATAATTTAGAGGCTCAGCCAGCAAATTAGGCAATGGACTGTGCAGTAGATTCAGGAGCAGGCCCAGCACAAGCGCGTAGGGGACAGGCATTTTTAAAAAATTAATTAAAATTTTTCGTGTATTGGCCTTACCGTTCTGTACAACAAAAGTACCATATGTAAATGTAACAAAGCTTTGAAAAGTCATAATCAGAGCTTGGACAGAAATAGCCAGCGGATCACCTTTAAACACCAACTGATTAATTGGTAGACCATAATTCCCTGAATTATCTAGCATGACACTGTTTGTAAAAGCTCCACGCATTCCGGGGCTGTATTTCAGAGATCTGGCAACAGTAGTACTGATTACGTACAGAATAGCTATGTACAGGGCATAAAAAAGTGAAACCTCACCCATGAGAATTAAAGAAATTTCAGAGTTATAAAGACCGGTAAACACAGCTGCAGGGGTGACATAATAAAAATTAATTTTAGCTAGGGTATACAAATCCAATCGAAAATAATACTGCATGATACAGCCAAAACCGATAAGGACAAAGATAGGTAAAACAACGTCTAAAAGAATGGTGCCGAACATGTCTGTCTCCTCTTCTTTTTATTATACGAATGTAAACGTTAATCCTAAAATTGCATGTGCATTTCCCATTATACTGTGGAAATAGGTTGAAGCATAATAAAATTTATTATAATGATTCTGCCATCAGCCCCTACAAATGCAGCACTAGTAAAAAAGGGCTTCATATTCAGCTTATAGTAGCCGTTAATATATGTAGGTTACATTTAAACCTGGTCTTTTACTATAAGGAGGAAGCGCATCATGAGAAACACTTGGACAGCATTATTAGCGTGTATACTGGTCTTGGGACTGGCAGCAGGAACAGCCGAAGCCAAACAGGGGCGCGGAAATGGTCAGGAGAACAAACAGGAAGCAAAGGCGTCTGATAAAGACCGGAATGAAAAGAGCAGCAAAAAAGATAAACACGACGAAATCAAAAAGAACACCCCTGTTGCAGTAACGGATGATACATACGGGGAGTCCAAAGACCAAAAAGGTCGCAAGGGACACAACGGATATAACGGTCTGCTACAAGCAGTAGAAAATACAAAAGATAAGCCGGCAGGAGCGGTTATTGCGAATCTGCTGCTTACAAAATACCCGGATCGTTTGACCTCGGGGCAGGTAGCTGAACTTGAATTGATCCGAAATTCTGACAAAGCACTAACTAAGGCTGCTGAGCTACTGGATAAAAACGGAAATGTAACAGATGCCGTTTACATGCAGGAGGAGGCAGTTTTGGCTGATGTGTCCAATCTGGATAGCTACAAAAAGCTGGATGTACTCTTGAGCAAGGCTGGACGGTCATCAGGTATGAAGCTGTTCGTGAATGGTGAAAAATACGATGCCAAGCCGATTAACCGCAATGGCACCACACTTGTCCCGTTTAGAACAGCTTCCGAAGCTCTGAATGCCAAGGTTTCCTGGGATCCGAAAGAAAAGGCTGTTACTGTCAGTCGCAATGGTGTGTCCGTCAAATTATTCGTGAATAGCGCCAAAGCATATATTAACGGCCAGCCGTATTCTATCGAGCAACCAGCATCCATAGTGGATGGAACTACAATGGTACCTGTAAGGGTAATCGGAGAGGCTTTGGGAGCAAATGTTAAATGGGAGCCTGAGAGCCAGTCCGTTGTTGTATATGAGCAGTCAACAATATCTGAAGCATTATAGTGCTATAAACCAAGAAAATAGTGTATAACAGAAAGGGCGCCTGACTAAATGTCAGGTCCTTTTTTGTGTTGCCTTGCTACTTTGTACCTAGCTATTCGCATTATGTGCTGGTCATGTGTACAATTAAATAGAGAAATCTCAGAAAAGGGAGTGTCATAGATGGATTTAGGACTAACGGGAAAAGCAGCCTTTGTTGCAGGCTCCAGTAAAGGACTTGGCAAAGCAAGTGCACGCGAATTGGCACGTGAGGGTGCGAATGTTGTTATTTCTGGACGAAATGAAGCAGAGCTTCAGCGGACTCAGGCCGAATTACAGGAAACAGCGAGTGGTCGCGTTGAATATGTAGTTTGTGATGTAACCAAACCTGAACATATCTCCCAGGCCATCCGCCGTACAGTTGATTGGTTTGGCACCGTCGATATTTTGGTTAACAATGCGGGCGGCCCTCCTGCGGGCACCTTTGATGATTTTACAGATGAAGTATGGATGCAGGCCTTTGAGCAAAATTTACTTAGTCATATCCGGTTGATCCGTGAGGCGTTACCCTATATGAAAAAACAACAAAGTGGTAGAATTTTAAATATCGCCTCATCATCAGTGAAGCAGCCGATTCCGGGCCTAATTATTTCCAATACACTACGTACTGGAGTTGCCGGATTGGCGAAAACATTGTCCATGGAATTAGCCCCATATAATATTCTGGTACATACTGTAGCACCAGGGAGAATTGCAACCGATCGCGTACGTAGCTTGGACGAGCATCGAGCCGAAAAATCCCACCAAACGACGGATCAAGTTCGCAAACAAGCAGAAGAGGGCATTCCGTTGGGACGGTACGGTGAGCCTGAAGAGTTCGGTAAAGTCGTTGCTTTTCTGGCGTCATCGGCTTCATCCTATTTGACCGGCAGCACCATTCTTGTGGACGGCGGAATGATTAAATCACTATAAAAAAATAAAGAAGCGTGCCGCATCAGGTTTAATTGGTGCAGGCACGCTTTTTCATAAGTTATCTAAAAAGAGGTTTAGTTCATTGGCTGATCAGCTCTCGCGGCTTGGAAGCTCACAACCATCATCAGTACATACACCAGCTGCATTCTGCTTGGACGAGCTGCCGCTAATCATAGTGAAAGGAGAACGTTCATCCCATGCTTTTTGAAGCACATCGTGAAATACCTCCTCAGGCTGAGCACCAGAAACAGCAAATTTTCGATCAAATACAAAGAATGGAACACCCTGAACGCCTAACTTAGCACCTTCAGTTTCATCAGCTCTAACTTCGTCGGTAAATCGGTCACCGGCTAATATGGCAGCGGCTTCGTTATGATCCAAACCAACTTCGGCTGCCAACGCTGCCAGTACTTCATGATCCCCAGTATGCTTGCCTTCCATGAAGACAGCCTGAAATAAACGCTCGCTCAATTCCAGCATTTTGCCTTGTGTGTGAGCCCAATGCGTTAGACGGTGAGCATCGAAAGAGTTTGTCGGCACCATGGCATGAATATTGTACTTCAGACCTGTAGAACGTGCGTTTTCGGTCATGCGATCATTCATGGCATGAGCCTCTTGCAGACTAACGCCATATTTTGCTGATAGTTCCTCATTAATCGTCTTACCACTATCTTTCACAGCATTCGGATTTAATTCAAAACTCTTGAATGTCAATTGAACCTCATCGCGATGTGGGAACTGCTGCAAGACTTGCTCCAAACGGCGTTTGCCAATATAACAGAACGGACACATATAATCAGACCAAACTTCGATATTCATCAGGAAATGCCTCCATATATATATTTTATTAAGCAACTGAGAGTGAATCTGCCTACTTTAGTGTAAGCGAAAGGTGAAACTTCACCAGTTACAAAAAGAATTATACGGCTAATGCTTTCGACGTGCAAATATTTAATGCTTGTCAAAAAATAAATGCTATGATATTTTATATCTGTAACCGGTTACACAATTGGAGTTGAACCTACATTATGACAACAATTAAGCAAGTAGCAAGTTTTGCAGGTGTTTCCGTGGCGACCGTATCCCGAGTTATTAATGAAACCGGCTATGTCCACGAGGATACACGGCGAAAAGTTGAAGCTGCGGTGAAGCAGCTAAATTACAAGCCTAATGAAGTTGCACGTTCTCTGTATAAAAAGAAATCCAGATTAATCGGCCTGCTGCTGCCGGATATTACAAACCCTTACTTTCCCTTGTTGGCTCGTGGGGTGGAGGATCGAATGCAGGAAAATGATTTTCGTATTATTTTCGGTAATAGTGATGAGGATCGCCAAAAAGAATTAGATTACATGGATACTTTTGTTCAAAATAATGTTGTTGGGGTTATTTCATCTACCAATGACCCTGCTGCCGACTGTTACGCCAAACTGAAAATACCAGTCGTTTTTCTCGATCGGACTTCCAGTGACAGTCTCTCCGTTTATGCGGATGGAGCTCATGGCGGTCGCTTGGCTGCACAGGCTATGGTTGCCCGTGGCAGCAGACAAATTACAGTCATGCAGGGTCCTGCTCATATTCGTCCAGCACAAGATCGTTTTCGCGGAGCAGTGGAAGAGCTTCAGCATTCTGGTATTGCTTACCATATCGTCGAGACAACGTCCTTTTCGTTCAAGGAAGCTGAGTTATGGGCTAAAGAGCTGTTCAGCAAGTATCCGGATACGGACGGAGTTATTGCCAGTAACGATATTGTAGCTACCGCGGTGATGCATGAAGCACATAGATTAGGAAAGAAAATCCCGGAAGATGTTCAAATTATCGGGTTTGATGATATACCATTAAGCAGCTTGTTATTTCCGCCATTATCAACAATCCGGCAGCCTGCTTATGAAATGGGCTGGGAAGCGGCAGGTCTGCTCATTCAATTGATTGAGCAGTCGCAAGCAACGAAGTCAAGTGTACCTAATCTTCATTCGAAAGTACTTACCTATTCAAGCATACAATTGCCCGTCAAATTTATCGAACGGGAAACAACGAGAAAGGTGGATCATCATGGCTAAAATTTCGGTTATCGGAAGCAGTTCGATGGACCTCGTAGTTACTTCTTCCAAGCGTCCCGGTGCTGGTGAAACGGTATTGGGAGAAAGCTTTACAACCGTACCTGGCGGTAAAGGAGCCAATCAGGCAGTAGCTGCAGCACGACTCGGGGCGGACGTTACGATGATTGGACGTGTAGGAGACGACCATTTGGGACAACAGATTTTACGCAATTTTGAAGAAAATCATGTTCATATTAACTATGTGAAACCGGTTACACATATGGAAAGCGGTACAGCACACATTGTACTAGCCGAGGGTGATAACAGTATTGTCGTGGTAAAAGCAGCGAATAATGAAGTTACACCCGCTTACGTGGAAGAAGCGCTTGATGTTATTCGAAGTTCGGATATTGTATTAATTCAACAGGAAATACCGGCGGAGACGATTGTCTATGTAAGCGAAATTTGTGCGAAGTACCAGGTACCCTTGCTGCTGAATCCAGCCCCGGCTCGTGAGGTGGAAGAAAGCGTAATTGCCAATGCAGCCTACATTACGCCAAATGAGCATGAAGCCGCCATCATGTTTAAGGATATGAGTCTTCAAGAAGCACTGCGCAAGTATCCTAACAAGTTGTTTGTAACGGAAGGCAGCAACGGTGTACGATTTTTCGACGGAGAACAGGAAGTTGTGGTTCCTACTTACAAGGTAGAAGCCGTTGATACAACAGGTGCAGGAGATACGTTCAACGCTGCTTTTGCGGTAGCACTAGCTGAAGGGAAATCGCTGGCAGATAGTGTGAAATTTGCTAATCGGGCTGCGTCCTTGTCTGTTACCAAATTTGGAGCGCAAGGTGGAATGCCAACCCGTCGTGAAGTGGAGGAGCAATTATAATGAAGAAACATGGAATTCTTAACAGTCATATATCCAAAATACTAACGGATCTCGGCCACACGGACTTTATTGTCGTGGCTGATGCCGGCTTACCAGTTCCTGAAGGCGTTACCAAAATTGATTTGGCATTGAAACTGGGTATTCCGTCCTTTCAGGACGTTGTTGATGTCATTGCCGCAGATATGATGATTGAAAAAGTAACACTGGCCGAAGAAATCAAACAAGAAAATGAACAAGCACTCCAGTATATTATGCGCACCTTTGCAGGAGAGCAACTAGAGCATTCGCAGATTATTCAGCCGACTGCCGTCATTGAGTTTTGCTCACATGAACAATTTAAGACATTAACTCGGCAAGCCAAAGCTGTCATCCGTACAGGAGAGGCTACGCCGTTTGCCAATTGTATTTTACAGGCAGGAGTTCTTTTTGGATAAATTAGTGTTGAATAAAAAAGGGGGGAATAGCATGCAGATTCAAATGAAAGGAATTCACAAAGCCTTTGGAACCAATCAGGTACTAAGTGGTGTTGACTTTGATCTCCGTGAAGGAGAAGTACATGCCCTCATGGGTGAAAATGGTGCAGGCAAATCAACGCTGATGAATATTTTAATCGGACTGCATCGACGCGATGAGGGAACGATCATCATTGACGGTCAGGAAACCTATTTTGCCAACCCCAAGGAAGCGGAGCAAAAAGGAATTGCTTTTATTCACCAGGAACTGAATGTATGGCCAGAGATGACGGTACTGGAAAATCTATTTATCGGCAAGGAAATGACTTCCAAGTGGGGATTACTAGATAGCTCTAGAATGAAAGCGCTAGCAAATGAGCAATTTAGCAAGCTTTCAGTAAACCTTCCTTTGAACGGTGAAGCAGGCGAGTGTTCAGTGGGTCAACAACAAATGATTGAAATAGCCAAAGCACTCATGACGGATGCCAAAGTGATCGTAATGGATGAACCGACAGCAGCCTTAACCGAACGGGAAATACAAAAGCTGTTTGAGGTTATTACTTCCTTGAAAAAAGATGGTGTTTCAATTGTGTATATATCTCATCGGATGGAGGAGATATTCGCGATCTGTGATCGGATTACCATTATGCGTGACGGGAAAACCGTAGATACTCAAGCGATCCCCGATACGAATTTTGACGAGGTTGTACGGAAAATGGTTGGCAGAGAGCTGACTGAACGCTACCCGGTAAGAACGCCTGCTTTGGGAGAAGTGGTGCTAGAGGTCAAAAACGCATCACATAAAGGTCTATTTGAAAATGTGAATTTTACAGTGCGCTCTGGGGAAATTGTAGGTTTTTCGGGCTTGATGGGCTCGGGACGGACCGAGATCATGCGGTCGTTATTTGGACTGGATACTTTGGATCGTGGTGAGATACACGTACGTGGGAAAAAGGTGTCTATTCGCAAGCCGGATGATGCAGTGAAACTAGGGATTGGCTTCATTACAGAAGATCGAAAAGATGAGGGCTTAGTGCTGGATTTTTCCATTCGGGAAAACATGGTGCTGACGAATCTGTTCAGTTTTACATCAAAAGGATTTATATCAGGCAAAAAAGAGATGGATTTTGTTAATACATTAATTAAGCGCTTACAAATCAAAACCCAATCAGCCGAAGCGACGGTTGGCAGTTTGTCAGGTGGCAATCAGCAAAAGGTGGTTATTGCCAAATGGGTAGGTATCGGTCCCAATGTGCTCATTCTTGACGAACCGACGAGAGGCGTGGATGTAGGAGCCAAACGGGAAATCTACCAGTTGATGAACGAACTGACCGAACGTGGAGTCGCAATTATCATGGTATCCTCAGAGCTTCCCGAGGTACTTGGCATGAGTGATCGTATTGTCGTGGTGCACGAGGGAAAGATCAGCGGAGAGCTAAGCAGGGAAGAAGCCACACAAGAAAATATTATGACGCTAGCTACAGGAGGACAGTAATATGACAACTATGAATGAAGCAAAAGGTAGCAAAGGCATCCAAATATCACAAATCACACAGAAGCTTGGCCCATTGTTGGGGCTCATTATTTTGGTGATCATTGTATCGGCCTTAAATCCCAGCTTTTTGGAACCGCTTAATATTTTGAATTTGTTACGTCAGGTATCTATTAATGCGTTGATTGCGTTTGGTATGACCTTCGTTATTCTTACAGGCGGAATCGATTTGTCCGTTGGCTCTATATTAGCACTATCCAGTGCGTTTGTCGCAAATATGATGTTGGCCGGCTTCGATCCGATTTTGGCGATTATCATTGGCTGTGCATTGGGTGGCGTGATGGGAATGGTCAACGGCTTGATGATTACGAAAGGTAAAATGGCTCCGTTTATCGCCACACTCGCAACCATGACTATTTTTAGAGGATTAACATTAGTTTATACCAACGGTAACCCTATTACGGGGCTCGGAGATAGTCTGGTATTTCAATTATTCGGTCGTGGTTATCAGTTTGGTATTCCGGTCCCGGCGATTACGATGCTCATTACCTTTGCTGCTCTTTGGATCATTCTGCATAAAACACCTTTCGGACGCAAAACGTATGCCATCGGCGGCAACGAGAAAGCTTCGATTGTTTCAGGTATTAAAGTACCACGTGTAAAAATCTGGATTTACTCTTTGGCGGGAATGCTTTCCGCATTGGCGGGTGCTATCTTGACCTCACGCTTGAATTCAGCGCAGCCGACAGCAGGTGCTTCTTATGAACTGGATGCCATTGCGGCTGTCGTACTAGGTGGAACAAGCCTTTCGGGAGGACGCGGACGGATTGTAGGTACATTAATTGGTGTGCTAATCATCGGGACACTAAACAACGGCTTGAATTTGCTGGGGGTTAACTCTTTTTACCAAATGGTCGTAAAAGGAATCGTCATTGCTATTGCTGTATTGATTGACCGTAAAAAATCCGCATAATACACCTAATCTGCATAGAAGGAGACACACAAATATGAAAAAGCTTACATTAATCATGACATCCTTGCTGCTCCTGCTCATGACAGGGTGTTCCCTGGAACCGCCCGAATGGGCGAAGCCTAAAGCGGCTGCAGACCTGAAGGACATTAAAATCGGCTTGTCGATCTCAACATTGAATAATCCATTCTTCGTTTCCCTCAAAGACGGAGTTGTTGCAGAGGCCAAAAAACAAGGATTGCAGGTTATTGTGGTCGATGCACAAAATGATTCTGCGAAGCAAAGTAATGATGTGGATGATCTGATCCAACAGGGAGTAAATGCGTTACTCATTAATCCGACAGATTCGTCGGCTATCTCCACTGTGGTACAGTCAGCGAATGCTTTGAACATTCCTGTAATTACGCTGGACCGTTCCGCTGACAAAGGTGATGTGAAAGCGCTAGTCGCTTCAGACAACGTCGAGGGAGGACGGATGGCTGCCAGATACGTGATTGATCAAGTCGGAAAAGGCGCCAAGGTTATTGAGTTGGAAGGCGTTCCAGGCGCATCGGCTACCCGTGAACGTGGGAAAGGCTTCCATGAAGTGGCAGATAAGGACCTGAAGGTCATCGCCAAGCAGTCGGCTGATTTTGATCGGACCAAAGGTTTGAATGTGATGGAAAATCTACTGCAAGGCAACCCGGATGTTCAGGCGGTATTTGCCCACAATGATGAAATGGCGTTGGGAGCGATTGAAGCCATTCAAAGCTCTGGTAAGAATATTCCAGTCATCGGCTTTGATGGTAACGAGGATGCGCTTAAATCAATTAAGGAAGGGAAGCTGACAGCTACTGTGGCTCAGCAGCCTGAGTTGATTGGACAATTGGCAGTGCAAGCAGCCAAGGATGTACTTCAAGGTAAAACCGTGAAAACATCGATTCCCGCCAAACTGGAGTTAGTGGATCAATCCAAATAGGAATGGGCATGTGAACCAACCTATGAAGCTTTCGAACTGATGCAAAGAATACGCATCAGTTCTTTTTTTTTTGGATATTTTGCCAAGACGATATATACACATAAATGGAAGTTTTTAATTTTTGTATTGTAAGAAGAGACGGTAAAAGATAGAATAACACTTGTATGATAATGAGAATCACTATCATTTTATGAAGGCATATATCTAAGGAGGACGTATATTGTGCAACAAAAGAACAGATTAAAAAGAGGAATTATGCTTGGTTTTGCCGTTTTTTTGATGGTTGTATTGGCTGCATGCGGAAACACAGCAAGTAGTAACCAGACCAATGAAAAGGGTGGAACGGATACTCTTAACGGGCAATCCAAATCAGTTGCCATGCGCGAATATATTGATGCCACTGGCAAAAAGATCAGTATCCCTGCGAATCCACAGCGGGTTGTCACGACACAATATTTGGATGCGATGCTGGCTTTAGGTGTTAAACCAGTAGGGGCTGCTTCTCATGTGTTAGAAGGCGACTATTTGAAAGGAAAGATTGACGGGATTGCTGATATTGGGAACCCAACGAATGTGGAAAAGGTACTAGAGCTACAACCTGATCTGATTATAGCAACAGAAGATACCTCGCCAGAAGTGAGGGAGCAGCTGGAGAAGATTGCTCCAACCGTAGCCGTTTCTTTTGGAGATGGAGATGTATTTAAGCAGCTGCGGGATGTCGCAGCCGTACTAGGTAAGGACAAGGAAGCCGATCAGTGGATTGCTAGTTTTGACAAAAAGGCTGAAGAAGGTCGAAAAAAGATGGCTGGAAAATTCAAGAAAGATGAAAAGATTACCATTTATATGACCTACGGTAAGGACGTGCTGAGAGTGTACGGGGCGCGAAATGTAGGACATGTCATCTACCGTTCACTGGAATTGAATCCTCCAGAGTACATACGTCAGAAGCTCGCAAAGGACCCGAAGTATAACTTTGTATACGATAGCATTTCGATGGAAAAACTGCCTGAACTGTCAGGAGATCGTATTATTATGCTGGTTTACGATGAAGCGACTAAGGACGGAATGTTGAAGGAAATTGAACAAAGTGCGCTGTGGAGAAATCTCCCGGCTGTCAAAAACCACAAAGTGTATTTCATCAAGGCCGATCCTTGGTTTACCTACTCACCACTGGCTATCGATCAATCACTGGATGAGGCCGTTAACATGTTTTCCGTCGAACCTAAATAAATCAGCTCATTTAAATAGGAAGGGAGAAGTCATATGCTAAGACGATTTTTTGAATATTACCGTCCCTACCGGACTTTGTTTATCATTGATTTTACTTGCGCCATACTAGCTGCACTGCTGGAGTTAGCTTTTCCGCTTGCAGTCAATCGGGTAGTTGATGATTTGCTACCCAGTGGAAATTGGAAATGGATTTTATTTGCCTGTTTATCTTTGCTTGGGATTTATGTCGTAAGCGCCGGATTGAATTATGTCGTTACCTATTGGGGACACAAGCTGGGGATTAACATTGAGTCAGATATGCGTAAAAAGCTGTTTGATCGAGTACAAAAGCAATCCTTTCGCTTTTTTGACAATAACAAAACAGGCCATCTGGTCTCCCGTATGACCAACGATCTGATGGATATCGGAGAGATTGCCCACCACGGACCAGAAGATTTGTTCATTGCACTGATGACTCTGGGCGGGGCTTTCGGTATCATGCTCAGCATTAACTGGAAGCTGGCTGTGCTGACATTCATTATTGTTCCACTGATGATCTACCTGTCCTTGTATTTTAGTCGCAAAATGAATGCTGCTTTCCATCGCATGTTTTCTGATATTGCGGATTACAACGCCCGGATTGAAAATAACGTTAGCGGTATACGTGTTGTTCAAGCGTTTTCCAACGAAGCACATGAAATGGATCGTTTTGCTGAGAATAATGGACGGTTTCGTAAAACAAAGCTGATCGCATATCGCATTATGGCATGGAATTCTTCAATTAGCTTTATTCTGATGAAGCTGGTCTCGTTGTTTGTGCTTGTATGTGGAACATGGTTTGTTATTAAGGGGCAGATGTCCTATGGGGAATTTATCGCATTTGTAATGTTGTCCAATGTATTCCTCGCACCCATCAAACAAATTAACTCTGTCATTGAAACGTATCCCAAAGGAATTGCCGGCTTCCGACGTTACTTGGATTTGCTGGAAAGTGAATCTGACGTAGAGGATCTTCCAGGTGCGAAGACCGTTAAGCATCTCAACGGAGATATTCAATTTGAAGGTGTAACGTTTGGCTATGAAAACAAAGACAAGGTACTGCGCAAAGTGGACCTTGCTATTCATGCGGGAGAAACTGTAGCTCTTGTGGGTCCTTCAGGAGCAGGCAAAACGACACTTTGCAGCTTGCTGCCACGCTTCTATGATGTCGAGGAAGGCAGCATTAAGATTGATGGTATGGATATCCGTGAAATGAAGCTGGATTCGCTGCGGTCCATGATTGGAATCGTACAGCAGGATGTATTCCTTTTTGATGGAACGATTCGTGAAAATATCGCTTACGGCAAACTTGATGCTTCAGAAGATGAGATCTGGGATGCTGCCCGTCGAGCCCAGATTGAAGAACTTGTTCGATCCTATCCAGAAGGGCTGGATACGATGATCGGTGAGCGAGGCGTAAAGCTGTCCGGTGGTCAAAAGCAACGTTTATCCATTGCCCGGATGTTTCTGAAAAATCCGCCAATTCTCATTTTGGATGAAGCGACATCGGCATTGGATACAGAGACAGAAGCTGCAATTCAGCAAGCTCTGACAGAGCTATCTCAAGGTCGCACGACACTCGTGATTGCCCATCGTCTGGCAACGATTAAAAATGCTGACCGCATTATTGTAGTTGCAGATCAAGGGATTGCCGAGCAAGGAAAACATGAAGAATTAATGGCTGTAAAAGGTGCATATAGCCGCCTACACCAAGCTCAGTATGGAACGTAAGAGTCAATTGCGACTTCGTAAATAGAGAGAGGAATGAATGAGTTTGACAAAGAAAATGTGGATTGTGACGATGCTTTTGTCAGTCATTGTCATTCTTAGCGCCTGTAGTGGAAAGGTAAATCAGCCAGACGAAAAGCAAAATCAAGCTTCTGGTGAATCAAAGTCAGCTGCAACGAAAACAGTTAAGACGATTCATGGGGATATTCAGATTCCGATTCATCCTCAGCGGATTGTAGTAGATATGTACCAGAATGATTTATTAGCATTAGGAATTAAACCTGTGGGAAGTGTTAAATATTATCTGGATAATCCGTTTTCAAAGGATCTTGTACAAGGCATTGCAAGCATTGGAGACCGCGGTAGTGTATCCATTGAAAAAGTATTGGCTCTACAGCCGGATATGATTCTGATTGGTTCCAAGGATGCTTCTGAATATGAAAAATATAGTAAAATTGCTCCGACGATAGTCATCCCTTATGGAACATACAAGAATGTGCATGAGGAACTGACAGCTTTTGGTGAGCTGCTGGGAAAAGAACAGGAAGCCAAAACATGGCTTGCCCAATACGACCAGCGATTGCAAGCTGCACGTGACAAATTAAAGGGAATTGTTCAACCCGGGGATACTTTCACAGTAATGGAAGCCACAGATAAAGAATACTATGTATACGGTGATAATTTTGGCAGAGGAGGACAGGCGGTTTATAGAGGATTGAATTTGACACCTCCACCACTTGTCCAAAAAGAACTATTAGGCGAGACTCAATGGAAGTCAATTTCCAAGGAAGTTATTAATCAATATGCTGGCTCTTACATTTTTCTGACGGTTAACAAGGATTTGAGCGGTTATGAAGGAGACAGCATATGGAAATCACTAAGTGCAGTCCGGAATGGGAAGGTTTTTGAGCTTCAGGAGGATCGATACTGGTACTTCGATCCTATCGCTATTATGGGGCAAGCTGAAGAATTGGCAGATATGATCGTCCAGCGGAATAAAGAAAACGTCTCACAGAAGTAATGGTTTCGGTAATGTTGGCAGCCCTTTGGTATTTTTGCCGGAGGGCTTTGTTTTTTCACAAAATAGCAGGGCATTAGAGAATCGTCGAAATTTTGCTATTGAAGCCGTTGCCACATTAATTTACAATAGTAAAGATTGCTTGATAATAATTCTCATTATCAAACATTATCTCCACTACAGGTTTTCGTGATACCTACATACTATTCAACAGTAAGGGTGAACCATAGTTATGAAATTATCAGAATCTTCGGATAGTCCTGCTCAAAGTAATCACAATCAGCCGCCGACTCAATTTCACTCGCGGCCATGGGCGGCTTCGCTTATCCTGACAGCCGGATTAGCACTGTTAGCGTTCGGTATCGCTCTTTCTTTATCATTTGGTGCTGCCTCAATCAGATTGGAGGAGGTCTGGAACGCCGTCTTTCATTTTAATCCTGAGCTGCAAAACCATCAAATTATATGGGAAATCCGTCTACCTCGAATTCTGGGTGGTGTGTTAATCGGAGTTTGTTTTGCCGTAGCAGGGGCCATTATGCAGGGAATGACCCGCAATCCGCTTGCGGACTCTGGCTTGCTTGGGCTGAATTCGGGCGCCAGCTTGACGATGGCGATTTGCTTTGCTCTTTTTCCGGGTACTTCCTTTTTGCAGTTAATGTTGTATTCTTTTGTAGGTGCAGCCTTGGCGGTTGTGATGGTCTATGGTACAAGCGCTATTTCCAAATCAGGTATTACGCCAGTTCGTCTTGTATTGGCGGGTGCAGCTGTCACAGCGTTGCTGTCTGCCTTAGGTGATACGATCAGTTTATACTTTAATGTTGGACAGGATTTGGCCTTTTGGTACGCTGGGGGACTTAGTGGAACTAAGTGGGTTCAGCTAGGCATTGTCGTTCCGTGGGTTGTGGCAGCTTTTATCGGTGCTCTCATGTTATCACGCTCTATTACGTTACTTAGTCTAGGCGATGAAATTGCGTTGAGTCTTGGTCAGCGAACTGGGATGGTAAAGATCGCCGGGATGATTCTCGTATTGATCCTGGCGGGTGCCGCGGTATCGTTGGTTGGTTCTATAGGGTTCGTAGGGTTGATTATTCCCCATATTACGCGCAAACTGGTTGGGGTTGATTATCGCTGGATTATTCCTTGTTCGGCTATTATGGGAGCTTTACTTATCGTTTTTGCCGATCTGGCGGCTCGTATGATTAACGCACCTGAGGAAACACCAGTGGGCGTACTTATTGCCTTAATTGGTGTTCCATTCTTCCTTTATCTGGCACGTAAAGAAAGGAGGGCACTGTAAGATGAGTAACGTTACGAATGGGGCTATTGCCAAAGCAAGTCACCGTAAAAAAATCCATGATTGGATCGTTGTTATCATTTTGCTTGTATTGCTCGTTGCTGCATTCACCATAAGCGCGAATACGGGAACGATCCGGCTTTCGCCAATGGAGCTTTTTAGAACCTTGTTCGGACAAGGGACTCCACAGCAGGAATTAATTCTGTTTGAATTCCGGTTGCCGAGAATGGTTATTTCCATTCTGATTGGCGCAGGTTTGGCTGTTTCCGGTTGCATTATGCAGGGGGTATCGCGTAACAGCCTAGCGGACCCTGGTATTCTGGGGATTAATGCAGGCGCCGGGCTGATGGTTATGCTGTTTGTACTGCTTTTCCCATCGATGCAAACGATGAATTCATTATTTTTACTTCCCGCTCTTGCGCTCATTGGATCGGGAGCGGCTGCTATTCTGATTTATGCTCTTTCTTACAAAAAAGGCGAAGGTATTTCTCCGACAAGGCTATTGCTGAGCGGAATTGGGGTAGCGGCGGGTATCAGTGCTGCCATGATCATTATGACTCTTAAGTTAACACCTGAAAGCTACACGTTTGTAGCTAATTGGTTAGCAGGAAGCATATGGGGTTCAAATTGGAAATTCGTAATGGCTCTGCTGCCTTGGCTAATTGTATTGCTTCCTTTCGCATACTATAAAGCAAATGTTATGAATGTGCTTAATTTGGGGGATCAGACGGCATCCGGGTTAGGTACACCTATCGAAAAGGAACGTATTCTTCTCCTCGCGGCTGCGGTCGGACTGGCTAGTTCAAGTGTGTCGGTTAGTGGCGGAATCGGTTTTGTCGGTTTGGTAGCTCCACATTTGGCAAGAAAGCTGGTGGGTCCGAAGCATAAAATGTTGCTTGTAACGTGTGCTTTAGTCGGAGCACTTCTGGTACTCGTAGCGGATACGATCACACGAGCCTTACCTTTACAGAAAGAAATTCCGACAGGATTAATTGTTGCCATCATAGGTGCGCCATACTTCTTATATTTGCTGAGTCGCTCAAAAGGATAAAAAATAAAAAATAACCTTCAACACCACTAAGGAAGTGGAACTGAAGGTTATTTTTTTTATTTCTTGTAGCAGCCTTTCATCTCAACGGGAAGTATTCAAGGCATGAGAGGTTTGATGCAACTCTCTGATCATTTTATGCAACGTGTAATTTTCCTGCCGTGTCACACCGTGTTGATTTTCCTGAACCAGCAGCTGATGAATGTTTCGTTTTAAAATCTCACTTCGACGTTCCAGCATTTCGGTACTCATAAATAAATGAACACTCCCTTTGTCATGAATAAATCTACATTTTAGAAATAAGCATAGACTGAATATAAGGTTGCCTTTCGACTTCTTTAAGTATATCGTGCTGGATGATCAAGGGAAAACGGAACGAGACAGCAAAATACTTATCCTCATCATCCATACCGTGTCGACAGCTACTCACCCCATGAGTTCTTAGATATACTTCCTTATGCTGGCGATAACAGGAGATTAGGGACAATTAGCTTCACATATATGGAATCACTTATCAATTTGCTGGAAGCTGTGGTGAGGAGCCAACCAAAACTGCAAAGGTTACAACTACCTAATGAGAAGAAAAGAATAAGAGGCTATAACATTTATCATTATTTATATTGTGGATATACTGGCTGAACAGCTACTTGCTCAGGATCATGACCGAAGAACAACAGACTCGGCTTGACCTCCTGCACAATCTACTGAATACGGGCAATTGACTGGCGCGTCTGTTCACGGTCAAAGCCGTCAAATGGCACGTCGTTTGCGTAATTCTCCTGAGTATAGGCAACATCAATCGTCAGCATGATCGGACCCGATTCCTTTGTTGTGATCAGCGCGGACTGATGACCCGGCGAATGACCCGGAGTATAGAGCAGTTGCAAGCCCGGAACCAGCTCATGGTCCCCTTGGAGCAGTCGGTAATTCAAGTTCGTCTGCACGCATTCCGGCGGCGCATACTCTAGATTACCGATCGCAGCGTCTGCTTCGGTCTGCTGCACATAAATCGGTGTATTCGGAAAATGCGGATTGCCTCCGGCATGATCCATATGCATATGGGAGATAACGATGGCATGAATATCGTCTGGTTGATAGCCGATCCGATCCAATACTGCCACGATACTATCATTGGCTGTCATACGGGGGATGAAGCGTCTTTCAAACGGTGTACTTTTAAAATAATCCGGGTTGTCGATAAACGAATCTGGCATACCGGTATCAATGAGAATCGGACCGTGATCTGTCTCCAGCAGATACGACCAGATTTGCAGACGCACCAGTTCACCGGGCTGTGCATGATGGTTGAGTGAGGAGCGATCAATATCAAGCTGACCGACCGGCAACCAGTGCAATTTGTTAATCATACAATCATCCTCCAGTTTTAGTTTACATAATAATTATTATGTAGTAATAAGCAGGATTACAGCTGGTGGAAAGTGATGTTTGTATTTTTGTTTGTAAGATGGGGCGATGGAGGCCCATGTTTTCGCTGTAATGCCGCTCTTTCAAAAATTAATTTTTAATAGTTTAAATGATAAGACATGTAGGCGTCCAGCAGGAATCTGCCGTCAGACAGGCAGTATGTGTTGACGTATAATCGGATGAACAAAAAAGGGTAAGTACATAGACTGGACAAGAGAGACACGCTTTATTTATACTTAAAAAGGGCTCAAAAAACTGCGTATAATATAAATTATACGCAGTTTAGGTTTAAAACGACTTTTAGATGCTCTCCTGCATAAGATGTCGATTGGATTGTCGATAAAAATCAGACGAAAATGATCGTTTTACAGCATTTTTTGGATTTTGAACTGAATGGAGGCAAGCACGATGAAAAAAGAATTGCGTCATATGGATCTGGATACTATAGACGAAATTGATGAAGTGTATAATGAGGAGCTGGAAGCATTTTTGATCTGGATGAAGGATGCCGGATATACGATACATACGCAAAAGAATTACACAGGGGATGTAAAACAGTTTTTACGTACATTGCGTGATAAACCACTCGACCAGGTGAAAAAGATTCATGTGATGTCATATTTATCTAAAGCGCGGGAGGGAGGCGCCGGAGATAGTACGCGGAACCGGAAGCATGCTGCGGTGAATAGTTTTTTTAGAGCGCTACAGGAATTTGAATTATGCAGCACCAATCCGGCAGCGGGAATTAAAAAAGCAAAGACTGAAAAGAATCGTATGCCCGTTTATCTGGATGAGAAGGACATTCAGCCATTTTTGCTTGCGGTGGAAGGGAAATATGCAAATCGTAATATGGCTATTTTTCTGCTCATGGTCTACATGGGATTGCGGGTGGGGGAGGTCCATTCTTTGAATGTCTCGGATTACAGCCGAGAAAGACGCACATTAGATGTGTTCGGTAAAGGGCGTAAATGGCGTACCCTTCCAGTACCAACGGCTGTATGTGATTTTATAGAGCAAGCGTTGGAGGAAAGATTGACGCCGTGGAGAGGTAAAGAGGACGCGATGTTCGTATCCCAAAAAGGCCGACGTCTGGCAGTGCGTTCTATTCAACAGATTGCTACAGAAACGTTTGAACGATTCCAGGAAGAAAAGGGTATAGAACGTCGGGAGGCTTATTCCAGCCATAAGCTGCGACATACATTTGCGACAATGCTATTACGTAAAGGAGCAGACCTACGTACCGTACAGGAGCTATTAGGGCACTCATCCATCCAAACGACAACGGTATATACTCATGTTACAGATCGAGAAAAAGAAAAAGCGATGGATAAGCTGGATATTCAGATCCCAATAACGGGATTGTAAGTATGTTCCACGAGTGTATTGTATAATGAAATAAATTGGTTTACATAAATATTATTATGTAAACCAATTAAAAGAATTAAAACTTGAATTGTAAATTGTAACCATGATTTTACGTTCTTATTTAATAGCCAGTATCCTATGCTCTTGACAAAGGTAATATTTTGCTACAAGATTAGTGAGATCACTTTATAAATATGGTTTATGAAGTGGTCTCACTAATTTTGTAAACAAAGGAGCACTGTATGGAAAAAGCCAATACAAATTTAATTAAAGAAATAAACTTGAATCTGGTTCGCAAAGTATTGAAGCAGGTTAGCAAGGCCACAAAGCCCCAACTGGCCGCATTGACTGATTTAAGCGTGGTGACTATCAACACTCTTATGCAGGAATTGCTTAATAATGGAGAAATTTTTGAAGATGAAATCGTTCCTTCAAATGGTGGTAGACATGCGTTAACCTATCGTTTTAATTATGAGTATAGTCTGGCACTGATTATACACATTAATGAAAAACAAGGAATGGATGTAGTATCGACCACGGTAGTTAATTTAAACGAGGACGTCCTCATGAAAGAAGAACATCCCTTTCAAATTTTTGATGCTACACAATTTTATTCCATAATTCAAGATATCATTTCTCTTTATCCTTCCATTAAAGTTATTGGTATTGGAATCCCGGGACAATCTGTAGATGGAGAGATTACAGTCAGCAGTCATGAAAGGTTGAATGGAATTCGGCTGGCAGAGGATGTGCAGAGCCAATTTGGTTTGCCAGTTATTGTGGAGAATGATGTAAATGCGGCTGTATGTGGATACGTTTACAGAGAACAGATCGATGAAGATCAATGTGTGCTGGCTGTCTATTTTCCTGAAAATTCACCACCGGGGATGGGAATTTATTTGCGTAATGGGGTTTTAAAGGGCAAGCATGGATTGGCTGGTGAAATCAAATTCCTTCCGTCTATAGTTTGGGATGAAAGCAAGGGAAGAGAAGTTTTTTTCAATAGTGTATGTGAAATTATTCAAATATTACAGTCTGTATTCGATCCTAATCAAATTGTGGTCTATAGAGAGAATATAGAAGAAGAGGCTTTCTATCATTTTTTGGAAGCCTACAAAGCTAAGCATGAGATGCCTTTGTATCCTGACATTGTTCTCTCAGATTTATTTTATGAAGATTTTAAAACAGGGTTGAGAGGGTTAACTCTAAAAGAATTAGAACGTCCTATTATTGTCTTTAAATAATAATGACATCATCGTATTGAGCAGAGGAGGAAAGGAATGTTGGCAACCTGGTTTCTGATTATTATTTATCTAGCGTTTATTAGCTTGGGAATCCCGGATTCCCTGTTTGGGGCAGCATGGCCTGTGATGTGGCCGGAACTTGGGGCAGCTTTTGGGCCAGCTGGAATAGTATCCATGGTCGTTGCAGGCGGAACCATTGTATCAAGTCTAGCTAGCGGAAGTATCATTGAAAAAATAGGCACAGGTAAGATTACCCTAATGAGCTGCTTTTTGACTGCAGGAGCGTTACTTGGATTTTCTTTTGCGCCTTCATTATTTTGGCTTGTACTATTAGCAATTCCTCTTGGTCTTGGCGGGGGAGTTGTTGATGCAGCACTCAATCAGTATGTGGCTACTCATTATAAGGCACATCATATGAGTTGGCTGCATTGCTTTTGGGGAGTTGGAGCTACCATGGGGCCAATAATTATGTCTTTCTACATTTCGAACTACAATTCATGGAGAAGTGGTTACACAGCCGTATCCATGATTCAGTGGGGCCTTGTTATTATTTTGCTCATTACACTGCCATTATGGAAACGTGTTACCGCGATACAAAATCCCATTATTTCTGAATCCCCATCAGACTACTCACAGATGGATGACAATATCGTACAAGTTGAGAACATACCCAAACAAAATCCAATTCAAATGAAAGGAGTTAAGAACACGCTCATTGCTTTTTTGTTTTATTGTGGTGTGGAAGCCACGGTGGGCTTATGGGGAGCCAGCTATTTGGTAAGCGCAAGGAACATCACAGCCGACACTGCTGCTGGTTGGATATCTTTATACTATGGTGGAATCACGGTTGGCAGGCTTATTACGGGGTTTGTAACTATAAAAATAAATAATGGTATGCTAATCCGAATTGGCCAACTTACTGCTGTTGCAGGAGGACTCATTTTGTTGCTTCCTTTGCCTGTTGCCTTTTTATTACCCGGTTTTATTCTTATTGGTTTAGGGCTTGCGCCGATTTACCCTGGACTTCTTCATGAAACACCAACACGGTTTGGTAAGGAAAATTCCGCTAAACTCATGGGGTATCAAATGGCAGTTGCTTATACAGGAACGACTTTGCTCCCGCCCATTTTTGGGATTATAGCTTCACAGGTAAGTATTCATTTTTTTCCAGTTGCAGTCGTTGTGTTCCTTCTTTTTATGCTGCTCAGTTCAGAACAAGTGAATCGGATACTGAAGAAGAAAATTTTGAAGAGTTAAGACAAATTACAACTTGACCTGAAACGCGTTTCATCGGCTAAAGTAAATATATAACCTAAAAGAGAAAGGAGAGTACCCTATGATCTCACTCATTTTATTATGTTTAGTTATATGGGGGGGAACGTATTGTTGTGTAGTGTTATCAAGAGATCCTATAGAAGTAAAGCCTTACCGCTCCATCGATGATTTTTTCGAGTAGCTTTGTATCCACTTAATAAAGGTCTTTTTTTTACTAACTTTATTAACATGTTTAATTAAGTGATTTATGAAGTGAATCGAATCTGTTTCGAGCCCATTACATTGGATAGGTTTTGCTAAAGGTCGAGATACGAATACAAGGGAGTGGGACAATGTGGGGATTGAAAATGTCTTAGGTTAATAGAGACTTTGA